>CAZYCD010000066.1:0-20921 GCA_964645345.1 uncultured Micromonosporaceae bacterium
CGCCATGTAGTCGAAGTCGACGAAGTCGATCAGGTCGCCGTACTGGACGCCGCCCACCACCTGGGTGTTCTGGTGCTCGTGGTGGAAGTTCTCCCGTGGCTCGGTGAACCGGGCCGCCGGGTAGCCGTGCTGCTGGAACGACAGGTGGTCGCTGCCGCGCAGGTAGCGGTCGCGCCGCCAGATGACCCGCACGTTCATGCCGGTCAGCTCGAAAGGCGCCGCGTGGGTGACGAAGCGGGCGAGTTGGTGGGTCGCGCCGTCGTTCTCGCCGCCCACCGACTGCATGAGCGAGATCTGTCCGGCGGTCGCGGCGGTCGGGATGCCCTCGACGAACAGCCGCAGGGTGCGCGGGTCGGGCTTCGTTCCGTCCCAAGCCTGCGAGGCCCCCACGATGTCGTTGCTGAACATGCCCTGCACGTCCGCGCCGGCGGCCGCCATCTGCTGCGCCATGAAGGCAGAGCCGTACAGGCCTTGCTCCTCTCCGGCGACGGTAGCGAACAACAAGGTGCCCGGGAACCGCGGGTGGGTTGCAAACAGCCGGGCCAGCTCGAGCACGACCGCGACGCCTGACGCGTCGTCGTCGGCGCCGGGGGCGTCGCTCGTGAAGTCGAGCACGTCGGTCACCCGCGAGTCCAGGTGGCCGGTCACGACGTAATACCGCTGCGGGGACGCGGTGCCGGCCATCGTGGCGATCACGTTCGTGATCGTGGTCGGCACCGGGATGCGGTTGGACACCGGTTGGACGAACGACTGTTTCTGCACGGTCATCGCGCCGTTCGAGGTGGCCGCGATGTCTTGCAGTTGGCCGTACACCCAGTTCGTCGCTGCGCCGATGCCACGCAGCGGGTCGGTCTGGCTGGAGGCGGTGTGCCGGGTGCCGAAGGAGACCAGCCGCTGAACGGTCGCCTCTATACGCCTGGGGTCGACATGCTTGAGCATGTCACGCAGGCCCGGCTCTGGCTCCGGCCCGGCGAGCGGGCTGGCGGCCGATCCGGCGTCGGCGAGCAAGGGGATGCCCGCCGCCGCGAGGGCCGAGGTGGACAGGAATGCGCGCCGGGTACTGCCGGCACGCCGAGCGGACGAGTTGTCTGCCATGGTCCGAATCAACGACGTAAATATTGGGATGTCAACAGCCCGGCACCCCTTTGGCGCCCTCCGTCTGTCCCTTGGGTCCTGATGGAGAACAGGTACGCGAACCCGATGACCCACGGACGCAGCGGAATCAAGAAGCTCGCGCTGCGAATCGGGTGCCCTTCGCCCATCAATCGATCAACCCAGGTCTCGGCCGGCGCACCGCCACGCCGGACTGATCAGGGCGTTGCCGAGGTGAGGTCCTCGGTGGGTGCGGCCCCGACGTTCTTCTTAATCGATTCGATTGCGCTGACCGCTGAGGCCTTCTGCACGTAGGTCTCGCTGGTGGCCACCACTTGCCCGTTGGAGGCCACGATGTTGAACCGGTACTGGTTGTTCGATGTCTTCCTGATCTGGAACTTCATCCGGACCTCCTCGGGTCGGTATGACTGGACGATGGCGGTCACCAGGGCTCTGTGCCCGATCGAGCCGCCCGGCAATCCACCGCCTGCCCAGCCGTCTCCGTGCGGCGTGTAGCCGTCCGGGATTCGGCCGGAGCTGGGGCCGCCACGAGTCGCGGTCGTGACCAGTACCGACCGGCGCACGCGCCTCGCGGCGATCGAGGCCGCGGTACGCACGGACGATCGTCATGCGGTTGGCTGCGGTCGAGACGTTCAAGAAGGTGTACGGAATGCCCCTTTCCCGCCCTCACCGTCGTGGAGCTGCACCCGGTCGTGTGCGGTGCTCTGTGTACCGTCACCTGTGCGCCGTAGTGGGGACAGCAGGGCACGACCCGCGGCATGAGTGGGGAACGTCGCCGCGCCAGGACGGTCGATCGCCGGCAACGCTCGAGGGTCTTCGCTGCCGGCGCTCGCGCCGGCAGCGGACCTCACCGATTTCCCGGTCGACCATCAGGACTGGATGTTCTCCAGGTCCTCGAGAAGGCTCGGGTGCTTGGGCTGCCAGCCGAGCGCCTCTCGGGTGTGGGTACTGGACGAGGGCTGGTCGGCCGCGAAGATCGGGCCGAGCGGACCGTAGGTCTCCGCTGGCACCGCCTGTACCGGCAGGCCCAGCCGCCGGCCGATGACCGCGGCGATGTCACGCACCCGATCACCCTCGTCGGCCACGGCGTGCCAGGAGGTCCCGGCCGGTGCCAGCTCCAGGGCCAGCCGGAAGAGGACGGCCGCGTCGAGCGCGTGCACGGCCGGCCAGCGTTGTGTGCCGTCGCCCGGGTAGCCGGATACTCCGGTGCGGCGCGCGATGTCGGTCAACAAACCGGCGAACCCGCCGGTGCCGTTGTTGTGCACCGTCCGCGGCAAGCGGATGGCGGTGCTGCGGATCCCGCGCGAGGCCAGGCCCAGGACAGCTGTGACGGCGCGGCCGCGACCTCCGACCGGCCCGTCGACGATCGCGGGGTCGGCCTCGGTGGAGGCGCGGCCCGGCACAGCCGGCGTACCGGAAACGGTGACGAAGGGGCGGTCGCTGCCGACGAGTTCCTCACCCAGGATCGCGAGCGCGGCGCTCTCCTCGGCGACCGACTTCGCGACGGCGTCGGCGCTGCTGAAGTCGTGGCCGAACGCCAGGTGGATCACCCCGTCGGCCTGAGCAGCGCCGGCCCGAAGGATGTCCAGATCGGCCAGGCCGCCCCGCAGCGGCTCGGCGCCGGCCGCCTCGGCGGCCAGCGCGGAGGCGTCGGAGCGGGCGAGTGCGAGGACGGTGTGGCCGTTGCCGAGCAGTTCGGCGACGACGGCAGAACCGATCAGGCCGGTGCCACCGGTGACGAAGACGCGCATGGGCTTCTCCCGCAAGTGATGGGACTCTTGTCCCGTCACACTATCACGATGACGGGACAACAGTCCCATCGCCTATGATGGACCCATGGGTCGGTGGGAACCAGGGGCACGCGAACGCCTCGTCCTGGCCGCCGTCGACCTGTTCACCGAGCAGGGGTACGACGCGACGACGGTCGCGCAGATCGCCGAACGTGCCGGAGTCACGAAAAGCACCTTCTTCCGGCACTTCGCAGACAAGCGCGAGCTGCTGGTGGCCGGACAGGAGACGCTGAGTCGGCTACTGGCCGAGGGGATCGCCGAGGCGCCCGCAAACGCAAGCCCGCTTGAGGCGGTCGCCGCCGGCCTCGAGCGCGCCTCGAGTGCGATGGGCCCCATGAATCGCGAGCTCGCCCCCCGCCTGAAGGCGGCCGTCGCCGCGAGCACCGAACTTCAAGAACGCGACGCTCTCAAGAGCGTCAGCCTCGCGGCCGCGATGACAAGCGCCCTCGTTGCTCGCGGCGTGCCCGATTCGACCGCGGCTGTCGCCGGGGAGCTGGGCGTCCTGGCTTTCAAGCGGGGGTTCGCCGAATGGGCCGAGGGCGAGCGTGCGGCCAATGACGAGCTTGCTAGGTACACCCTGGCGGCCCTGGACGAGCTTCGAGCGGCGAGCGCATCGCTGGGCTGACCCGGCCAACCTCATCAGCACGACCGGGCGCTGATGAATGCCTGGCCGCGGCGGTGTCGCCGTCGACCAGCGGTTAGCGAATTTGGACGAGCTTCAGATCTTTTGTGGCGGGTGGGGCTACCACCTGATGACTACCATTTTGGTCATGGCGACGATTCCGTTGGCTGATGTGAAAGCTCGCCTGTCGGCGGTGCTTGACGAGGTCCGGGACACCCATGACCGGGTGGTGATCACCCGCAACGGCCGGCCCGAGGCGGTCATCATGGCCGTATCGGACCTGGAGGCTCTGGAGGAGGCCCTGGATCTGCTGTCCACGCAGGGCGCGGTGGACCAGATCCGCCAGGCCGAGGCCGACATCGCCGCCGGACAGGCGATCGACGCCGATGAGCTGCGTCGCCACATGGCTGCCCGGACCCGGCCGGGGCAGGGGTGAGCGACGAGGCGTACCGACTATCCGTGGCCGCGGCGGCACGCCGCGAGCCGACCGAGCCGCCACCGGTCGGGTCGCCTCTGGCAGCGGCCACCGCGGCGGCCGGGTTTACTACCGGCCCGCTGCTGGATAGCCCGCGAGTGGTCGGCAGGCCGCTGGCCAACGAACTGGCCGGCTACCACAGCGCCCGCCGTGGCTCCTACGGGGTCGTCTACCGCATCGACGAGTCGGCCGGCACGGTGCATCTGGTACGCATCGATCACTGCGCCGACGTCTACCGGCAATAGAACGGCGCCAGGTCGACCAGCGAATCGAAGGCGGCGCGGCTCAAGTCCGGCCAGCGCATCGACGTTGCGAGTGGCGTACATTGTGCGTACACTGGTTGGGTATGAGTGCGAAGGCGGAGCGTCTGCACCTTCGGGTGGACGCGGAACAGAAGGCACTGTTGGAGGCGGCTAGCGCGGCCACGGGCGCGAGCGTGTCGACGTTTGTCTTGGCGGCGGCCACGGAGGCCGCGGCCGATGTGCTAGCCGATCGGCGCGTCTTCGTACTGGATCAGCAGGCGTGGCGGGTGTTCGATGAAGCGTTGACGCGGCCCGCCGGTGATGTGGTCGGGCTGAGGGAGTTGCTGGCTGGTCCGACCGTTCTTGACGCGCCGCAGAGCCGTGAGGAGATGTGAGCGCATCCTTCAGTGCGGTCGAGGCGTTGTCGGCCGAGCACGTCGTGGGCGGGTTCGATTGCGGCTCGGTCGCCCAGTCGGAGTGGCTGGTTCAGCATGCGCTGCAGTCACATCGAGCCGGCCTGTCTCGGGTGTACGTGGTGCGCGGTCTGGATCATCCCGATGCCCGGGTTGTTGGGTACTACGCGCTGGCGGCCGGCACCGTCGCCCCGGCTGACGCGTCGCGCCGGATGATGCAAGGTGCCGGACGTTACCACCAGCCGGTCGTTATCTTGACCCGACTCGGCGTCGACCGAGCGAGCCAGGGGGCAGGCTTGGGCCGTGCCCTAGTCGTCGATGCGCTTCGGCGCATCGCTGTGGCGTCGGAGGTCATCGGGGTCCGGGCACTGCTCATCCACTGCGAGTCCGAGGCCGCCCGTGGTTTCTACCTGCGGCTGGCGAAGTTCGACGCGAGCCCCACAGATCCGATGCACCTGCTGCTCATGATGAAGGACCTGCGCCGTGCCCTCGCTCGATGACCCGTGGGCGGCGGCGGCCCGGGCACCCGCCGCCGGCCGACCGACCGGCAGGATGCCGACGTCCACTCCCGCAAGCCGCACTACCGGGCGGTCGCGCCAGCCCACACGGCAACGCCTCCCGAGAGCGCACTCCGTAAGATCCGACCGGCGGCGCCACGCGGTAGCCCCGACAGCGCAAGGCGTGCTTGGCCGTCTGACCTCGGCCGTGAGGTGCTCGCGCATGGTGGCCAGCGACTTGGCCAGTTAACTTGACAGACCCGCGTCGGGCGCCGGTCAGTGACTCGCGACACCTTGCTACGGCGTCGGGATGCGGCACCTCATGGAGAGTGAAGTCGACTGAACCGGCTGCGGTGGAAGATCAGCGGTGAGAGCTCTGGCCGCCCGGCGTGCTGGGCGGCGTGTAGCCGCAGCAGCACGATCGTGTGGTCGCCGGCGAGGACCTCGTTGTAGATCGTGGTGTCGAATTGGGCGAGTCCGTCGTCGAGGGTGACCGCCCCGTCAGCGGTCGCGGTGAGGGCCAGTCCGTCGAACCGCTGGCCCACCTCGCCGGCCAGTTGACGGGCGACGGCGGGGTGGTGGTCGGCCAGGATCGTGACCCCGAGGTGGGTCGCGCGGCGAAGGTCGGGCCACGTCTTGGATGCGTTGGCGATGGAGAACGACACCAGCGGCGGGTCGAGGCTGACCGAGGTGAAGGAGCTGGCGGCCAGGCCGACCGGTACACCGTCGACCAGGGCGGCGACGGCGACCACCCCGCTGGGAAAGATGCCGAACACCTCCCGTAGCCGGTGGGGGTCGAGATCCTGGTTGGTAGGCAGCCGGTTCATGTGGTGTCCTCCCGGGCCTGTAGGAAGGTGGCGACGACGGGGCGGGTGGCGGCCAGCCAGTCCGCGTACGCAGCGGGGTCGTCGTGGCTGCGATCGATGATGAACAGTCCTCGTCCGGGTACGGTCGCGCCGATCTCGGTGAGCACCGGCCGCAGCGTCAGCTCGGCCGCCAGGTGATGGTGTGCGGCCGCGCCGACCAGCAGGGGTACGGCGAGTCCGCGTAGCCCGCTGCCGCCGGCGAACCGGTCGAGGAACAGTTTGAGCAGTCCGGTGTAGGTGCCTTTGTAGGTTGGGCTGGCCACCACGGCGAGGTCTGCCGCGCCGACCTCGGACACCAGGTTGGCCACGTCGGGGTCCGCCCAGTCCAGCAGGGCCGGGCCCAGGGTGGCCAGGTCGACGGTCAGGTCCGGCTCCCGCCCGGTGAGCGCCCGCGCCACGTAGATGGCGGCGTTGAGGGTACGGCTGGCGGGCCGGGGGTTTCCGACGACGACCGCGACGCGCGCGGTCACGACGCCGCCTGGTGAATGCGTGGCGCCGCCGTGCCGAACGGTACGGCGGACACCGGCTGCGGGCCGGGCGCGGGGTGCCGCCACAGTCCGCGCCGGGCCAGCTCGGGAAGCACGCCTTCGCCGAACCGGTACGCCTCCTCCAGGTGCGGGTAGCCGGAGAGCACCAGCTGCGTGATGCCCACCTCGGCGTACTGCTCGATGAGGTCGGCGATCTGCTGGTGACTGCCGACGAGGGCGGTTCCCGCGCCACCCCGGACGAGCCCGACGCCGGCCCACAGGTTCGGGTGGATTTCCAGCCCGTCCTTGGTTCCTCCGTTGAGGGCGAGCATCCGGCGCTGGCCCTCGGACTCGCTGCGGCGCAGGCCGGTCTGTACGTGGCGGATCTGCTCCTCGGAGATTCCGTCCAGCAGGCGGGCGGCCTCGGCCCAGGCCTCGTCGGCGGTGTCCCGGGCGATGGTGTGTACCCGCAGGCCGTACGCGAGGGTCCGGCCGTGTCTGTCGGCCAGCTCGCTGACCCGGCGCACCTTTTCGGCGACGGCGGTCGGTGGTTCTCCCCAGGTGAGGTAGACGTCGGCCTGCCGGGCCGCCACGTCGAGCGCCGCCGACGATGATCCTCCGAAGTAGATGTCGGGCAGCGGATCGGGAAGCTGGGCCAGGACCGCGTCGGCCAGGTGGAAGTGCCTGCCTTCGACGCTGACGGGTGTGCCGGACCACAGCGCGCGGACGATCTCCAGGAACTCCCCGCACCGCTCGTACCGGGCGTCCTTGTCGAGGAAGTCCCCGTACATGCGTTGCTCGTGGCTCTCGCCGCCGGTGACGACGTTGAGCAGCAGCCGCCCGCCGGAGAGGTTCTGGAAGGTGGCGGCCATCTGCGCGGCGAGGTACGGCGAGGTCAGGCCGGGCCGGAAGGCCACGAGGAACTTCAGCCGTTCGGAGACGCTGGACAGCATCGCGGTGGTGATCCAGGCGTCCTCGCACCACGCGCCGGTGGGGGTCAGTGCGGCCTCGAAGCCCAGTTGCTCGGCGGACCGGGCGATCTGTCCGAGGTACGCGACGGAGGCGGGGCGCCCACCCGAGCCGGCCGGGGTGCCGTGCCCGCCGCCGACGATCTGCCGGCCGTCGCCGCCGTTGGTGGGCAGGAACCAGTGGAACTTCAGGTCTGTCATCGCTTACACCTGTCCGTGGTTGGGGGGCGGGGTACCGTCGAGCGTCCACCGGCCGAGGTGGTGCACCTTCCAGGCGGCGGGGTCGTGCAGGGTGTGGGTGCGCGCGTTGCGCCAGTGCCGGTCCAGTCCCAGCCCGGCGGCGGCGGAGCGGGTGCCGGCCACCTCGAACAGCCGGCTGCCCGCCTCGAGCGCCGCCCGGGTGGTGGCCGCTCGCGCCGCGGCGACGGCGAGGGACGCGGCCGCCGCGGACTGCGCAGTCAGGTCGGCATCGGCCCGGTCGATGGCCCGCGCGGCCTCGGCCAGCAGCGCCTCGCCGGCCCGTACGGCCAGTTCGATCTCGCCGAAGGCCTGCACGACGAGGGGGTCGTCGGCGGCCCGGGTCACCTGCGCGTCGGGGTACGGCCGGCTCTTCTCCCGGACGAACCACGCGGCGTCGGTGAGCGCCGCGCGGGCGATGCCGGCGTCGATCGCGGCGTGCAGTACCTGCGCGTACGCGCCGTAGGTCTGCGGCCCGTCGAAGGTGACCGCGTACGGCGTGATGAGCTCCTCGGGCACGGCCACGTCGCGCAGCTCCACCGAGCCGCTGGCGGTGGTGCGCTGGCCCAGGCCGTTCCAGTCGTCGAGGACCTCGACGCCGTCGGCGTGCCGATCGACCCAGGCGACGTGCAGCGGGCCGTCGGGTCCGAGGTGGGCCAGGACGGGGATGCGGTCGGCCAGCAGGGCGCCGGTGGCGTAGAACTTGCGGCCGTCCAGCCGCCAGTGGCCCGGGCGGTCGGCGGTCAGGGTGGTCCTGATGTCGCGTACGTGGCGGGTGCCCGCCTCCGACTGGGCGTTGCCGAACCGGCGCCCGGCCAGCACCTCGCCGAAGAGGTGGCGCTGCTGCGCCTCGGTGCCCTGCAGGCGCAGCTGCTTGACGTAGACATAGTGGCTGTGCGGGATCTGGCCGATGTTGGGGTCGCCGGCCGAGATCAGCCGGATCACCTCGGTCACCGTCGCCACCGGCAGGTCGGCCCCGCCGTACCGGGCCGGGACCGTGATCGCCAGCAGTCCGGCCGCGCTGAGCTGGTCGAGTTCGGCGAACGGGAGGATCCGCTGCGCGTCGCGGTCGGCGGCGTCGCGGGCGAAGCCGGCGGCGAGTTCGGCGGCGGCCTGCAGCGCCCCGGCCGAGGTGAGTACGGGAACGGTGGTCGACGTCAGGCTCACGAGTCCTCCACGGGTGCCCGGTCGGCGCGCGGGACGTCCGCACGCAGCTGGGCGTAGGCGGTGCTGGGGCGGGTGCCGTCGAGCAGGTACCGCCCGACGACCCGGTCGCGGTAGATGACCGGGTTGTGCGAGGCGAGGGTGCGGGCGTTGCGCCAGTGCCGGTCGAGCCGGTACCGCTCGGCCGTGGCGGAGGCCCCGCCCACCTCGAACAGTTCGGTGACCAGGTCCAGGACGAGCCGGGCCACCACGCCCTGCGCGCCGTACACGGCGACGTCGGCACGGTCCAACTGGGCCGGCGTTGCCTGTCCCGCTCGCTGCGCCTGGTAGACCTCCTCCAGCGCCGCGGCGGCGGCGGAGGTCGCGGCGTCGACGACGATCGACGCTCCGGCGATCCGGCCGACCACCTGTTGCACCTGAGGGTCGGTCGCGGGCGCGGGGTGGGCCGGGTTGAACAGGTTGCGGGTACGGCCCGCCACGAACTCCACCGTGTCGGCGACCGCTGCCCGCCCGATGCCGGCCAGTGTGGCCAGGTGCACCAGCTGGAAGAACGCGGCCAGCGACGAGCCCGCGAGGTGCTCTGCCTCGACGATCTCGACGTCCTGCGCCGCGACCGGAACGTCCTCGAACAGGGTCGTGCCGCTGCCGGTGAGCCGCTGCCCGAAGCCGTCCCAGTCGTCGAGGCGGGTGACGCCCGGTGCCGACGCGGGCACCAGCACGGTGGCGGTGCGGCCCTTGCCGACAGCGGCACTGGTATGGATCCAGTCGGCGAACAGGGCGCCGGTGGAGTAGAACTTGCGGCCATTGAGACGCCAGCCGCCCGCGTCGTCGGGTACGACCGTGGTCTGCGGCTCCCACCACGACACGCTCGCCCGCTCGCTCTGCGCGTTGCCCACGATGACGCCTGCGGCCACCCTGCGCAGCCACCGTTCGCGGACCTCGGCGTCCGGGTACACCAGCCGGTTCTCCACGAATCCCAGATGCCCGCGCAGCAGTTGGGGCAGGTTGGAGTCGGCCCGGCCCAGTTCGATGAGCTGCCCGACGAGCTGGGGCAGCGTGGCGCCCAGCCCGCCGTACTCCCGCGGGATGCGGATCTTGGTGAAACCGGCCTCCCGCAGCCAGTCGACCTGGTCGCGCGGCAGCCGGCGGTCCGCCTCGCGTTCCAACGCCCCCTCGGCGATCTTGGCGAACACCGGCGCGAAGCGGTCGGTCAGCTCCCGGTCGGTCACCCCGGTCATGCCGACGCCAGCCGGGGGACCGCGGTGAGCAGCCGCTGGGTGTACGGGTGCTGCGGCCGTTCGAAGACCTCCGCGGCGCTGCCGTGCTCGACGACCCGACCGTCCTTCATGACGAGGATCCGGTCGCTCATGTGGTGGATCACCCCCAGGTCATGCGAGATGAACAGGTAGCTCACCCCCAGGTCGTCCTGCAGTTCGGTGAGCAAGTCGAGCACCTGCGCCTGAATCGACACGTCGAGCGCGGAGACCGGCTCGTCGCAGACGATGACCGATGGCTGCGGAGCCAGCGCCCGGGCGATGGCGACCCGCTGCCGCTGGCCGCCGGACAGTCGCAGCGGTGCGGCGGCCAGGTGCGACTCGCGCAGGCCGACCTGCTCCAGCAGGCGGACGGCCCGGCTGCGGGCCTCGGCCCGGGAACTCGGCGGCCGGGCACCCGTGGTGAGCGCGTCGGCGAGGATGCGGCCGACGGACCAGCGCGGGTCGAAGGAGCCGAGCGGATCCTGGTAGACCACGCCGACCTGCTTGCGCAGCGGCCGCCGCCGGGCCGGCGGCAGCGCGGACCAGGGCTCGCCGCGCAGCAGCACCTCTCCCGCGCTCGCCCCCAAAATGGCCAGCGCTAGCCGGGCCGTCGTGGTCTTGCCCGAGCCGGACTCGCCCACGATGCCGAGCGTCTCGCCGCCGAACAACTCGAAGGAGACGTCGTCGACGACCGTGCGGTCGACCTTGTCCGGTCCGCGGAAGACCTTGGTGAGGTGGCGTGCCTCCAGGACCGGTCGGCCCCGGTCGACCGGCCGGCGGGTGCGGGCCGCCGACGGGGCGCCCTCGGCGGGGCGGCTGAGCCGGGTGCCACGGGTGTGCTCCGACGGGATCGCGTCCAGCAGCACCCGGGTGTACTCGTGCTGCGGATCACGCAGAACCTGGCGGGCCGGGCCGTACTCCACGATGGTGCCGTCGCGCATGACGGCGACCTCGTCGGCCAGCCGGGCCACCACGGACAGGTCGTGGCTGATCAGGATGATCGCCGTGCCGCGCTGCTTGGCGGCGGCGAGCAGGTCGAGCACCTGGGCCTGCACGGTGACGTCCAGGGCGGTGGTCGGCTCGTCGGCGACGAGCAGCGGCGGGTCCAGGGCGATCGCCGAGGCGATCAGGGCCCGCTGGCGCAGGCCGCCGGACAGCTCGTACGGCCGCTGCAGCGCCTTCACCTCCGGCTCCGGTACGCCGACGGAGCGCAGCAGTTCGACCGCTCTGGTCGCCCGTTGCGCGCGGGTACCCCAGCCGTGCAGCCGCAGCGGCTCGGCCACTTCGTCGCGTACCCGGCGGAGCTGGTCGAGCGAGACAAGGGCGTCCTGCAGGATGAACCCGATCCGCCTGCCGCGCACCGCCCGCCACGCCCGCTGCGACGCGTGCAGCAGGTCGTTGCCGGCCAGGTCGATCCGCTCGGCCGTGACCCGGGCCCCGGGTCCGGTCAGGCCCACCAGGGTGCGGGCGGTCACGCTCTTGCCGGACCCGGATTCGCCGACGATGGCCAGGCACCGTCCGGCCCGGACGGTGAAGGAGATGCCCTTGACGACCTCGGTGCGGGCGAAGGACACCCGCAGGTCCGCCACCCGCAGCAGCGGTGTGTCGGGACCGTGCAGGGCGTTCGTCTCGGTGTCGGCGACGGCCTGCGCGTCCACGCGTTCGGCCAGGTCGTACTCCACGGCAGTCATCGGGCGGCTCCTCCAAGTCGGTTCTGCAGGGTGCGACCCAGCGAGGTCACCGAGAGCGTCACCAGGACGATCACGAGACCGGGCAGGATCTCCAGCCACCAGGAAGTGGTGATGTGCATGCGGCCGGCGTCCAGCAGCGCCCCCCATTCCGGACTCGGCGGCGGTACGCCCATGCCGAGGAAGGACAGCCCGGACGCCCACACGATCGACTGGCCGACCCCGAGGGTGGCGACGGCCACCAGCGGGCGCATCGCGTTGGGGAACAGGTGCCGCCGCACCACGGACAACCGCCGGTGCCCCAGCGCCGAGGCGGCCTCGATGAACCCGGCCTGGCGTACGGCCAGGACCTGGCCGCGCACCATCCGGGCGTATCCGGGTGCCGACCCGATGCCGACCGCGATGAGCTCGGTGGCCAGCGACGGACCCCGCACGGCGATGACCAGCAGCGCGAGCAGCAGGGCCGGGAACGCGAACGCGACCTCCAGCACCCGTGTGACGACCGCGTCGACGACGCCGCCACAGAGTCCCGCGGCGAAGCCCAGCGCGATGGCGATGGCGAAGGCGAGCGCGGTGGCGCCCAGTCCGATGCCCAGCGACTGGCGGGTGCCGTAGATGACCCGGGTGAGCAGGTCCCGGCCGGCATCGTCGGTGCCGAACAGGTGATGCCAGGACGGCGTCTGCAGCGTCGAATTCAGGTCGATCGCCGTCGGGCTGCCGTGGCTGAGCAGGCCCGGGGCCACCGCCGCGATCAGGACGAGCCCGACGACCAGCAGGGACAGCGCCGTGCCGGTCGACGGCAACCGGTCCAGCCGCGGCAGCGTGCGGGGCGGGGCGAGTGCCTCGCTGCTCATCGCGCACCTGCCGCAAGCCGTGGATCGATCACCGCGTACGCCAGGTCGACCAGCAGGTTGGCGACCACGTACACGGCCGCCACCACCAGCACGATGCCCGACACGGTGGGCAGGTCCCGGGTGTTGACCGCGGTGACCAGCACCTGCCCGATGCCCGGCCGGCCGAAGATGTTCTCCGCGATCACCGCGCCGGCGATGAGCGCGCCGAGCGCCCAGCCCGACAGCGTGACCGCCGGGAGTACGGCGTGCCGCAGCACGTGCCGCAGCCGCACTCCCAGGTCGGACATCCCGCGGGTGCGGGCCGTGGTGACGAACGGCTGCTCCAGTACGTGCTCGAACTCGGCGCGGGTCACCTGTCCCAGGAACCCGGCCAGCGGGACCGCCAGCGTGAGCACCGGTAGCACCGTGCCCCACAGGCTCGTGCCGCCGATGATCGGGAACACCCTCAGCTGTACCGCGAAGACCACGAGCAGCACGACGCCGACCCAGTAGTGGGGCAGGCTGGCCGTGACGGCCTCCCAGGTCGCGCCGAGGCCGGACAGCAGCCGCCCCCTGCGCGCGGTCAGCAGCGTCACGGCGAGCGCCAGCAGCCAGGCGACCGCCAGCGCGCCGACGGTCAGGATCACGCTGGGCAGCAACTGCCCCCCGATCACCTCGATCACCGGTCGCTTCTGGGTGTACGACGTGCCGAGGTCACCGCGGAACAGGCCGGTGACGTAGTGCAGGTACTGCACCGCGAGCGGTTTGTCGAAGCCGTACCTCGCGTTGAGCGGAGCCAGCTCCGCCGACGTCCACTTCTTGTCCTGACCGGTCTGCAGGTTCATCAGCGCGGTGGCCCGGTCACCCGGCACCGCCAGCTGGGCGAAGAAGGTGACCGAGGCGGCGGCCACGATCACCCCCACCGAGGCCGCCACCTTGACCGCGAACCGTCGCACCACGGCCGCCACACTCGTCTGTCTGCTCATCGCCGCCTCACCCGGTGAAGTACGCGTCGGAGAACACGGGCTCGCCCTGGCTCTTCTCCAGCCACACGTCGCGCAGGTTGCGGGCCACCGCGTACGTGGAGTTCTGGGTGTAGAGCCCGATGCCGGCGGCGTCGTCCTGGATGATCTGCTGTGCCTGCCCGAACAGGGCGTTCGCCTTGGCGACGTCCGGCTCCGAGTTGGCCTGCTGGATCACGCTCGACAGCGTCTGGTTGTTGTAGAACGACCGGTTGCTGTAGTTCGGGTTGTCCGCCGTGGACGGTCGCCAGACGATCCACAGAATCGCGGCGCTGGGGCTGGTCCAGTACGACGGGGTGGCGTCGAACGTGCTCGGGTCGGAGTACTTGCCGCCCCACAGCTCGGCCAGGGTCGCCGGGATCAGCTTGACGTCGAAGCCGACCTGCTTCCACTGCTGCTGCAGGACCTGCAGGACGGTCGCGCCCTCCTGGGTGAAGATGAACCCGGCGCCGTACACGAGTTTGATCGTCAGCGGCTGGCCGTTCTTGCTGCGCAAGCCGTCGGAGGTCCGCTGCGTCCAGCCGGCCTGGTCGAGCAGCTGGTTGGCCTTGGCGGGGTCGTAGGCGTACGCCTTGGCGGCGTCGGCGTTGTAGCCCGGGGTCGCCTGGCTGACCGCGGGGTTGCCCTCGTACGGGATCACGCCGTGGAAGCCCGCTTCGACCGCCGACTTGCGGTCGGCCCCGTACGCGAACGCCTGCCGGACCAGCTTGTCAGTGAACGGCCCGACCTTGGTGTTGATGTAGAACGACACCGGCTTACCGGGGGTGATGTAACGGATGGTCTGGTACCGCGCCTGCGCGTCCTTCCAGCTCACCGTCGGCACCTCGTACACGACGTTCGACTCGCCGGTACTCAGCGAGGCGTAGCGGGAGACACCGTCGGCGATGAACTTCCAGCGCACCTCGTCGACGATCGCCGGACCCTGGTGCTTGGCGGTCGCCGGCCAGGACGTGTAGTTCGGGTTCTTGACGAGTACGACCTCCTCGCCGTGCTTCCACTCCTTGACGATGAAGCCGCCCGAGCCGATCGGCTTCTCGCAGTTCTCCTTGTCGGAGCGACTCTTGAACGCCGTGGGCGACTGGATACCGAAGTAGCCCTGCGTGATGAGGGTGAGGAACGGCGGGTAGGGCTTGTTCAGGGTGATCTGGACGTGCGTGGCGTCCAGCGCCTTGGCGGCCTTGTAGTACGGGTCGATGGACACCTTGGCGGTACTGTTGCCGCCCTTGTTCTCCCACAGGTCGAAGTTCCAGGCGACCGCCTCGGCGTCCAGTGCCGTACCGTCGGTGAACTTCACGCCGTCCTTGAGCGTGAACGTGTATGCCGTACCGTCCGGCGACACCGTCCACTGGGTCGCCAGCCACGGCTTGACGCTGCCGTCGTCAGCCATCGCCACCAGACCATCGAGCACCTGGCGGGAGATGTACGCCTGCTGGATCCAGCCGCCGAAGATGCACGGCGGCTCCTGGACATGGCCGTAGATGATGGTGCCGCCGGTCTTCGGCGTCCCGCCGCCCTCGTTGGCGTCGGCGCTGCCGCCGCAGGCGGTGAGCGCGCCGACGGCGAGCAGGGCGACGCCGGTGAGTGCGGCGACTGCGGCACGGCGCCGGCGGGTCAGGGTCAGTCGGGTCATCGTTCGCTTCCTGGTGTGAGGAGTGATCAGGGGTCGGTGGTCAGCGGGCGAGTGCCTGTGCGGGGGCCGGGTCGGCGATGCCGCTGGCCGGCAGGTGGGCACCGCCGCGGTAGCGGGCGCCGTAGTGGCGGTCGGGCAGCCGGTCGCCCTCGCCGAAAATGCGCTGCCGCAAGGTCTCCCGCTCGTCGTACTCGCGGCGCAGGCGGCCACGCTCGCGCAGCACGGGAACGACCAGCTCGATGAAGTCGCGGGCGGTGTCGTAGGAGTGGTACTGCAGCAGGTTGATTCCGTCGAGCCCGACCTCGTCGAGCCAGCGCTCGATCTCGTCGGCCACCTGCCGCGGGTCGCCGACCGCCAGCAGCGGCTGGCGGCTCAGGTCGCCGAAGCCCGCGACGAACTCGCCCACCGTCTGCTCCGGGTCGAACCTGCGCCAGCGCCCCACCCCGCCGTCGGTGTCGGTGACGTCCTTGAGCTTCGCGTCCGCCGGCAGGACGGTGGGATCCCAGGGCAGGCTGGCGTGGGCCAGGTACCCGTCCGTGCTGGCCAGTTCCTGGTAGCGGGCGAGTTTCGCCTTGGCCTGCGCCTCGGTGGGCGCCACGACCACGCCGGCGACGCTGACGAAACGGACGTCATCGGCCCGCCGTCCGGCCGCGACCGCGGCGTCCCGGATGCCCGCGATCGTCGTGCGCAGGCTCGCCACGTCCGGACCGCCGGTGAACACCACCTCGGCGTGCTTGCCGGCGAACCTGGTGCCGGCCGCGCTCGCGGTCGCGGTGAACAGCACGGGGGTGCGCTGTCGGCTGGGGGAGGGCAGGTGCGGCCCCTCCACCCTGAACCACCGTCCCTGGTGGTGGATCGGGCGGATCTTCGCCGGGTCGGCGAACACGTTGCCCTCCCGGTCGGCGACGACGGCGTCGTCATCCCAGGAGCCCTCCCACAGCTTGTACAGCACGTCGAGGTACTCATCGGCCTTGTCGAACCGGGTGTCGTGCTCGACCTCCCCGTCGTGGCCGAAGTTGCGGGCGGCGTTGGGCAGGTACGACGTGACGATGTTCCAGCCCACCCGCCCCTTCGTCAGATGGTCGAGGGTGCTCAGCCGCCGGGCCCAGGCAAACGGTGGCTCGTAGGTCGTGGAGAACGTGATGCCGAAGCCCAGATGCTTGGTCACCGCCGCCATGGCCGGCACCACCGACGCCGGGTCGTTGTTCGGGATCTGCAGCCCCTCGCGGATGGAGGTGGCCGCCGAGCCGCGGAACACGTCGTAGGTGCCGACGACGTCGGCCAGGAAGACCGCGTCGAAGCCACCCTCCTCCAGCAGCGTGGCCAGCTCGGTCCAGTACTCGATGTCGTTGAACCGCTCGCGGTTGTTGTCGGGCAGCCGCCACAACCCGTGGGTGATGTGGCTGACGCAGTTCATCTCGAACAGGTTGAGAATGAGGCGCTTCTTCTGGCTCACAGTCGGTTTCCTCAGGCGTTCGAAGGCACGAAGGCGCCCCGGTAGCGGGCGGCGGGATGGGTATCGGGCAGGCGGTCACCGCGACCGAAGAGTTTGCGGCGCAGCGTGCCCTCGGCGTATTCGCGCTGGGCGAGTCCCCGCTCGCGCAGCACGGGGATGACGTGGTCCACGAACTCCTCGTAGCTGCCGGGGATCTCGGCGTTGACCACGTTGATCCCGTCGACGCCGGCGGCCCGCCAGCGCTCCAGCTGATCGGCGATCTGCTCCGGCGTGCCGGTGATCCGGCCGTTGTGCGAGGTGTAGTGCGCCACGTCGCGCAGCGTCGGCGCGCGATCGGTCACCAGGTCGTTGATCCAGCCGAGGATCGACTGCACGCCCTCGGTCCTCAGCTCCCCGACCGGCCGGTCCAGGTCCTCGTGGCCGAAGTCGATGCCGACCGCGCCCGACATGTGCGACAGCTGAGCGTCGTAGTCGATCCAACCGTCCAACTCGTCGCTGCGGCGCTTCGCCTCCTCCTCGGTCGAGCCGACAACGAAGTGCAGCCCCTGGAAGAACTTCAGGTCGTACGCCGAGCGTCCGTGCGCTACGGCGCGCGCCCTGATGTCGGCGGTGTCCCGGGCCGCCGCCTGCACCGTCGGCGCCACGATGAAGACCGCCTCCGCGTTGCGCGCGGCGAAGGTCCGCCCGGCCTCAGACGCGCCCGCCTGGAACAGCAGCGGGGTACGCTGCGGCGACGGGCTGACCAGGTGCGGGCCTTCCACCCGGTACCGGGGGCCGTCGTGGTCGATCCGGTGGATCTTGTCGTAGTCGGCGTGGATTCCGGTGACCCGGTCCTGCAGCAGCGCGTCGTCCTCCCACGAGCCTTCCCACAGCTTGTACGTGACGTCGACGTACTCGTCGGCCCAGGCGTAGCGCTCGTCGTGCTTGGTCAGCCCGTCCAGTCCAAAGTTACGGGAGGCGTTGGGCAGGTAGTTGGTGACGATGTTCCAGGCGACCCGCCCCTTGCTGGCGTGGTCGAGCGTCGATATCCGGCGGGCGAAGTTGAACGGGTGCTCCTGCAGGATGGAGGCGGTGAAGGCGATGCCGAGGTGCTCGGTCACGTAGGCGATGGCGCCGGCCAGGACCGACGGATCGTTGCTGGGAACCTGTAGCCCGGCCTCGACGTACTTGCGCTCGTCGCCGCGGTAGGGCGCGTACACCCCCACCACATCTGCGAAGAAGATGGCGTCGAAGCGGCCCCGTTCGAGGGTCCGCGCGAGGTCGACCCACAGGTCGAGGCTGTTGAAGTCGGCCTGTCGCGCGCTCGGGCGGCGCCACGTTCCCTGGAGGATGTGGCCGGTCGTGTTCATGACGAAGGCGCAAAAGTGCAGCGGTTGTTGGGACACGCGTCTCTCCCGTACGGCGGAGGGCAGTCTGGTGCCTCGAAAAAGGCGGGGTGGGTGGTCGGAGGACGCGTTCGGCCGCCATGGCCGACGTCAGTTCACCGAAACGAAGCCTCGAAAGGCGGAGTGGACAGGTGCTCGGAGGACGCGCTCGGCCGCCATGGCCGGCGTCAGTTCACCGACACAAGCAACTGGCGGTGCGCAGGAGGTCGACGTACCGACAGCAGACGAGAACGAGCTCGCTCATCGGCCACCCTCCTCACGCGACATGAACCCTGATCGACTGGATGAACCAGCCCTGTGCAGCCAACCGCGAGATGTCTGCAAAGGCTATCGGGTTAGTAGGGTATCCGGTGGGAGGCCCTGCGTGCAAGCTGCTGCCGTTCGTCCGGACGTCGCCCCGATCACAGGAGTACGAGGGCCGGCTCACCACCGACTGCACGGTGCCAGACCTTCCAAAGACCGCCGAGGTCGAACGCGCTCATCCGCGCACCGTTACCAGACAACGGCCAAAGCCGCCGCCGCCGCGCGACATGGCAACGGGTTTTGCCCCCGGCGATAGTGGGCACATCGGGACGGGCGATCGAAATCGATGCCTTAACGGATGGAAGGATCAAGTGACGTGAGTATCATCGCGTGGATCGTGCTCGGCGCAGTCTGCGGGATCATCGCCGAACACCTGACCGGCCGGCGAACCGGCTTCATCCTCGCCACTGTCGTCGGCATCATCGGGGCACTCCTGGGCGGCTTCCTGGCCAAGGTGCTGTTCCACATCCAGAGCCTCAACGGCTTCTTCAACATCAGCACCTGGATCACCGCGATCATCGGTGCCGTCATCCTGTTCGCGATTCTGCGGATGGTGACCGGACGGCGCGTCGGCGCATGACGGGGCGTTGGTCCGGTCGTCGCTTCGGCACTCCGCGACCGGACCAACCCATCCCGTGCTAGGCCGCGGCGTGCCGGTGCCGATTGTGGCCGGTCGGCCGTCAGCAGCAGGGGTCGCCGGCGACGAGCCGGATGGTGAACCCGTCCGGTTCCCGTTGCAGCCCCACGAAGCTGCAGACCTGGTGGGCAATCCACAGACCCAGACCGCCGTCCGGCGCGCCCGGTTGGGGTAGCAGCCCGGCGTACGGGTCGTCCGGTCCGGTACCGGCGTCGGTGACGGTCACCACCACCCGCCGTGGCACGGACCAGACGCGCATCACCACCGGCGAGCGTCCGTGCCGGCGGCCGTTGGTGACGGCTTCGGTCACCGCGAGCAACAGCCCGTTGAACTCCTCGCTGGTCAGTTCGCTCGGGTTCGGGAGCACCGTCAACACCCCGCGCGCCTGCGCGCCGCTCGGGTCCACCAGTTCGGCCTGGGCGGGGCCGCGCTCCAACGGGTCCCGCCAGTCGGACGACCGCCCCCGAAGGAACTCGACCGGATCGTCGAAAAACGGATTGGCGCGGTGCTCCGTGCCGTGGGCGATGCGCGGGTGGGTGCGGCGCACCTCGGCGATGACATACTCGGGCGCGCTGCGGGTGTCGTAGGGGCACACACCCCAGACGGGGAACTCGTGGTAGGCGTGGTTGACGGCCGCCTCGTACCGCGCCCACCAGTCCCACGGCGCGCCGACCCCGGGGTGCGGAACGTCCCCGGCGACCCGGATCTGGCTCACCCCGTGCCCCGCGTACTCCGCGAACATCTCCCGGTACCGGCGGATCGCCTCGGCCGGGCGCAGGTACTGCTTCTCCCCGCCGATGTACCGGATCCCGCTGGTGTCGCCGAAGGCGTCGCGTACCAGCTCCTGGTTCGCCGGGGCGAACGCCGACACGACGGGCTCGCCGGCCGCCAGCCCGTCGGTGAAGAACGGGACGATCAGTGCCAGGAACTCCTCGTCCGAGCCGTAGAACGCGGTCTCGTGGAAGTAGCCGGTGTACCCGGTGGCAGCCCCGGTTCTCATCGACGCCTCACCTGCATGCCCGGAACCGGCATCAGCTGAGCGAGCGTGCTCAGGACGCTCTCCTCGGCCGCGTACACCAGGGTGGTCAGGCCGAGCTCGGTGGCCTGGGCCGCGAGGTCGGCCAGGCTCCGGTGATCCATGAAGGTCAGCCCGGACGCGTCGACGACGAGCGCGTCGCCGACCGGGGTAGGGCTGGCCTGCCGCAGCGCGCTGGCGAAGACGTTGCGGTTGCTCAGGTCGATCTCGCCGGCCAGGGCCAGGCTGACGTCCGGGCCGGCGCCCCCGTACAGCCGGAACTCCGTGGCCCCCCGGTTGACCGCCGGATGCATGCACACGACCTCGGCCAGCGCACCGTCGGTCAGCAGGCTGCCGTTGAACCCGCACAGCCCGGACAGGGGGTGCTGCGCGATGCAGCGGTCGATCAGGTACTCGTACTGGATCCACGCGGCGCGCTGCCGCGGGGTCCGGACGAGGGCGGTGACGTCGGCCACCACACGGAGCCCGGCCCACCCGTCGGCCAGTGCAGTGTCGGCGGCCTCCACGGAGGCGGCGACCAGGCGCTGCGGGTCGACCGGCCCGTCCGTGGCGTACAGTTCGCTGACTGCGGCGATGCTCGCCTGCCCGGTGGCCAGCGCCGCGTCCAAGCCGGGCAGCTCGGGCAGCCCGATGCCCGCGTCGCCGGACACGTACATGACCCGGTGACCGGTCGACAGACCGTCGGCGAGGTAGCGCGCGGCGTCGGCGCGGAACTCGGCCGGGTCGTGGTACACCCACCCCGCGTGATCGTGTACGCCCAGCTCCCGTACCGCGTTCAACACGGCCGACAAGCGCACGTTCGCAGACTAACCCAGCGCTCA
>CAZYCD010000067.1:0-20767 GCA_964645345.1 uncultured Micromonosporaceae bacterium
GGTCCAGCTCGAGGATCCACTGCGCGACGTTGTCCAGGAAGTACCGGTCGTGCGTGATGGCGATGACGGTGCCCGGGTACTTCGCCAGGTACTGCTCCAGCCACTGCACGCTCTCCGCGTCCAGGTGGTTGGTGGGCTCGTCGAGCAGCAGCAGGTCGGGCTGCTCCAGCAGGAGCTTGCACAGGGCGACCCGGCGCCGCTCGCCGCCGGACAGCGTGGTCACGTCGGCGTCCGGCGGCGGGCAGCGCAGCGCGTCCATGGCCAGGGCCAGCTTGGAGTCGACGTCCCAGGCGTCGGCGTGGTCCAGCTCCTCCTGGAGCCGGCCCATCTCGTCCATCAGCTCGTCGGAGTAGTCCGTGGCCATCTGCTCGGCGACCTTGTTGAACCGCTCCAGCTTCGCCTTGGTCTCGGCGACCGCCTCTTCGATGTTGCCGAGCACGGTCTTGGCGTCGTTGAGCGGCGGCTCCTGGGCCAGCAGCCCGACCGTGTACCCGGGCATCAGCCGGGCCTCGCCGTTGCTCGGCAGGTCAAGTCCGGCCATGATCCTCAGGAGGCTCGACTTACCCGCGCCGTTCGGGCCGACCACGCCGATCTTGGCGCCGGGCAGGAAGTTTAGCGTGACGTTGTCCAGGACAACCTTGTCGCCATGCGCCTTGCGGGCCTTTTCCAGGGTGTAGATGAACTGGGCCACGGTGCGGCCTACCTCCGCCTGATCTGGGTTGACGACCCGGGCCCGCCCGGGGGCCGGCGGTCGTCGTGGTCAATCCTCCGCCAGCGTCAATCCTCCCAGGTTGCCTCCGCGACGCCCAACCCGGGCGCCACCTGTCGGGCCCAGGACAGTCACATTCGGCGACGCGCCGCAACATCAGGTGTTCAGACAGTTCAAGTACGCTCGGTTCACGAGCCCAGGTCGGGGCACCGGAGGGGACGCCGTGGATCGCAGTAGGTTTGTGGTGGTCGCCAACCGGCTGCCGGTTGACGAGGTCACCACGGCGGGCGGCCGGTCCTGGCGACGCAGCCCGGGCGGCCTGGTGACCGCCCTGCATCCGGTACTCGCCGGCCAGCACGGCACCTGGGTGGGCTGGGCCGGCAACGCGAGCAGTCCGGAGGATCCCCCCGCGCAGCCCTTCGAGCTGGACGGCATGCGGCTGCGCCCGGTCGGCCTGAGCCCGGACGACGTGGAGCGCTACTACGAGGGCTTCTCCAACTCCAGCCTGTGGCCGCTGTACCACGACGCGATCGAGACGCCGGCCTACCGGCGCAGCTGGTGGGAGGCGTACCGCCGGGTGAACCAGCGGTTCGCCGAGGCCACCGCCGACCAGGCCGCCGAGGGCGGCACCGTGTGGGTACAGGACTACCAACTCCAACTGGTACCGGCGATGCTGCGCGCCCTGCGCCCGGACCTGAAGATCGGCTTCTTCCTGCACATCCCCTTCCCCCCGGTCGAGCTGTTCATGCAGCTGCCCCGCCGGGCCGAGATCCTGCGGGGGCTGCTCGGCGCCGACCTGGTCGGCTTCCAGCGCCCGCTGGCCGCGCAGAACTTCCTGCGGCTGACCCGGCACCTGCTGGGGCTACGCCCGCGCGGCGCCGGGGTCGAGGTCGACGGCCGCACGGTGCACGCCGCCGCGTTCCCCATCTCCATCGACGTGGCCGAGATCGAGGGCCTGGCGGCGAGCCCGCTGGTGCGCGCCCGGGCCGAGCAGATCCGCGCCGAACTCGGCGAGCCGAAGACGATCATCCTCGGCGTCGACCGGCTCGACTACACCAAGGGCATTGAGCAGCGGTTCAAGGCGTACCGCGAATTACTGTCGGAAGACCGACTTTCGGTACCCGAAACGGTCATGGTTCAGGTCGCCACCCCGAGCCGCGAGCGGGTCGAGCACTACCAGGCTCTCCGCGTCAAAGTCGAGCGTGAGGTGGGCCGCATCAACGGGGACTACGGTCGCGTCGGTGTCCCGGCCGTGCACTACCTTCATCAGTCGTACAGTCGCAGTGAATTGGTGGCGCTCTACTGCGCTGCTGACGTGATGATGGTTACTCCCTTGCGGGATGGCATGAACTTGGTGGCCAAGGAGTATGTGGCCGCCCGGGTCGACCTGGGCGGCGCACTCGTGCTGTCCGAGTTCGCCGGTGCCGCCGGCGAGCTGCGGCAGGCATTCCTGTGCAACCCGCACGACCTGCAGAGCGTGAAGGACGCGCTGATGCGGGCCGTGCAGGTGGACCAGACGGAGGTGGCCCGGCGGATGCGCGCGATGCGCCGGCACCTGCGGGGTCACGACGTGCGGCACTGGGCCAACTCGTTCCTGTCCGCGCTGGGCGTGCCCACCACGGCACTGCCGGGCCCGGAAGGAATCGTGTGACCGAAGGAGACCGCCCGTCCCCGGCCCTCTACGGAGCCGAGGATCGGGGCGAAGCGGCCAAGCGGCCGGACCACCTCATAGACGCCGACCTGCGCGCCGCGGTCAACCGGATAGCCCGGGTACCGCAGCTGCTGATCGCCTGCGACTACGACGGCACGCTGGCGCCGATCGTCGAGGACCCGTCCCAGGCGGTACCCCTGCCCGAGGCGGTGGCCGCCGTGCGCGCGCTGGCGTCGCTGCCGCAGACGACCGTGGCCGTGGTCTCCGGGCGCGCGCTGCGCGACCTGGCCACCCTGTCCCGGCTGCCCAGCGAGGTGCACCTGGTCGGCAGCCACGGGTCCGAGTTCGACATCGGCTTCGTGCAGCGGTTGTCGCCCGACCTGGTCGAGCTGCGCACCCGGCTGCAGAAGGCGGTCGAGGAGCTGGTCAAGGGGCGCCACGGGGTAAGACTGGAGCCGAAGCCGGCGAGCATCGCGGTGCACACCCGCACCGCCTCGGCCGAGGACGCGGCGGCCGTGCACGAGGCGATCCGGTCCGGGCCGGCGACCTGGCCGGGGGTACACGTCACGCAGGGCAAGATGGTCGTCGAGCTGCTCGTCATGGCCACGCACAAGGGCACCGCCATCGACGCGCTGCGCATGCAGCTGTCGGCCAGCGCCGTGCTGTTCATCGGCGACGACGTGACCGACGAGAACGCCTTCGGCCACCTGCACGGCCCCGACGTCGGCATCAAGATCGGCTCGGGCATCACCAAGGCCGGGTACCGGGTGGACGAGCCGATCGACGCGGTACGCGTGCTCGGACTGGTACTGGAGACGCGCCGCCGGTGGCTGTTCGGCGAGCGGGCGGTACCCATCGAGCGGCACTCCATGCTGTCCAACGGCCGTACCGTCGCGCTGCTCACCCCGGATGCCAAGGTGACCTGGCTGTGCCACCCCAACCCGGACTCCTCGGCCGTCTTCGCCGACCTGCTGGGTGGCTCGCCGGCCGGGCACTTCTCCGTCCGCCCGGCCGAGCGGGAGAACCGCATCCCGCTCGGCCAGCGGTACCGGCCGGGCACCATGACCGTGGAGACCCGCTGGTCCGGGCTGTACGTCACGGACTGGCTGGACGCCGGGGTACCGCCGGGTGACCAGGAGGAGGCGCCCGAGGCGACCACGCTGGTACGGGTGCTGACCGGCAAGGACAAGGCGAAGGTGACGTTCGCGCCGCGCCCCGAGTTCGGCCAGGTCGCCATCCGGCTGCAGCCGCTCGGCGACGGCCTGCTGGTACTGGGCTCCAACGAGCCGATCGCGCTGTACTCCCCGGGCGTCGAGTGGGACGTGTTCGACGACGGCGGGCACGACTCGGCACGCGCGGAGGTCGACCTGGCGGCGATGGGCGGCCAGTGCGTGCTGGAGCTGCGCTGCGGCTCGAACGCGCTGCGGGCCTGGGGCGAGCCGGTGGAGGTACGCCAGGCGAGGGCGGAGCAGTCCTGGCGGGACTGGGCCAACTCGCTGCGCCTGCCGAGCCTGGCCCGGGAGCAGGTGATGCGCAGCGCGCTGACCCTGCGCGCACTGTGCCACCAGCCCAGCGGCTCGATCCTCGCCGCCGCGACCAGCTCCCTGCCGGAGGAGCTGGGCGGGGTACGCAACTGGGACTACCGGTACTGCTGGCTGCGGGATGCCGCGATGAGCGCCCGGGCACTGGTGGACCTCGGGTCGCTGAGCGAGGCAGAGGCGTTCCTCGGCTGGGTGGACCGGTGCATCGAACGTACCGGCGGGCACCCGGAGCGGCTGCACCCTCTGTACACAGTGGACGGTTGGGACCTCGGCCCCGAGGCGGTCATCGAGACGCTGCCCGGGTACGCCGGCTCCCGGCCGGTACGCATCGGCAACGCCGCCAACCGCCAGCTCCAGCTCGACGTGTTCGGACCGATCGCGGACCTCATCTGCGGCGTGGCGCAGTCCCGGGGCTGGGTGCGCGAGGAGGAGTGGCGGGTCATTGAGGCGATGGTGGCCGCGGTCGAGCGGCGCTGGCACGAGCCCGACCACGGGCTGTGGGAGGCCCGGCTGCCACCCCGCCACCACGTGTACTCGAAGGTGATGTGCTGGCTGACCGTGGACCGCGCGGTGCGACTGCGCCGGGAGCACGGCGGGGCCGGCTCGCACGAGCTCGAGCAGTGGGAGCAGCTGCGCGATCGGATCGGCGCGAACGTACTGGAGCACGGCTGGCACGAGGAGGCCGGCGCCTACAGCGTCGCCTACGGGCACCCGGAGATGGACGCGTCCTCGCTGTGGATCGGGCTGTCCGGGCTGCTGACCGACAACGATCCCCGGTTCCTGTCGACGGTACTGGCGATCGAGGCCGAACTGCGCAGCGGTCCGACCGTGTACCGGTACAAGTGGGACGACGGACTGCCCGGTACCGAGGGCGGGTTCCACGTCTGCGCGGCCTGGATGATCGAGGCGTACCTGCGCACCGGGCGCCGGGCGGACGCCGAGGAGCTGTTCGAGCAGATGCTCGACTGCGCCGGCCCGACCGGCCTGCTGCCCGAGCAGTACGACCCGGAGACCGAGCGCGGGCTGGGCAACCACCCGCAGGCGTACAGCCACCTCGGGCTGATCCGCACGGCCCTGCTGCTGGACGGCACGCTCAAGGGCTGAGCGTGTCCACCACCGCACCCACGACGACGATCGCCGGCGGCCGCAACCCGGCCGCCGCGACGGCGTCCACCAGCCCGGACAGCGGCGCCCGCACGACCCGCTGAGCCCCGGTCGTACCCTCCTGGACGGCCGCGGCCGGGGTGTCCGCCGGCCGGCCGCCGTCCAGCAGGGCGGCCACGATGGCCGGCAGGTTGGCCAGCCCCATGAGCACGCAGACGGTACCCGTCAACGCCGCCAGCGCCGGCCAGTTCACCAGCGAACCCGGGTCGCCGGGCGGCAGGTGACCGGAGACCACCACGAACTCGTGCGCCACCCCGCGCTGGGTCACCGGGATCCCGGCTGCGGCCGGCGCGGCGATCGCACTGCTGACGCCGGGTACGACCGTCACCGGTACCCCGGCGGACAGGCATGCGAGCAACTCCTCGCCGCCCCGGCCGAAGACGTACGGGTCGCCACCCTTGAGCCGTACCACGAAGCTGCCCGCCTTCGCGCGGTCAACCAGGATCCGGTTGATCTCCTCCTGCGCCCGTGCCGGCCCGAAGGGGATCTTCGACGCATCGACCACCTCGACATCCGGCCGCACCTCGTCCAGCAGCAGGCCCGGGGCGAGCCGGTCGACCACGACCACATCGGCGGCGGCCAGCAGCCGCCGCCCCTTGACGCTGATCAGCTCAGGGTCGCCCGGGCCGGCGCCGACCAGCGCCACCCCAGGCTCCACAGCGGACGGTCCGGCGTCCAGCGAGCCGTCGGCCAGCCGGTCGCGGATGCCGTCCCGCACGGCCATCGCCCGGCGCGGATCGCCACCGCCGATCACCGCCACGGTCACCGGGCCGTGCCGGGCCACTGCCGGGGTCCACGCGGTCGCCGCGTGCCGGTCGTCGGCGCGGACGCAGAACACCCGGGCGGCCTCGGCCGCCGCACTCACCTCGGCCGCCGCCTCCGGGTCGTCGAGCGCCGCCTGTACCAGCCAGCAACCGTCCACATCGGACGGTGTGAACCGGCGCGGCAACCAGCCGACCCGGCCGGCGTCAACCAGGGCCTGCAGCGCCGGGGTGACCTCGGGGGCGACCAGCAGCACGTCGGCTCCCGCGTCGAGCAGGGCCGGTACCCGGCGGCTGGCTACGGTACCGCCGCCCACCACCAGTACCCGACGGCCCGTCAGCCGCAGGCCCACCGGGTACAGGGCGTCCGTCACTTCTGCGATACCCCGGCGGAGTCGAACGTCGCGACGGTGTGCAGGACCCGTACCGCGCCGGCCACGATCGGTACCGCCAGCAGCGCGCCGGTACCCTCGCCCAGCCGCATGCCGAGGTCCACCATCGGCTGCAGCCCGAGGTGGGTCAGCGCCACCGTGGCGCCCGGCTCGGCGGAGCGGTGCCCGGCGAGCAGCGCCCCGGCCGTGTCCGGCGCCAGCGCGACCGCGGCCAGCGCGGCGGACAGCGCGATCACCCCGTCCACGATCACCGGGGTCCGCCGCGCCGCGCCGGCGAGGATGAATCCGGCCAGCGCGGCGTGCTCGCAGCCGCCGAGCGCGGCCAGCACGCCCACCGGGTCGGCCGGGTCCGGCCGGTGCAGCCGCAGGGCGCGGGCCACCACCTCGTTCTTGTGCGCGAGCATGTCGTCGCCGATGCCGGTGCCCCGGCCGGTCACCGCGGCCGGGTCGGCTCCGGTGAACGCGGCGATCAGCGCCGCGGCCGGGGTGCTATTGGCGATGCCCATGTCGCCGGTGACCAGGACCCGGGCCCGGCCGCCGCGACGCTCGCCGGCCGCGCCGGTCAGCGTTCGACCGTCCAGCAGAGCCTCGGCGGTGGCGATGCCGGCCTCGATGGCGGCCAGCGTCTCCTCCCGGGTGAGCGCGGGCTCCACCGACAGGTCGCGGGTACCGGACCGGACCTTCGCGATCACCAGGCCGGGCGCGGGCTCCAGGGGCGTGGCCACCCCGACGTCGACGACGGTCACCGAGGCGCCCACCTGGGTCGCGAGGGCGTTGACGACCGCCCCGCCGGCCAGGAAGTTCGCGACCATCTGCGCGGTCACCTCCTGCGGCCACGGGGTGACCCGCTGGGCGTGTACGCCGTGGTCACCGGCGAACACCGCAACCGCGGCCGGCTCCGGTACCGGCGCGGGGCACTGGCCGGCCAGCCCGCACAGCCGTACCGACAACTCCTCCAGCGCCCCCAGCGATCCGGCCGGCTTGGTCAGCCGCGCCTGGCGGTCCCGGGCGGCGGCCATAGCCGCCTCGTCCAGCGGCCGGATCCGGCCGATAACGTCGTCAAGCACCCAGCGTCCCCTCCAGTGCCTCGATGAACGCGTCGGTGGTGGCAGTGTCGCGCACCGCGATGCGCAGCCAGTCTGCGCCCAGCCCGGGGAAGGTGTCCCCGCGCCGGACCGCGAACCCGCGCGACCGCAGCCGGAGCCGGACCTGCTCCCCGCCGTCCAGGTGGATCAGTACGAAGGAGCTGGCCGGGGTACCGGCGACCCACACGCCCGGCAGCGTGGACAGCCGCCGTACCAGATGATCCCGGTCGACCCGCAGGTGCTCGGCGATCGCCCGCTCCGTGGTGACCGCCATCTCGCTCGCGCACGCCTCGGCTGCGGCCAGCGCCGGGCTGGACACCGGCCACAGCGGCTGCACCGCGGCGAGCCGGGCGAGCACCTCGGGCTCGCCCAGGGCGTACCCGACGCGCAGCCCCGCCAGGCCCCAGGTCTTGGTGAGGCTGCGCAGCACCACCAGCCCGGGCAGGTCGCGGCGCGGGGCGAGGGACTCCGGTTCGCCCGGGACGGTGTCGGCGAACGCCTCGTCGACCACCAGAATCCGGCCGGGCCGGGCCAGCGCCGCGACGGTACCGGCCGGGTGCAGTACCGACGTCGGGTTTGTCGGGTTGCCCAGCAGCACCAGGTCGGCATCGTCCGGTACCGCGGCGGGGTCCAGCCGGAAAGCGGCCTCCGCGCCCAGCACGACCCGCTCGACCGCGTGCCCGGCGGCGCGCAGCGCGGCCTCCGGCTCGGTGAACTGGGGATGCACCACGACCGGGCGGCTGACGCCGCGCAGCCCCTGGGCGACAAGCGTGAACGCCTGCGCCGCGCCGGCGGTCAGCAACACCTCGCCGGGCGGGCGGCCGTGCCGGGCGGCGAGCGCGGCGCGGGCCGGCGCCGGATCGGGGTAGCGGGCGAGGTCGTGCAGCGATGCGGCGATGGGTCCGGCGAGCCACTCCGGCGGCGGGTCGGTGCGCACGTTCACCGCGAGGTCGACGAGGCCGGGGCCCGTCTCGGCATCGCCGTGGAAGCCGAGCGCGGCGGCCGGTACCGGCGTGGCCGCGGGCCCTGGCGGCCCCGCCGTCGCCGCCGGACCGCGTGCCCCGTCCGCTCCCTTCCGCCTCATGCCGTCGATCGTGCCAAAGCCGGGGACGGAGCCTGTCGCCGACCGGATTAACCCGGGTGCCTTTTCGCCCAGGCTCATCCGTATCTGCCCTAGCTTGACAGGATGCTCCGCCGCAAACTCCTCATCGTCGTGCAGGTCCTTCGTCTCATCCGGATCGGCGTGATTGCCGGCGTGGCAACGGCGATCGTCGCCTATCCCGTGGCGGCCGCGGTCGGCTTCGGTGCGAAGACCGGGTCGATCGGCTACACCAACATGCCCGAGAACCTGACCATCACCGCACCGCCCGAGACCAGCTACCTGTACGCGGCGGACGGCACCACACTCATCACGTCGTTCTACGAGGAGAACCGGCAGTACGTGCCGCTGACCGCGATGTCGCCGCTGATCCAGCAGGCCATCGTCGCCGCCGAGGACAGCCGCTTCTACTCCCACCACGGGGTGGACCTCAAAGGGACGCTGCGCGCCTTCGTCGCCAACCAGAACGCCGGTACCGTCGCCCAGGGCGCCTCGACGCTCACCATGCAGTTCGTGCGCAACGAACTGCGCGACTCGGCCAGTACCCCCCAGGAGTCGGTGGACGCCACCGAGCAGAGTCCCGCGCGCAAGCTGCGCGAGATGAAGCTGGCGCTCAACCTGGAGCGCAAGATGTCCAAGGCGCAGATCCTCGAGGGGTACCTGAACATCGCCTACTTCGGGCACCGCGCGTACGGCATCTCCGCCGCGGCGGACGTGTACTTCTCCACCACCCCGGCGAACCTCACCCTGCCGCAGGCCGCGATGATCGCGGGTCTGGTGCAGGCGCCCTCCGCGTACGACCCGGCCGCCAACGACCAGAAGGCGGCCATCACCCGGCGCAACTACGTTATCGACCGGATGGAGGGCCTGGACTACATCTCCGCGTCTACGGCGGCCGCGGCCAAGGCGAGCCCGATCACGCTGAACCTGCACAACCCGCCCAACGACTGCAACAACGTGCCGGCCGCCCACCTCGACTGGGGCTTCTTCTGCGACGAGTTCAAGCAGTGGTGGGCCTCCCAGCCCGCGTTCGGCGCCAACCCGCAGACGCGGATGGACAACCTGCGGCGCGGCGGTTACAAGATCGTTTCCTCGCTGGACCCGACGGTACAGGCGATCGCGATGTCCCACACGCTCTCGCAGTCGCCGGTCACCAACAAGTTCGCGCTCGGCTCGGTGTTCGTGCAGCCCGGTACCGGCCTGATCAAGGCGATGGCCATCAACCGCGTGTACTCCCTGGATACCTCGAACAACATGCCCAGTACCGTCGCCGAACAGCGCGACGCCGGGATCCCCGGCAACTACCCCAATACCGTCGGCATGCTGCTGGGCGGCGGCGACAACGGGGGGTACCAGGCCGGTTCCACCTTCAAGTTCTTCACCATGCTCGCCGCACTCGAAGCGGGGATGACGCTGAACACCACCATCTACTCGCCGTTCACGATCGCCACCCAGTACGTCACCGGAGCCGGCCCGGCCACCTGCGGCGGCCACTACTGCCCGTCCAACGCGAGCGCGGCGATGACCGGCAACCAGACCATGTGGTCGGGTTGGGGCAAGTCGGTGAACACCTACTGGGTACAGGTGGAGGAGCGGGTCGGCGCGGACAAGGCGGTCGCCATGGCCGAACGGCTCGGGCTCACCTGGCACAACGACGTCGACCGCGGCCTGGCCCAGCCGGACAGGGCAGTCAACTGGGGACCGTTCACGCTGGGCGTCGCGGACACCACCCCGCTGGAGATGGCGGCGGCCTACGCGACGGTCGCCGCCGACGGCCGGTTCTGCGCGCCGAAGGCGGTGCGCTCCATCACGGGTACCGACGGAAAGCCGGTCATGACGACCGGGCCGGACGGCACGCCGGTGGAGGCCGCCGCACCCCAGTGCAAGCAGGCGGTCTCTCCGGACGTCGCGCACGGCGCGGTCGACGCGATGCGGTGCACGACCGGTGACCACCCGGCGGCCGGCAGCTGCGGCGGCTGGTCCACCGCGCCCGGCGCGGTCGGTCAGGCTGGGCGGCCCTTCGCGGGCAAGACGGGTACCACCGACTCGACGCGCGCCGCGTGGTTCGTGGGCTTCGCGGCCCAACTGTCCGGCGCGAGCTTCGTCGCCGACCCGGACAACCCGAACGACGCGCCGGGCGACGGCCTGTCCAACGAACCGATCAACCAGGTGACGCTGACAGTCCACGACGCCCTGGCCGGCCAGCCCGCGCTCAACTTCCCGCCGCCGTCCGCGGCGGTGGTCGGCCGGTGAGGCCATAGTCAGCAGGTGAGGCCCTAGTCAGCAGGTGAGGCCGCAGAGGCTGGTGGGGCCGCCGGTCCCCCTGCGGCCGGCCCGCCGTCCGGGCATCGGCCCTCAGGGGTCGGCGCGCAGGTCGCCGGCGACCAGGGACCACATCTCCAGATCCACCCGTCCACTGTGGACATTGCCGGCGTTGCGCAGCAGCCCCTCGTAGACGAAGCCGGCCTTCTCCGCCACCCGGCGGCCGGCGGTGTTGCCCGGTACCAGTCGCAGCTCGATGCGCTGGAAGCAGTGCTCCAGCAGCAACGCGATGGTGAGCGCGTCGAGCGCCTCGGCGGCCACCCCGAAGCCGCGCGCCTTCGCGGACACCGCGAAGGACACCTCGGTGGACATCGCGCCCCAGTCGGTGCGCCGGGTCCACAGCAGGCCGACCAGCCTTTCATCCTCGCGCCGGATCACCCCGTAGTGGTCGCCGGCCCCGGCCGCCCGCCGCTGCTCGGCCAGGTCCGTGCACCAGTGCAGCCCCTCCGGCTGCGCGGCGCCGGCCGGGAAGGACAGCCAGCGCAGGGTCTGCCGGTCGCCGAGGATCTCGTCGACCTCGTCCGCGTCGGCGGCCATCAGGGTTCGCACGTCCAGGCGCGGGGTGGCCACCGTCAACGGCGGGAACCGGCGGGTCGCCTGGCTGGCGGCCGGGCCGGCCCGGTCCGCGCCCGGCCGCCGGGCCGGATCCTCAGGCTGCAACGATGACTCCCGATTCAGGCGCTTCCGCGGCAGGAGTGACGATACCCAACGCACGGGCCGGTCCGGTGGAAGGTAGCGTGGACTGGCGTGTACCGGTTTCTCGCCACCCCGAAGTGGATCGCCTTCGCCGCCCTGACGGTGCTGCTGGCGGCCGTCATGGTGGCGCTCGGCTTCTGGCAACTCCACCGGTACCACGAGCGGAGCGCCAACAACGGCCGGATCGACGCCGCCGTCGCCGCCCCTCCGGTGGCCATCGGGCAGGTGCTCACCGGCGACAAGCCGCCCGCGCCCGGCGCCGCCTGGACCCGGGTCAAGGTCACCGGACGGTACGACCCGGCGCACGAGATCATCGCCCGGGAGCGGACCGTGAACAGCCAGGTCGGCTTCGAGATCGTGGACCCGCTCCGGCTGCCCGACGGCCGCGCGGTGCTGGTCGACCGGGGATGGCTCGCGGCGCCGGTGACCCGGGGGGCGGTCGCCATGCCGCAGGTACCGGCGGTGCCGAGCGGCGAGGTGACCGTCACCGGGCTGGTACACCTGCCCGAGAGCCGCGCCGACGCGCCGAGCCGCTCGGACAGCGGGCAGCTCAGCGTGCGGCGGATCTCCCCGGCCCGGCTCGCCTCCGCCGTCCCGTACCCGCTGCTGGGCGGGTACGTGACGCTGGACAACCAGCAACCGGCCGGCGACCCGTCGTTCGTCCAGATACCGGTCGACCACCAGGACTCGGCGATGAACGCCGGGTACACGGTGCAGTGGTGGGCGTTCGCGCTGATCACGCTGCTCGGCTTCGGCTGGGTGGCCCGGCGCGAGGCCCACCCGGTCGTCAGCGACCTGGAGCTGGCCTCGCTGGAGACCGCCGAGCACCCGGACGCCCCGATCTCGCCGGCGGTCTGATCCTCCGGTACACGCAGGTGGCCCCCTCCTGATGTAATCGTGGCCATGGTGGAGCCCTTCGACGCGCGCGGCGACGAACCGACCCCTCCCCACGACCCGTGGGCTCCGACCGAGCGGGTACCCGCGAGTCCCGCCCCACCGGCCGCACCGGTCCCGACGACCCCGCCAGTCTCCCCGACCACGCCGGCCCCGGTCTACCCGACCACCCGGCAGTACCCGTACCCCGGGCTGGTCGGCACCGCGGCGCCCGGCGGTCTCGCGGCGCCCGGCGGCCCCGGAGCGCAGGAGCCGGTCCTGCTGAGCATCGGCGAGATCCAGGTGACCGCCACCACGATCCGCACCCCCGCCGGCGTGTACCCGCTGCGCGGCTCGCAGTGGACCATCAGCGACAGCTGGACGACCACCCAGAAGATCCCGACCTGGGCCATCGTGCTGGCCGTCGTCGGCTTCTTCTGCCTGACCTTCTTCAGCCTGCTGTTCCTGCTCGCCAAGGAGAACGTGCACCAGGCGGTCGTCCTCGTGCAGGTGGTGAGCAACGGCCAGCAGTACGTCGCCCGGATCCCGGCCAACGACCCGGCCCAGGTGCAGTACCTCTACCAGCAGGTCAACTACGTCCGGTCGCTCGCGACTATGTGAAGCCGCCGGACATCGTCGATGGTGTCCGCCTCCGAGGCCGGCTTGTCCTCCCGGTACCGCAGGACCCGGGCGAAGCGCAGCGCCACCCCGCCCGGGTACCGCGGGCTGGTCTGTACGCCGTCGAACGCGATCTCCACGACCAGCTCCGGGCGTACGGTGACCACCCACTCCCCGCGCTCGGTCGCCAGCTCCAGAAACTTCTCCGTCTGCCAGCGCAGCAGCTCGTCGGTCAGCCCCTTGAAGGTCTTGCCGAGCATCACGAACCCGCCGGTCCGCGGGTCACGGGCGCCCAGGTGCAGGTTGGACAGCCAGCCGCGGCGCCGGCCATGGCCCCACTCGGCGGCCAGCACCACGAGGTCGAGGGTGTGCCGCGGTTTCACCTTCACCCAGCCCGCCCCGCGCCGGCCGACATCGTAGGGCGCCTCCGCGGCCTTGACGACCACGCCCTCGTGGCCACCCTCCAGCGCCGCGTCGAAGGCGGCCGTCGCTTCGTCCACTGTGGACACCATCACGCGGCCGACCAGGAGCTCGTGCGGTACGGCCTGGGCGAGCGCGGCCCACCTGGTGCGACCGGGCTCGTCGAGCAAGTCGGTGCCGTCCAGGTGCAGCAGGTCGAAGAAGTAGGGATTCAGCGCGGTGACCGGGGCGCCCCGCCGGGCGGCACGCGACGAGGTCTCCTGGAACGGCCGGGCGCGACCGGTCGCGTCCAGCGCGATGGCCTCGCCGTCGAGGACGATCTGCCCGACCGGCAGCGAACGCACCGCGGCGACCACCTCCGGTACCCGCGCGGTGATGTCGTCGAGGCTGCGGGTGAACACGCCGACGTCCGCGCCGTCGCGGTGCACCTGGATGCGGATCCCGTCCAGCTTGTCGTCCACTGCGGCCGGCACGCCGGTCGCGGTGAGCGCACCGTCCACAGTGGACGCAGACTGCGCGAGCATCGGGGCCAGCGGGCGGCCGACCTGGAGCTGGAATTCGGCCAGCGCTCCCGCCCCACCGGTCAGTGCCGCCCGGGCGACGGTCTTCAGGTCGCCGCTGAGCAGCAGGGCGCGGCGCACCTCGGCGATGCCGACCTCGGCGGCCTTCGCGACGGCGTCGACCAGCAGGCCGGCCTGGGCACCCTGGCGGACCTCGCCGGACAGCAGGCCGATGAGCAGCCGCTGCTCCTCCGCCGTGGCAGCGGCGAACAGCGCGCCGAGCAGGGCGCGGCGGCGACCCTGCGAGCCGGGCCCGGCCTGCGCGCCGATCTCGGCCAGGGTCGCGTCGACCCCGCCGACGGTCAGGCTCGGCTGCTCGGCGGGGCCCGGGACGTCCCGCACCGAGGCCCAGCCCACGCCGATCTGCCGCTGCCGCAGTTCGCCCGCGAGGTAGGCGGCGCCGGCCTCGACCTCGTCCGGGTCGAGGCGGCGCAGCGCGGCGGCGAGCAGGTCGATCTTCGCGCGCCGGCCGGACACCGCGGCGACGGCGGCGGAGGTGGCGGCGACCTCCATGAACTGCATGTCGCTGATCCTCGCAGCAGGGTCCGACAGTCGGGCGGCCTCGGCCGCCTCGGCACGGGAGCGGGGTGGGCACGACACTGCCGGGCGCCGGCCGGGCACCCGGCGCCCGACCGGTCGTCAGCCGGCCGCCGGCGGCACCACCTGGGCGACCTTGGCCAGCAGCAGCGCCTCCGCGAGGCAGGCACGGGCGAACTCACCCAGGTGCAGGCTCTCGTTCGGCCCGTGCGCGCGGGAGTCCGGGTCCTCCACGCCGGTCACCAGTACCGCCGCCGACGGGAACAGCTCCTGGAACGTCGCGATGAACGGGATCGAGCCGCCCACCCCGATGTCGACCGGGTCCACCCCGTCCCACGCCTCGCGGAACGCCGCCCGCGCCGCGTCGTAGGCCGGGCCGTCCGCGGTGACCGAGCAGGGCGCGCCGCTCTGCTCCAGCGTCACCGTGACGCGGGCACCCCACGGGGCGCGCGACTCCAGGTGATCCTTGATCGCGAGGTAGGCCTTGTCCGGGTCGTCCCCGGGGGCGATCCGCACGGACACCTTGGCGCGGGCCGTGGGCACCAGCGCATTGGGCGCCTCGCCGGTACGTGGCGCGTCGATGCCCAGCACGCTGACCGACGGCTTGGCCCAGGCCCGGTCCACGAACGGACCGGTACCGATGAACCGCACGCCGTCGAGCAGCCCGGACTCCATCCGCAGCCGCTCTTCCGGGTACTCGAGGGGCGCGGCGGTGGACGCGAACAGCCCCGCTACCGCGACGTCGCCGGCCTCGTCGTGCAGCGTGGCGAGCAGCCGGCACAGCGTGGTCAGCGCGTCCGGGGCCAGGCCGCCGAACATGCCACTGTGCACGGCGTGGTCCAGGGTCGCGACGTCGACGAACAGGTTGACCAGGCCACGCAGGGTGGTGGTCAGGGCCGGTACCCCGACGTCCCAGTTGCCCGAGTCGGCGATCACGATCACGTCCGCGGCGAGGTCGTCGCGGTACTCGCGGAGCAGGTCCTCCAGCGACTCGGAGCCGAACTCCTCCTCGCCCTCGACGAAGACGACGACGCCGACCGGCAGCGCGTCGCCGTACGCCCGCAGGGTCGCGAGGTGCGCCATGACGCCGGCCTTGTCGTCGGCGCAGCCACGACCGAAGAGCCGGCCGTCGATCTCGACCGGCTCGAACGGCTCGGTGCGCCACTGGCCGCGGTCGCCGATGGGCTGCACGTCGTGGTGGGCGTACAGCAGCACGGTCGGTGCACCGGGCGGAGCGGGGCGGCGGCCGATAACCGCCGGCTGACCACCCTTGCGGACGATCCGCACGTCCGGCAGGCCCGCGCCGCGCAGCAGGTCGGCGACGGCCTCGGCGGACCGCTCGACCTGGCTGTGGTCGAACCCGTCGAACGCGATGCCGGGGATCCGGGCCAGCCGGATCAGGTCTTCGGTGACCCCGGGCAGCACCCGGGAGATGGCCGCACGGACGTCGAGTTCATCTGTCATGCCCGCGATGCTATGCCGCTGCTTACCGTCGCGCCGGTCGGGGCGGAGCGGACCCGCCCTGTCGCGACCCTGGCCCGCCGGTGCCCGGCCGGCCCCGACGGGTGCGGACCCGGCCGCCCGGGTTATTCGTCGGTCGGTTCGGTCTGCCCGGTGTCGCCGTTCGCGGCGCCGTTGGTTCCGCCCGCGCGGCCCGCGCCTCCGGACATCCAGTCGCGTACCCGGCCGGCACCGGCACCGACCCAGTCGCCCATGCCCGATGCGCCGTCGCCGAGCTTGCGGAGCAGGCCGACGAGCGGGTCCTGGGAGCGGCTGAACGAGCTGCGGTAGGAGTCGGCGGCCGCCTTCACGTCGTCGGACAGCGACGCGGAGGCATCGTCGTCGCGCCGCGGGTACTCGCCGGACAGGACCCGCTGGTACCCGCCCTCGTCGATCCAGTGCCGCAGTTCCGCGGCCCGCGCGACCGGCAGCGGATGCGTCAGGAACGCCACCATGCGCAGCTTCAGCAGGCTGTCGCGCAGGTCGCCGCCGCGGTCGTACTCGGCCGCCTGGTCGAGGAAAGCCGCGGTGTCGATCTCGCTGAGGTCGCCGCCACCGGCCAGCTTCATGTGCGCCCGCAGCGCGGCCGCCGGGTCCTGACCGGCGAGCAGGCCCGCCCGGTCGGAGGAGAGCTCGGCCTTGCGCCACCACTCGTACAGCGCCACGATGATCGCCCGCAGCGCGATCGAGCCGACCGGCAGCCAGGCGAGGTTGGCCGCCATCCGGGTGAGGATCGACATCATAGTGCGGTACACCGCGTGCCCGCTGACCAGGTGGCCCAGCTCGTGGCCGAGGATGAAGCGCAGCTCGTCGTCGTCGTAGAGCTCCACGGCCCGGCTGGTCACCACGACGAACGGCTTGGACATGCCGACACAGCTCGCGTTGATGTCCGGCGAGAACCGGATGTAGAGCTCGGGCAGCTCGGCGATGTCGAGGCTGGCCGCCGCCTCGGCGAAGATGCGGTACACCCGGGGGTGCTGCCGGTGGTCGGCGCGGATCGCTCCGCCGAGAAACTCCAGCCGCCAGGCGCGCTCACTCCAGAGCCCGGAGAGCATCTTGAGTACCTGGTCGAAGCCGCGCAGCTCGCGCAGGGCGGTCAGCGCGCCGCGATCGGCCGGGTGCTCCCAGGCCCTGGAGCTGATGCCGGTGAGCACCACTCGTCGACGCGCCGGTGCAGTGTCATCCATGGCCGTCCCCCGGTCGCGGTAGTCGGACGAATTCGTCTTCCCTGGATGGTGCCCCACCCTCGCCACCGGCGTCTATCAGGTGGTCCACCCATTCCTCCGGGGGTCGCGCCGCGAAACACTCCTGCTCCGCGGCCATCCACCGGCGCAGCGGCGCCTCGATCGCGGCGCCGTCGCGGGCCAGCACCCGGGCCAGCCGGGCCTCCGCGGGCGCGTCGACGAAGACCGACAGGCTCAGCTCCCCGCGGGCTACGGCGTCGGCGGCGGTGCTGCCCTCGACGACCAGCACCTCCGGTACCGGCAGGGTCCGCTGCGCTCCGAAGGCGCCGGTACCCCAGTCGTAGGCGCGGTACCTGGCGGGAAGCCCCTCCCGTAGCGGCGCCAGTACCAGCCGGTCCAGCCGGGCCCGGAAGCCGAACTGGTCGTCCCAGCCGTCGATGAGGTCGTCGGTGTGCACCACCGCGACCTGGGCGCCCTCGGCCGACAGCGCCGTGGCCAGCCGGGTGGCGAAGGTGGTCTTGCCGGCGCCGGAGGGCCCGTCCACGACGACCAGGCGGATGGAGCCGAGCCGGGCCGGCCGGTCGAGGACCTCCTTGGCCAGCTCGGCGAAGGTACCCACGGCTCCGCTCACGGCGCGCCCGGCGGGACGAAGGGCAGCCCGGCCGGCGGCCCCGACTCGATCAGCCGCCACAGCGCGGGGGTGTCGAGGTGCTCCTCGACCAGGTCGCCGAGCAGATCGAGGAAGGACTCCCGGCGGGCGGCGAAGTCGGTGTCCGGGGCGACCGTGAAGCCGCTACGACCGGCCAGTCGGGCCGCCTCGGTGAGGAAGGCCCGCCGGTACCCGTCGGATTCGAAGGCGCCGTGCCAGTGGGTACCGAAGACGTTGCCCAGCCGGGCGCCCTCCCCGGGCGCGATGAACGGCGCAGCGTCGCTCGCGGCCACCCGGCCATGATGGATCTCGTACCCCTCGACCGGCGCACCCAACGCCTCGCCCCGGCGTCGACGCAGCGTCTTGTCCTCGGCGAAGGTGAACGCCACCGGCAGCAGGCCCAGCCCGTCCACGGTTCCCCGGCCGCTCTCCACCCGGTCGTCGATCCGCGTACCGAGCATCTGGAAGCCGCCGCAGATCCCGAGCACCGGCCGCCCCGCCTCCGCGTGCGCCCGGACCGCGCCGGCCAGCCCCTCGGCGCGCAACCAGTCCAGATCGTCCACTGTGGACTTCGAGCCCGGCAGCACAACGACATCCGCCTCCGCCACTTCGGCGGGTGAGGTCGTCAGCCGTACCGCCACGCCCGGTTCGGCCGCGAGCGCCTGCACATCCGTGACATTGGAGATGCGCGGCAGCCGTACGACGGCCACGCGCAGCCACTGGTCCCCCCGGGGCGGTTCGGGGCGACCGACCAGCCGACCGTCCACAGCGGACAGTGCGTCCTCGGTGTCCAGCCAGAGGTCCGGGTGCCAGGGCAGCACCCCGAAGTCCGGCCGCCCGGTCAGCTTGTGCAGCGCGTCCAGTCCCGGCTGCAGCAGCAGGCGGTCGCCCCGGAACTTGTTCACCACGAAGCCCGCCACCAGCGCCTGGTCCTCGGGCGACAGGAGCGCGACGGTACCGAAGAAGGAGGCGAACACGCCGCCTCGGTCGATGTCGCCGACGACCAGCACGGGCAGCCGGGCGCGCCGGGCCAGACCGAGGTTGACGAAGTCCCCGTCACGCAGGTTGATCTCGGCGGAGCTGCCCGCACCCTCGCACACGACGACGTCGAACTCCGCCCGCAGCTCCTCCAGCGCGGCGAAGGCGACCTCGGCCAGCTCGGCGCGCCGGGCCGCGAAACCGTGCGCGGTCAGGCTTCCGGCCGGCCGGCCGCGCAGCACCACCTGGCTGGTGTGTTCGCCGCCGGGCTTGAGGAGCACCGGATTGAAGCGCACGCTCGGCTGGAGTCCGCACGCCTGGGCCTGCAGCGCCTGCGCCCGGCCCAGTTCCCCGCCGTCCGGCGCCACGACCGAGTTGTTGGACATGTTCTGGGCCTTGAACGGTGCGACCCGCACACCCAGCCGGCGCAGCCACCGGCAGATGCCGGCGGTCACCACGCTCTTACCGGCGTCCGAGCCGGTACCGGCGACCAGTAGCCCACCGCGCGTCATCGCGACACCAGCCGCCGCACCGTGCTGCGGAACAGGGCAGCGCGCCAGGGGCGGGTCGCCGCGTGCCCGACGGCCAGCGCGACGGCGGCCGCGCCGATCGCGCCCGACAGCCGGGTGGCCCGCGCGATGTCCCCGACGGTGGGGGGCTTGCCGTCACCGAGGAACGGCCGCTCTTCGACCCGGCCGTGGTAAACGTTGCGACCGCCCAACCGGATATCCAACGCGCCGGCCATGGCCGCCTCGCACTGGCCCGCGTTCGGGCTCGGGTGGCGGTGCCCGTCGCGCAGCCAGGTCCGCAACCCGCCCCGGCGGCTCCCGCCGGCCAGGGGTGCCAGCGCGACGGTCAGCGCCGCCGTCACCCGGGAGGGTCCGAGGTTGGCCAGGTCGTCCAGGCGCGCCGCCGCCGTACCGAAGTCCCGGTAGCGCGTCGACCGGTGCCCGACCATCGCGTCCAGGGTGTTCACCGCGCGGTACCCGAGGAGGCCGGGCAGGCCGGCGATCGCACCCCAGGCCAGCGGCGCGACAACGGCGTCGGAGGTGTTCTCGGCGACCGACTCGACCGTGGCCCGGGCCAGCTCGTCTTCGTCCAAAGTGGACGGATCGCGGCCACACAGGTGCGGCAGCCGCGCGCGGCCGGCGTCCAGGTCGCCATGGCCCAGCGCGTCCGACATCGCGGCCGCCTCCCGGCGCAGCGTCGTGCCGCCGAGTACGGACCAGGTCGCCACCGCCACCAGGCCGGCCCTTGCCCACGGGCGGCGCCGGGTCGCCAGGGTGGCCGCGGCGGCGAGGGCGACGGGGACGCCCACCGCCGCCGCGGCGAACCGGGCACCGGCCATCCGATCGGGTTCGTACCAGCGGCGCTCCAGCCGAGCGGCCGCGACGCCGAAGCCGGCCACCGGGTGCCAGCGGCGCGGGTCGCCCAGCGCGGCGTCCAGCAGGGCGCCGACCAGCAGGCCACCGGCGTGCGCCGCGGCCAGCGTCACAGCGTGCCGCGCCGGCCGCCGGTACCGACCCATGGCTCCCCCTTCGGATGATCTTAGCGCCAGCCTATCCAGCGCCCCGGTCGCGGCGACCCCTACCGCCCGGCGCCGGCCAGCGCGCCCTCGCCGGCCGGCGAGGCGTCCGCGACCGCCGGCTCGAAGTCGTCGAACAGCTCGTGGTCCGGCGGCAGGTCGTCCGGGCGGCCCGGGTCGTCCATCGCCTCGGCCGCCTCCCCACCGATGTTGGCCGCCGTCGTCTCGTCGTTCACCATGTCCGTCGAGCCCGCCGGCCGCCTGCGGGCGAACTTGTCCACGCCGCGCGACAGGTCGTGGCCGACCGCCACGGCGTCCAGCTCGTACGCGGTGCGCCGGCCGCCCTGGTCGTCGGTCCAGTCCCGGGTGTACAGCCGGCCGTGCACGATGACCGGGTCGCCCAACTGCAGCGACATGGACACTTTTCTCGCCCAGCCGCCTCCAGCAGACCACCCGTACCCGCAGGTGGTCACCGTCCACCCAGATGCCGCGCTCGCGGTCGT
>CAZYCD010000068.1:0-20568 GCA_964645345.1 uncultured Micromonosporaceae bacterium
CACCCCGTTCGCCATCTACTGCTTCGCCGCCGGCCTGGCCAGCCTCGCCTGGTTCACCCTGGCCGGGTGACTGCCCCGGTTCGGCCTCAGCGCAAGATCGCGCCCACGCTACGGGCGTCGGCCCCGCCGCGCCACCCGGGCCGCCGGCGGGCAGAGGCAACCAGCCACGGGTTTAGGAACGATCGTTCTTGACTGATCGTTCCTAAACCCGCTATGGTCCTCCGATGGGTCGACCGAGAGCGTTCGACGAGAACGAGGTGATCAGGGCAGCGGTGAGCCTGTTCGCCGCCCGCGCATACGACGGCGTCTCCGTTGACGACCTGGTGACTCAGCTCGGCGTGCACCGCAACAGTCTGTACAAGACCTTTGGTAGCAAACACGGGTTGTACCTGGCCGCCCTGCGGTGGCACGTGGAGCATCAGGTTCGGCCACTGCTGGCACAGGTCAGCGCGGCCCCCGACCCGGCGCAGGCGTTGCGGGACACCTTCATGGCCGAGCCCGCAGAGCCTCACCTGGGCCTGCTGCTGCTGGCCATGGTCGAACGCGCGCCGGTGGACATCGAGGTGGCCGAGGAGGTCACCAACGCCCTACGCGACTTCGACACCGCCGTCGATCTCGCCGTCCGCGACGGCTCCGCGACCGGCGACCACGCGCCCCTTCCGCTGACCTACGCCGTCACCGCGGCGATCCTCGGCCTGTACCTGCGGGCCCGCGCCGGCGCCGACACCCCCGGCGCCGGCACTGCCTTGTTCGATCAGGTTCACCATTCCGACCGCTAGGGAGCTGCCATGGCAACGGTGCGCATCGACGACCCCTTCCTCATTGTCGAGATCGAAGGACTGGACAAGCTCTGGGCGCTCAAGAGCCGCCTGGAGATCCCGCTGGCCAACGTCCGCGGCGCCACCGCCGACCCCGGCATGACCAAGGAACCGAAGGGCATCCGTGCGCCCGGCGCGTACGTGCCGGGGGTCATCACCGCCGGCACCTTCCACATCGACGGCGAACGGGTCTTCTGGGACGTCCACGACTCCGCCAAAGCCGTCGTCATCGAACTACGCGATGAGCGCTACGCCCGGCTCATCCTCCAGGTCGAGAGCCCCCGGGACACCGTCGCCCTCGTCGAGCGCGCCATCGCCCGGCCCACCACCTGACGCAATCAGCCGGCACTCGCGGAGGGGTGACGCTGCCGGAACGGCGCCCTGCCGGTTTCGCCCATCGGCGAGTCCGTACCCGTCCTCGCGTCCGCCGGCCACGCCGACAGCAGCGCTCAGCCACAATCGTTCCTCAACGGGCGGCGGGGGCGGTCGGCAGCAGCGACGACGATGCCTTCACCGGCCGGGTAGCGCGCCGTGTCATTGGACCGCGTGCTCAGCGTCGAACCCTCACTGGGCAGTCGCCGGCCGCGTACCGTACCGCTCGGCCGCGCGTGCCCGGGCCTTCGTGGCCTCAACTTCTCGATCGCGAGGAGGCGCCTTGGTCACGAGGCTGTCGAGCAGCGTCCGCGTGGTCGCGGTGACCGCCCGCACCGCCTCGTCGAACGCCTCCTGGTTGACCGCGGACGGCCGTGTGGTGCCGCTCACCTTGCGCACGTACTGGATGGCCGCCGCCCTGATTTCGTCATCGGTCGTCGGCGGCTCGAAGTTGGAGAGCACGCGGATATTCCTGCACATGCCTCCACCATGCCAGACGGCCGCCCGGAACTGTTCGCGCGCGCGTCGCCAGCGGCTCGTCAACCATCAGTCGCGCAGACGCAACCCAGCGTTGCGGCCGGGACCGCGACAGTCGGGGTCCGGCACCTGCCGGACCCCGACTGTCGTATGGGTTCAGTGCGCCGCGCAGGCGACGCCGTTGAGCGTGAACGAGGCGGGCGCGGCGTCGCTCGCGTGCCAGGTTCCCTGGAAGCCGAAGTTGACCGTGCCGCCCGCGGCGATGTGCCCGTCGTAGCTGGCGTTGCGCGCGGTCGCGGCGCTACCCGACTGGGTCACGGTCGCACCCCAAGCGTTGGTGACCACCTGGTCGCCGCCCAAGGTGAACCCGAGAGCCCACCCGTCGATGGCTGTGCTTGCGCCGTTGGTGATGGTGACGTTCGCGACAAACCCGCCGCTCCACTCGCTCTGCCGGGTGTACGCGACCGAACAGGATGGCGGTGGCGGATTGTTGCCGGTGATGGTCAGCACGGCCGACTGCTGGGCGAGGGTACCGGTGCTGTCCGTGATGGTCGCGGTGGCCCGCAGGCTGGTGGCGGTGCAGCCGCTGAAGACCTGGAACCCGAAGGTGGCGGTGTACTGCCCGATCGCCGGCAGCGTGGCGGGCAGCTGGATCGGATCGATCGCCGGACAGCCCGGCGGTATCCCCGTGCCGGTGCCCTGGAAGATGCCGTACCACTGCACCCGGACCGCCTGACTCTGACCGGTGCAGCTCTGCGCAACGAGGGTCGCCGTGGACGTCTGTCCCGGTGCGACGGAGGGCGGATTGAAGGTGAGGCTCACGATCTGCGCCGTGCCGGTACAGGCGGCGGGGGCGGCGTGCGTCGCCGCGCTCGCGGTGCCGGTGGCTGCGGCGCCGATGACCGCGGCGAAGGCGATCAGCCCCACCGCGCGGAACAGTTTGACAACCATGGATAAACGGTCGCCGTCCGCCGCACTGCGGGCAACCCCGTCATCCGGCCGCCCGGTTGACCTGCGGCGCCGGGTCGGGCGCGATGGAACTTACGGGCCCGCCGTACCGGGCCACCCCACTCGCGGACGTCCCGGCGCAGACGCCGGGCGCGGCGGCGCAGCCGCCTGAGCCGGTCAACGCAGGGCGAGCGCGACGGCCGAACCGACAATCGCCGTGGCGATCGCCAACCCGATGGCAAACAGGAAGCCGAAACCGCCGCCCATGGGTGCCCGTCCGGTGTCAGCCACCTCGGAGCGCCACAGCGGCACCGGCTCCCGCAGCAGGTACAGCAGCGCCCCGACCTGCCCGATCGAGAACATCCAGAACCACGCCCACCGGTTGGCGACCCGGTGCCCGCCGCTGGCCAACATCTGAATCAGCGTCAGCGCGCATACCGCGATAGCCGCGTACCGCAGCGGCGCCCACGGTACCCGCAACGTCCAGAGGCGGGGTCCGCCGTCCTGGACCGTCACCAGCGTGACGTGCCGCCCAGATGCCTCGATCTGCTGCTCCACCCAGACGTCGCCCGAGACCTTGCTCGCAGTCTGCTGGTCGACGTCGGGCGGTGGCGGGACGTCCGCCTCGCGCCAGCGCACCTGATCGACGACCCAGCGGACCATGCCGCTGCCGCGGTCGTACTCGATGTAGCTGACCCGTGCCGCGGCGAGGTCGGTAGTGAGTTCCTGTGCCGGACGCCAGGACGGCGAGACCGAGGGGATGACCGTGACGGCGGCCACTACCAGCAGCACAAAGGCGATTCCTCGCACCACCCGGCCGAAGCGCCCTGCGCTGAAAACCCGTGCAGGCGGTGCGCCCGCGTCGGTTCGGTCGTCCAGGAGGTCCGACATTCATCCATGATGCACGTGCGGGCCAGCAGCCGGGCGCCCGAAGGGCGCCGGATCGGGCGGTTCGCCGGCGGGATCTCGCGGCGCCGGGCACGCACGGGCATCAACGGCATGCCGGCGGCGGGTGGGCGGCAGGAGTCCCGACAACGTGCCACCCGGCGACAGATCGGCCGTCCAGTTCTTCCCATCGACCTACGGTTGCCGACCAGGACATCGATGACCGAAGGATGGTCGAGTCATGAACGAGGGGTACCGATCGAGCCGCAACCGGTGGCCGCGCAACCTGCTTGCGGCCACCACCCTGGCCGCTCTGCTGTCCGTCGCGGCGTGCAGCCGCGCAGCCGCCACCTCGGACGGGGGGGTGTCCGGCGCGGCCACGGTGGCCGCTGCGGGGTCCTCGCCCAGCCCGGTGGCGTCAACCACCACGACCGCTGACCCCCAACCGCCCGCGCCGCAACACTCCGCCACCACTCATCCGTCGGCCGCGAGCACGAAGCAGGTCTCCCAACCTGGCTACAGCAAGGCGCTGGCGCAATGGAAGAAGGGAGCGACCGCGATCTCGGCGCAGCAGGGTGAGTACTGGTTGGCGGCCGCGAGCCTGCTGCAGTCCGCCGAGGGTACCGACGGCGGGAACACCTCGGGCTACCAGGTCGCCGCCAACGAACTGAAGGACCTCGCCGCGCTGCCCGACGCGCAGCAGACGCCGGCCCAGAACGCCGAATACCACAATGACATCAACGCGCTCAACAGCTTCTTCGGCACACCCGGTCTCTACAGCTGAACGCGTGTCCGCTGCGGCATCTCCCATCCGGTACGCAGGGCGGCCCGTGGCACGCCCGGCGTATCGGCGCCGCGGCCGCTCGTCCGCTCAGGTTACCGTGCCGACGGTCACGCCGACGGCTCCGGCGGCCGGTGACACTTCGAGCGCCACAGACTCCCCGTCGCCTGCGCTCTCAGGGAATGGTGGCTGTCCCGTAGAGGCATCGGTATTGGTGACGGCGCTCAAATCGAGCAGCAGCAACATATTCGCTCGTTCGGTTCAAGGCTCGCCCGGAGGGCGACCGCGTAGCGGCCTCGTCTTGACCCGGCCGGGTTTCTCGGGCGGTCCTTGTGGTGCACGGCCGGGGAGGGCCTGGTGGTCTCAAGGTCTACCAGCAACGGGTGGGTTCACTGACGTCAGCCTGCTCCATCGGTCGCCCGGCTGACGGCCCGCATCGCCTCTGCCTCGGCGCGTGTCCGCGGTCGGGCGCCGAGACCGAAGAAGCCACCCTCCTTGTTGGCGTCCGCCACAGTCGCGGCGAGGTCGTCGAGGAACGCACGGAAGTCGGAGAGGTTGGCGGGTGTCTTACGGGCCACGACGGCGGTGGCTGAGCGGATCGTCTCGAGTGCTGGGCCCTCGTAGTCGGCGTATGTGCTGCCAGCATGTAGTCCGGTGGTGAAGGTCGACGAGGCCGCCAGTTCCCGAATGAATGGGTTCGGGTGAGTAAGGCTGGTCTCCCGCAGCTTCCGGACCAGCGCGAAGATCTCATCCGCGTCGGCCACTCCTTCGGCCAGGGACACCAACACGCCGGAGGCCATGATCGCCTGCTGCAGGATTCCCCACTCCTCCAGGGTGAAGTCCTTCTCGCTGTCGCCTTCCGCCGTGCCGGTGGCGACTCGCAGAACCTGGAAGCCGACGCCGGCCAGCATGGCGGGAATGCCGCGGGCCAACTGGAGACCCTCGGCACGGGCCCGATGCGGCAGCCGGTCCCAGGCCACCAGGTCGTCCAGCGCGGGGTGACGCTGGGCCGGGAGGTCTACCTCCGCCCGCTCGGCGTCCTGGCTGGTCTGCCATGCGTGTTCCAGCCGCGCCAGCAGGTGCACCTCGTCGTCGGTGAGCGTGACCGTGAGGGTTGGATCAAAAGTCGGAACCATCAGGCAACCGATCGCGGCCAGCCGTTCGCCGATCTGCCGGGCCTGGACCCGGGAGGCGTCCTGCATCTGCGGGGGCAACGCGTCCCAGGGCTGAAGTTCCGGCCGGCTGCCGAGCGTCTCGCCGTCGTCGATGGCGGCCTGGACGTGGCTCGCGTGGATGGCCTGGGCAAGGTGTTCGGTCACCTGCTGGGTGGTGTAGTCGCTGAGGCTGTCGATCACCCTGTCCTGCGCGGTCAGGCGCGCCTTCATCCGCCGGCATTCGTGCAGGATGGCCTCGGCGTCCAGGAATGTTTGCTCGGAGCGGCGGTCGGCAGCGCGCCCCACGACGTCCTGACCCACCATGATCACGACCATGAAAACGAGTTGAGCGAGGGTGGACAGGAAAGTCATGAACGCGAACGGGTAGGGATCGAGCCTCTGCAGCCGGGCCTCGGCCAGGCCGATCCACACCACCTGGGTACCAACCGCGACGTAGAACGCCCACATGCTGCCCAGTCGAGCTGTCAGCCAGGCGGCGATCCGCCCGTTGACGCTGACTGCCTGGTCGACGGCCTGGGGCGGCGGCTGGACCCGGTGGCGCCGGATCCAGGGGTGCGGGCTGGTCTGCAGAAGGCTGACCCCGCGGCTGAGGGTGCGGTCCTGCCGGTCGAGATGCTCCTGAAGGTCAGCGACCTGGGCGAAGATCGCCTCGGCGTGCTCGTAGGTCTGCACGGCCCTGCGGTCGGCGGCCAGACCCAGGACTCGCTGACCGACCAGGATCACCAGACACAGCACAAGCTGTACCACGTTGTTCAGGAACAGCAGGAACGGGAACGGGAACGGGTCGATGCGGCGCAGCGGCCCCCAAGTGGCCAGCGCCATCCATCCACCGACGATCGCGAGCACGACGTAGAGGGTGGGCATCGAGCCCACGATCCGAGTCAGCGCCGCCGCGATCGCACCGTTCACGCCCACCTGTTCGTCGGCGCTGCTCGCCGGGCGCTCCGGCAGATCTGCTAGGCGGCTCACGGTGGTCATGGGGCCTTCCGGTGGTAGGAAAGTCTCGGTCGGCCGGGAGGGTGGGTGGCCTGCCGACTCGTAGGGGCGGAACGGTCACACCTGCCGCGAGCTTCCGACCGTGGGCGCCGAGAGCCGCCGGCGATACACCGTCAGCGAGGGTGGTCGTCTGCCATTCCCATTCGACGAACTGGCGTGACCGGGGCGCGGCGGGCCTGGGTTTGGGCGGGTTCTGGCAGGCACTCCCGGGAGTCTACTGGCGACACCGCGATACGCGCTCGCCTCGTCATGAGCCCAGGCCTTGGACGATCTCGTTAAGCTCAGCGACGATGGAGCCTCTGCTGGCGACGATCGCGACGGCGGTCGTGGTGTTCGCCGCCACGAACGTGGACGACTTGGTGGTACTCAGCTTCCTCTTCCTGGTCTCCCGGACCGATGGTCGGCTGCGGCCGTGGCAGGTGGTGGCCGGTCAGACGGTCGGCATCGCAGTCCTGGTCGCCTCCGCGGCGGCGGCGGCCGTCGGCCTGGTCGTCGTGCCGACCCGGTTTGTCGGGCTGCTCGGCCTCGTCCCCCTGGCGCTGGGTCTGTGGAGGCTGGTCGGCGCGATGCGCCACAACGCGCCCAACAACCACCCGCCCGCCTCACTGGCGGCCGGTCTAGGCGGAGTCGCCGCGGTGGCCGTCATCAACGGAGCCGACAACCTCACCATCTACACACCGCTGTTCCGCCACCTGCACAAAACCGAGGTCGCCGTCACGCTCATCGTCTTCGTCGCGATGATCGGCCTCTGGTGCCTGGCCGCCGCCTGGCTAAGCTCCCGCCTCAGCGCCATGACCGCGGTCCGCCGGCTCAGCCACCGGTGGGTACCCATCATCCTGATCGCCATCGGAGCGATCATCCTCACCCAGACGATGGTCCCGTAGGCGCGGCCGGTACCCAATCGGTGCGCGTCGCGCCCTTGCCGCTGCCGGACGATCCACCGTGGACCATGACGTAGAGCAGGGTCACCTCGGCAATGCCGGGTTCGGATGGTACGACAGCCCGACCCTCGGCCTGGCGGTGCTCGCGCAGGCCGCCATGTAGGGCGGTGCGGGTGCCGTCATCGGTTCCAGGTGCGGAAGTAATGGCGAACGATGGGCAGGGCGGGAAGCCGGCCGGCCGCGCCTGCCATGCACCGGCACTGCGGATGAGGTACGCCGGCAAGCCGATCGATGCCTTTCTGACCGGCACCCCGAGGGCGGAACTCGACCCTCGCATCCTGGGCTTCTACGAGGCGTTGCGCCGCGAGTTCCCCGACTTCCCTCCGTTCGTCGACGAGAAACCCTGAGCCTACATGCCGTTGGGCACGAGCATCGATCACGTCGGCACGTGCCTGCACTACCGGACGAGCATCGCTCCAAGATCATCGGTTTCGCACCGCGATCGGCCCGGATCTGCACTGCGTCTTCACCAATCAGCCTTCGTTGTGTGCTTTGGTTGACGAGTGGGTCACCTCATCGCGGCGACGGGCGCGCCGGATCAGATCACCTATATGGACAGCGCCGCTGGCACAGCGGTTGGTTTGGAATACAAGCAGCGCTTGGGCACCGCGCTTGACGTGCGGCCAGGGCAGACGGCAGTCGACCTCGGCTGCGGCCCGGGCACCGATCTGCGGCGGCTGGCTGACGCGGTTGGTATCGACGGCAGCGTGATTGGCGTCGACCGCGAGCCGCGGATGCTGCAGGAGGCACGCCGCCGGCTCGCTGACCGGCCAAACGTCGACCTGCATGTGGGCGACCTCCATGAACTTCCGTTACGCGCCGGCAGTGTCGAGCGCGCCCGGGCGGATCGGGTTCTACAGCATGTGCTGGATCCGGCCCGCGCGATTGCCGAGGCGCGTCGAGTGCTGCGGCCGGGCGGCTTGTTTGGCATCGCTGAGCCAGACTGGGACACGGTCGCTGTCGCCGACGAAGACATCCAGACAAGCCGTCGCTTCGCCGACTTCCTGGCCGGCCAGGTGCGCAACGCGACGATCGGCCGCCAGTTGGTACGCCTATGTACCCATGTAGGCCTACGGGTGCGATCCGTCGATCCGATCGCCGTGCTTTTCCGTGACTTCGACACCGCAGATCGGATCCTCGGCCTCCGGCGTAACGCTGGTCGTGCGGTTCTGGCGGGGAGGCTTGTTGAGGCAGACGCGGAGGCGTGGGTCCAGCGCCTCGCGGCTGGCCCGGTTGTTGCAGGCTTCACGTTCTACCTCGTGATCGCCGAAGCCTGACGACGTCCGCGCTCCCCCGGCCCGGCAAGCCCGAGCCCGATGACGGCCGACATACGATTCCCGACGTCCCTGGAGATCGGATCAGGCGAGGTCGAACCGGTCGAGTTCCATGACCTTCGTCCAGGCCGCGACGAAGTCGGCCACGAACTTCTCGCGGGCGTCCTGGCTGGCGTAGACCTCCGCGAGGGCCCGCAACTGCGAGTTGGAGCCGAAGACGAGGTCGACCGCGGTAGCGGTCCACTTCACCTCGTCGCTGGACACATCGCGGATCTCGTACACGTGCTCGTCGGATTCCGACGCCCTCCACCGGGTGCCGGGGGACAGCAGGTTGATGAAGAAGTCGTTGCTGAGCACGCCGGGTCGGTCGGTCAGGACGCCGTGGCGGGTACCCCCGGCGTTGGCGCCGAGGGCGCGCAGGCCGCCGACGAGGACGGTCATTTCGGGCGCGGTCAGGTTGAGCATGTAGGCGCGGTCGACGAGCAGCACCTCGGGCTGGAGCTTCTCGCCCGGGCGCAGGTAGTTGCGGAACCCGTCGGCCCGCGGCTCAAGGACCCGGAAGGATTCGACGTCGGTCTGGTCCTGGATGGCGTCGGTGCGGCCCGGGCGGAACGGTACGGTCACCTCGACGCCGCCGTCGCGCGCCGCCTTCTCGACAGCGGCCGAGCCGGCCAGCACGATCAGGTCGGCAAGCGAGACCTTCGCCCCGCCGGCCTCGTTGAACTCACGCTGCACGCCCTCAAGGGTCGCCAGGACCGTCGCGAGCTGCTCCGGCTGGTTGACCTCCCAGCTGCGCTGCGGCTCGAGACGCAGCCGGCCGCCGTTGGCCCCGCCGCGCTTGTCGGTGGACCGGAAGCTCGCCGCGGAGGCCCAGGCCGTGGCGACTAGCTGAGCGGTCGTGAGGCCGGACTCCAGGACCTTGGCCTTGAGGGCGGCGACGTCGGCGTCACCCACGAGTTCGTGGTCGACGACCGGCACCGGGTCCTGCCACAGCTGCGGCGTCGCGACCCACGGCCCGAGGAAGCGGCTGACCGGACCCATGTCACGGTGCAGCAGCTTGTACCAGGCCTTGGCGAAGGCCAGCGCGAACTCGTCGGGGTTCTCAAGGAAGCGGCGGGAGATCTTCTCGTACGCCGGGTCGACCCGCAGCGACAGGTCGGTCGTGAGCATCGTCGGCTTGTGCTTCTTCGACGGGTCGTGCGCGTCCGGGATGGTTTCCTCGGCGTCCTTGGCGACCCACTGCTTCGCGCCACCCGGGCTCGTGGTGAGCTCCCACTCGTACCCGAAGAGGATCTCCAAGAAACGGTTGCTCCACTGGGTCGGCCGATCAGTCCAGGTCACCTCGAGGCCGGAGGTGATCGTGTCGCCGCCCTTGCCGCTGCCGAAGCTGCTCAGCCAGCCCATGCCCTGCGCCTCCAGCGGAGCGCCCTCAGGCTCCGGGCCCACGTGGTCATCGGCGACCCCCGCACCGTGGGCCTTGCCGAAGGTGTGGCCGCCGGCAATGAGCGCGACGGTCTCCTCGTCGTTCATCGCCATCCGGGCAAAAGTCTCCCGGATGAAGTGCGCCGCCGCGGCGGGGTCGGCGTTGCCGCGCGGGCCCTCCGGGTTGACGTAGATGAGTCCCATCTCCGTCGCGCCGAGGTTCGGCACCATCTGGCTGCCGGAGACGTAACGCTCGTCGCCGAGCCAGGCGTCCTCCGGGCCCCAGAAGACCTCCTCCGGCTCCCAGATGTCCTCACGACCGAAGCCGAAGCCGAAGGTCTTGAAGCCCATCGACTCCAGGGCGACGTTGCCGGCGAGCACGAGCAGGTCGGCCCAGGAGATCTTCTGACCGTGCTTCTGCTTGACCGGCCACAGCAGCCGGCGGGCCTTGTCGAGGTTGGCGTTGTCCGGCCAGCTGTTGAGGGGGGCGAACCGCTGGCCGCCCTGGCCGGCACCCCCGCGACCGTCGTGGATGCGGTACGTGCCCGCGGCGTGCCAGCTCATCCGGATCATGAGTCCGCCGTAGTGGCCGAAGTCGGCCGGCCACCAGTCCTGCGAGGCGGTGAGGACCTCGATGATGTCGTGCTTGAGCGCCTCGACGTCGAGCTTCTGAAACTCCTTGGCGTAGCTGAAGCCCTCCCCCAGCGGGTTGCCCTTGGACGAGTGGGCCCGCAGGACGGAGAGGTCGAGCTGGTTGGGCCACCAGTCCCAGTTGGTGCGTGGACGACCACCGGTCTTCGTGGTGGGCGAGTCGATCGCCGGGTTCTCGCTCTCGCTGCCGTGCGCGGTTACCGAGTCCGGCGCGACCGGGCAACCGGCCGCCGCCTTCTGCTCCACGCCCTGCGCGCTGGACGGGGCGTTGTCCTGGCTGCCGCTCATTTCTTTCCTTCCGACTGGCGGTTCTTCGGAGACTGCGGTTGGTCGCAGTCAGGGCAGGTGCCCCAGTAGACGACCTCCGCCTCGTCCACCACGTAACCGTGTTCATGGGAGGCAGTGAGACAGGGGGCGTGGCCGACGGAGCATTCGACGTCGGCGATCGCGCCGCACGAGCGGCACACGAGGTGATGGTGGTTGTCGCCGACCCGGCTCTCGTAGCGGGCGGTCACTCCCGCGGGTTCGATGCGCCGCACCAAGCCGGTATCGGTGAGCGCACGCAGCACGTCGTACACCGCCTGGTGGGAGACCGTGGGGAGTTCGGTCCGTACCAGTGAGATCACCGTGTCGGTGTCGACGTGCGGGTGGTCGCGCAGCGCGGCGAGCACTGCCAACCGGGGCCGTGTCACGCGCAACGAGACGGCCCGCAGCTGCGCCTCGAAGGACGACGTCACCCGATCAACATAGGCCGGTTATCTGGAACTGCTCAGGTGTACGCCGAAGTGCCGGCGAACGTGACTCGTCCGGGTGACCCGACCTCCATGAGGAACTGCCGGGGGCGCGCCTATGCGGATTGCGGGCGCACCAGGCCTGAGTCGTAGGCGAAGACGGCGAGCTGGACCCGGTCGCGCAGGTTGAGCTTCGTCAGCGCATTGTGGACATGGGTCTTCACCGTGGTCTCGGTCACCACGAGCGAGGCGGCGATCTCCTGGTTGGACAGCCCGCGCGCGACCAGGCGTACGACGTCCACCTCGCGCTCGGTCAGCCCACGAAGGTCGACGGGTGCGTCGGTGGTCTCCGCGGGGAGCCGGGCGAAGCGCTCCAGCAGCCGCCGGGTCACCGACGGCGCCACCACCGCGTCACCCGCGGCCACGACCCGTACCGCCTGGACGAGGTCGGCCGCGCGCACGTCCTTCAGCAGGAACCCGGCGGCGCCGGCGCGAAGCGCGTTCATGACGTACTCGTCCAAGTGGAAGGTGGTGAGGATGAGTACCCGGATGTCGGCAGACAATGCGGTCAGCCTCTCGGTGGCGGTGATACCGTCCATCACCGGCATTCGGATGTCCATGAGTGCCACGTCGGGCCTGACCCGCGCGGCGATGCGCACGGCGTCCGCCCCGTCGACGGCCTCGCCGACGACCTCGATGTCCGGTTCCGCCTCCAGGATCAACCGGAACCCGGTCCTCAGCAGCTCCTGGTCGTCGGCGAGCAGCACACGGATTGTCATGGGATCTCCGGTGTCGGGATGGGCAGTGTGACATGCACGCGGAAGCCGCCGGACGGTTGCGGCCCGGCCTCCAGTGCGCCTCCGAGCAGCGCGGCGCGTTCCTGCATTCCGGTCAACCCGTGCCCGGAGCCGGGTACCGACGCCGGCGCCCCCCGGCCGTCGTCGGCCACCGTGACGTCCACCCGGTCGGAACCGTAGTGCAGATGGACGGACGCCTGCGCCGGCCCGGCGTGCTTGAGCGTGTTGGTGAGCGCCTCCTGCACGATCCGGTACGCCGACAGGTCGACAGCGTCCGGCAGCGGGACGGGGACGCCCGAGCGGGTCAGGGTGACCGGCAGTCCGGCGGCACGGACCTGGTCGAGCAGCGGGTCAAGCGCGGCCAGCCCGGGCAGCGGCTGCCCGGGCGCAGCCTCCGGCTCCTCGGAGGACGGGCGCAGGACGCCGAGCAGTCGCCGCATCTCCTCCAGGGCGCTGCGACCGGTCTCCTCGACGGTGGCCATCAGCCCGGTCGCTCGCACGGGGTCGGCCACGCGCTGGGCCGCCTGCGCCTGCACGACGACGATGCTGAGCTTGTGCGCGACGATGTCGTGCAGCTCCCGGGCGATGCGCAGCCGTTCCTGCGCGGCCACCTGCCTGGCGTGCTCCTCCCGCTCACGCTCCAGCCGGTGTGCGCGTTGCCGTACCTCCTCGGCGGCGGCGCGGCGGGACCGCACCACCGTGCCGGCCAGCCACGCGCCGGCGCCGATGACGATCAGCTCGATGGCGTTGCTCCGCTGCGCCCAACCGTGGCCCAGCGGCAGCCCGAGCAGCACGAGCGCGCCGCCGGTACCGGCGGCGATGGTCAGCTGGACCCGGCGGGTGGCGTACACGGCCACGCTGTAGGGCGTCACCAACCAGGCGAGCACGTTGGCACTGGGCTGCGTGCTGAGCACGACGAGTCCGGCCTGAGCCACCGCCATCACCGTGAAGGCACTGCCCGGCCAGCGACGCCGCAGCGCGATCGCGGGCAGGAAGCCGAGAATCAGCGGGTAGGCGAGCACGGGCACGTGCGCACCGCGGACGCGGTCGCCGTGCGCGGACGCCAGGGACAGCGCGGTGAGGCCGGCCGCCAGGAGCAGGTCCGCGGCAAGGCTACGCATCCGTGCCGACACCGGCATCAGCCACCGCCCATATCCCGCGAGCCCGTGGTCACTGTAGATCAGCGGCCCGCCGCGGCGCAGCCCGCAGTGACGGGTCGGGCCGGACACCAGGACGCCCGGCACGTGCGCGCTGACCTCCTGGTGCCCCGGGCCGTTGGCGGCCCGGGGCACCTGTGCGTGATTTGCGGTCATGCGTCACGCCGGTTCACCAGCGCCGCCGCGGCGATCAGGGCAACCAGGGCGACGGCGGTGAAGTAGGCCGGGCCAACCAGCGGCGGGAGGGTCCCGTGTGTGGGGCCGATGTTGACGATTTGACGGCCGGCCTCGGTCGGCCACCATTCGTCCAGGCGCCTGCCGAGTGAGCCGGTGCTCAGCAGGGCGATCGGTACCGCTACCGTGATCGTCGTGGCGACAGTGATCGCTCCGGCGGAGGAGCGCAGAAGCAGGCCGATGGCCAGCGCGAAGACCGCGAGCAAACCCAGGTAGACGCCGAGGCCGAAGACCGCACGAGCGACGGCGGCGCTGGCGAGCGACGGGTGGGCCACCCCGGCGGGGAGCGCGGCCGTGCCGGTGAAGAACGCGGCCACGCTGTTGAGTACGCCGGCGACGGTCGCGACGACCCACACCACCAGTGTCTTCGCAGCCAGCAGGCGGGTGCGGTCCGGTACCGCGGTGAAGGTGGTGGCCATGGTGCCCGTCGCGTACTCGCCGGTCGCGGCCATCGCTCCGAAGGCGCACATCGCCACCTGACCGAACAGCAAACCGCTCATGAGGTCCTGAAGGGCCGTCGCGGCATCGGCACCGGCCTTCACCTGATTGGCGCCGATCAGCCCGATGCCGAGCATCAGCGCCGCCGCGGCCAGCAGGGACCCCAGCGAGGCGCGCACCGTCCGCATCTTGATCCATTCGAAGCGGACAGCATCGAGGAAGGTGGTCCGGTGGACGGGACCGAGGACGGAGACAGTGGCGGAAGACATCATGAGGCCTTTCCTGTTTCGGCGGGGACGCGGTACTCCACAGCGTCGGCGGTCAGTTCCATGAATGCGGCCTCGAGCGAGACGCGCTGCGTGGCCAGCTCGTACAGCCACAGGCCGTGGCGTCCGGCCAGCGACCCGATCTCCTCGGCGGACAGCCCGCGCACGGTCACCGGGCCGTCGGTCAGGTCCTGGCTGACCGACGCGCCGGCCTGCAGTAGGAGCGGGATCAGGTCGGCGGCGTGCGGGGACCGGACGAGGATCGCGTTCTCTGAGCTGCGCGCCAGGAAGTCGGCCATCGAGGTATCGGCGATGAGCCGGCCGCGGCCGATGATGATCAGGTGCTCGGCCGTGTCCTGCATCTCGCTCATCAGGTGTGAGGACAGGAAGACGGTGCGACCTTCGGCGGCCAGCGAGCGCATCAGGGTACGGATCCACTGGATGCCCTCGGGGTCCAGCCCGTTGACCGGTTCGTCGAGGATCAGCACGTCGGGGTCGCCGAGCAGTGCGGTCGCGATGCCCAGCCGCTGCCCCATGCCGAGGGAGAAGCCGCCGGCACGCTTGTGCGCGACCGACGAGAGGCCCACCATGTCCAGCACCTCGTCGACGCGGCGACGCGGGAGCCGGCCCGCAGCGGCCAGGGCGAGTAGGTGGGAGTAGCCGGTACGACCGCGGTGCACGCCCTTGGCGTCCAGCAGCGCGCCCACCGCTCGTGCCGGAGCGGGTGCCGACACGTAGGACGCCCCGTTGACCGTGGCCGTGCCGGATGTCGGCCGGTCCAGTCCGAGGATCAGTCGCATGGTGGTGGACTTGCCGGCACCGTTCGGGCCGAGGAAGCCGGTCACCTGTCCGGGTCTTACAGTGAAACTGAGGTCATCGACCGCCAGCTTGTCGCCGTAGCGTTTGGTGAGTCCGCGGGCTTCGATCATCGCGGGCCGTCCTTTCCGAATTCATCGAACCTCTCGAGCAATCACCCTTTCGCTGAACACGCTAGAAATCGCACGGGCCGGCGTCGTCGGTCCCAATATCGAACCAGCACTCATCCCTGCCATCGGGAAGCCGGCCGCAAGGTGCATCCTGCGGAGGAGGCGCCTTCGACGGCCTCGATCCTGAGATGGATGACGCGCCGACCCTGGCGCCGGCAGGCGATGGCTTGGGCCATTGGTTTGGTTACACCGCTACGTCAAGTTCCCAGGTGCTGTTCGTGGTAGCTGCTGGCGGCATTGAGTCGGCGGGTGCCCACGTGGCACTGAAACGGCGGTAGCTGGTCACCGAACCGGGTCGCGCGAGCCGACCGGCCGTCAGGAGAATCACGCCAACGAGGCGAAGGAGTCGGCCCTCAGGAGACCTCGGCCATCTCCGGGTCGTACGCAAACGTCTCCTGCGCCCGGACAACCTCACGCACGATGGTCCACACCTGCGGCCAGTCCGCCTCAGCAAAATCTCGAAGCTGCACCGGAGCACGGTAGCGACACCCCGACCGGCACGCGACGGCATTCACAGTACGAGCACTTTCGAGTCCCCGCGCAATGCCGAGAAGCGCCACGGGGACGGTGCCGCCGTAACGTGCGGCGCCGCGAGGTGCCGCGCCGCTGCCGGATAGAGTGCGGCCGCAGGACTGTACAGCCACGGTCGGCGGAGGATGGTCCGCAGCCTCGCCGGCTCGCGGGTTCAGCCGACAAGTAGCCGAAGGCCAAGCTCGGCGGCGTCGAGACCGGCGAGTTCGCGGTTGCGTTCTGCCCAGCGACCCGAGGCGAGGTCATCACGCAGGCGTTGCACCGCCCTCTGCTCGGCGTCCGGCCCGACCTTGGCCCACACGGACATCCCGCGACGGACGTTCACGTCCAGGTACGCCTCCGGCCGGCGCCAGTAGGCCTCGAAGAAGCCGTCCGCGCAGTCCCACGGGATGAGCACCGGCTCTGTCCGGGCGCCGATCGCGCGGGCAAGCTCGGTCAGCGAAGGACGGCCCACCAGAAGGTCCCCGACCTCCGGCAGGTAGTCCCGAGTCAGCCAGAACCGATCACGCCATTCGCCGTCAACGGTGTCGTGCGTGAACACCACCACGCGGCGAGCCACCCGCCTCATCTCGCGCAGACCGGCAATCGGATCCTGCCAGTGATGGATAGTGGCAAAGGCCAGCGCGGCGTCGAAGGACTGGTCCGCGAACGGAAGGTTTTCCGCGGCGGCCGCCACGCACGGCGCTGCGCCTGCGGGACGCTGCGCACGCATGACCGCAGAGGGTTCGACCGCGAGGACGTCGCTGTCGGTGGGCTCGTAGGACCCGGTGCCCGCCCCCACGTTCAGCACCGTCCGCGCATCCCCGAGCGCAGCCCGGACCTGCCAAGCGATGCGCGGTTCAGTGCGCCGGGTCACGGTGTAGGTCGCTCCGATGGTGTCGTACAACTGCACACCGGACATGACGCCGCCCCTCTGATTGATCATCATCACCGCCGTCGTCCCCGCCGGCCGAGTGCTCGAAGCGCCGAAGGACTCCCGCCCACAGCCCTATGTAGGACGCCGCGCCCTTCGCCGGTGGCGTAAGGCAGCAGCCCTCACTCGGATCCCGGAAAGATCGTCTCGCCGGAGTTGTCACGGGTCAACTGGAACTGATCGCAACGGATCTTGCCGAGCTGGACAAGCGCGATGCCTACCTTCTGGGCTCATACCGCATCGCCACCGCTCCCGAGCCGAACTCCAGCCGGCCCACCAGCTTCAGATCGACGCGCTTCGACAGCCCCGCGAACAACGTCGGCCCGTGGCCCACGAGCGCCGGCTGCACCACCAACTCGTACTCATCGATCAACCCCAGCTCCGCCAATGCAAGAGGGAGCCGCACACCTCCCACGAACAGTCCCTTACCAGGCTCCCGCTTGAGCTGCTGAACGGCCTCCCCGAGATCCCCGCGCACAAGCTCCGCGTTCCAATCGACCCGCTCCAGGGTGCGGCCTTGGATAGCGTCACTCGACGCGCCGGCGCGTCAGGGGTCGGGCCGGATTTTGCGCCGTCATGACCCCGAGCGGCCATCACCCGTGACACCGACGTCTACCCGCGAGGAACCGCACGGCGCGGCGATCACGCAAGACAGCCAACCGCCGGCTCCGGTGGGTCACCCGTGGGCGGCGGACGTGGGCGTGCGGGCGCCGAGGTGATGGTGCAGGAAGGTCGAGGTCGCGTCGGCCGCCTGGCTGACGTACGGCTCTGCGTCGTAGAGGTCGATGTGTTGCTTGGCGTCGAGCCAGCAAATCTCCTTCGGTCCCGTGGCGTTGGTGTAGAGCGAGTCGGCCAGGTCCGGCGCGCAGTAGGCGTCGGCGCGGCCGTGTACGACCAACAGCGGGGTTGCGGCGAGCAACGGGGCCGCACCGAGGGCGTCGAAGGTCATGAGCGCGTGCAGCGAACCGTAGGTGACCCGGTTTTCCCAATGCGGCGCCGCCGAACGCTGAGTGCCGTAGTAGGCGAACGGCTCGTCGCCGCTCATTGCCGCGAGACCGCCGTCGGGGGCGACCGCGGGAAGCTCGTCGTCGTAGCGCTCGATGAACGAGGCGAGTGCTCGGCGATAGCCGTCGGGGTCGCGCGCGCTGACCTGGACGGGGCTGTTGTACCCACCGGCAATGCCCACGACCGCGCGGATTCTCGGATCGGCGGCGGCCGCGCGGACCGCGTAGCCACCGCCGAGACAGATCCCGACGACCGCCACTCGGTCGGCATCAACGGCCGGGTGCGCGGTGAGCAGGCTCACCGCCGCGCGTAGGTCGCTGAGCTTGCCCTGGCTGTCCTCGTGCGCGCGACGCCCGCCGCTCTCGCCGAACCCGCGGTGGTCGAAGGCGAGTGTGGTCAGACCACGCTCGTGCAAAAGCGCGGCGTACGCGCCGACGACCTGTTCCTTGACGCCGGTGAACGGCCCGGTCAGAGCGACAGCAGGCGCTCCGGCGGCGGCCACGGCGAGGTTGCCCACCAGCGTGACGCCGTCGGCGATGAACGTCACCCGCTCGAGGTTCACCTCGGCACCGCCTCAGTGGGCCTTGTGCCGCCGCCGGTCATTTCGGCCGCCAGTTCCGCGGCGACGGGATCCGCGCCGAGGCCGATCATCCAGGTCAGCGGCGCGCCGGGCAGGAACCGGGTCATCACCGCGGTGAGCTCCTCGCGTTGCCCGTCGGTGAGCCTCGGCGCCCCGGCGGCGAGGCGGCCAACCGTCTCTCGGTACATCATCAGGTAGCGCCGCTGGTCGGCCAGCATGCCGACGTCGCCCGGGGCGCCGTGACCCGGGTACAGCGTGGCGCCGTCGAGCGAACCGGCGAGCGTGTCCAGTGCCGTGAGCCAGCTGCCGGTGTGCCCGTCCGCGGTGTACGGGTGGGTGCCGTGGAAGGACAGGTCGCCGATGAACACCCGGTCGTCGAGCGTGATGTACGAGTCGGCATGGCTCTCCGCCGCCCCGACGGTGTGGACGGTGAAGCGCAGGCCGGCGAGCTCCACCACCTGACCGTCGGACAGTCGCCGGTCCGGAACCCGGTGCCGGTCGGGCCACTCGTCGCCGTACACCGGCTGCCACTGCGCCCGTTTCGCGTCGGCGATCCGCGCGATCGTGTCGGCGACCTCGGCCGTCGCGTACACCGGCACCTCGTCGCCGGCGAGCACGGGCAGGCCGTTGAAGTGATCCGGATGCGCGTGCGTGACGAACACGCCGAGCAGTGGCTTGCGCAGCGCCGCCAGACGGGCGGCAAGGGCGCGGACGTCGGACAGCAGCAGGTTCGCGTCGACGAGCACCACGCCGTCGGTCGTCTCGACCAGATAGCTGTTGACGAACAGACCAGCCTCGGCGGCGGTGTACGTGTGAATGCGGTACCGGGACGTGCGGTCGGACATGGCGGCCGTGTTCCTCTCAGCGTCTATCGTTGGTTCGACGCTAGGCCGCGCGGCGCCCGTCGGGCAGAAGGCACTTTGCGGTGCCCTTCGACGGGCTCCCCCGGCGCTGTCCGATTCCTCGGGGGTGCTCATGTCGCTGGTCGTTCCGGACGTGCTCGAGGAGGGCTGCACGACGCGTCAGGCGCTCGAGCGGCTCGCCTCGAAGTGGCGGGTTCTGCTCATCTACGCGCTGCTCGCCGGTCCTCAACGACACGCCGAGCTACGTCGCCGGGTCGCCGGGATCACCCAGAAGGTGCTGACCGAGACGCTGCGCGACATGGAGCGCGACGGGCTGGTGCAGCGACGGGTACTGAAGGAGACGCCGCCGCAGCACGTCGAGTACACGTTGACCCCGCTGGGCAAGACCCTGCAGGAACCGCTCGCCGCCATCTGCGCCTGGGCAACGGACAACCGATCCAGGGATGCTGTCGCGTCCCTGGATCGGTGACGGTGTCGAGCCGTGGCCCTGCCCGGCTCGCTCCCCCGCAGGGTCACCCCTGCGGGGGAGCCAAGGTTGCGATGGGTTCTTCGTGCGGGTCGCGGCGGGTGAGCGCCCGCAGACCGGTGCCGGCTACGCTGGCGCCGCCGCGGCGTAGCTGGTGGCGATCTTCGGGTCGCGCACCCATTCCGTTTGCGGGCCGGGAGCCCGGTTTGCGCCGGAGCGGTAGACGCCCCACTTCATGTTCGAGACGGTGGCGATGGATTGCAGCAGCGAGCCGTGCCAGAGCGTGGAGCCGTTGACGAACCTCTGCTGTACGCCGTCGTACCAGAGCTCGACCCATCCCGTGTTGTTGCGCGTGAAGTTGAAGCCGATCACGAAGCTGTGCCATACGCCGTTGGTAAAGGGCACATTCCAGAGGAGGCCACCGGGCGCGGCAGGGCTTGCTCCGGTCTGCTGCAGGGAGAGCCTGCCGTTGCCCAGGGTCTTGATGGTCATGTCCTGGCTGATACCGGTCGCTCCACCGTTGTGGAACTGGAAGAAGGAGGTCCAGGCGCCGGGCGTGATGTTCACGTTCCACTTCGCCCGCCAGCCGACGTAGAACGTCTTGCCGAGCTGGGCGTTGTTGAAGGTGAGGCCCGTTGTACCGCGGCTCTCACACCGCGACTTCGTACCGTCGGCGTTCGCGTGGGTCTGGTACTGCCATACGGCCCCGTAGGTCGGGTCGTTGACGACGGTGATGGTGCCGGGCGCTTCTTCCAGCCCTTGGAACACCGACGTTCCCTTGCTGGTCAGGCCTTCCCACAGCACCCCGGACGGGGTCGCGGCGAGCGCGACACCGGTGGTGACACCCGCCGCGATCACGGC
>CAZYCD010000069.1:0-20385 GCA_964645345.1 uncultured Micromonosporaceae bacterium
TCACCGGCCCCGCGCCGGTGGTGGAAGAGCCCGGCAGGGTACGCAACGTGGTGCTCGTCGGGCACTCGGGCGCGGGCAAGACGACTCTGGTGGAGGCGTTGCTCGCGGCCACCGGCACGATCGGCCGGGCAGGCTCGGTCACCGAGGGCACCACGGTCAGTGACTACGACCCCGCGGCGGTACGGCAGCAGCGCTCGGTGAGCCTGTCCTGCGCGCCGCTGCTCCACGACGGCATCAAGGTCAATCTGCTCGACACCCCGGGGTACGCGGACTTCGTCGGCGAGCTGCGCGCCGGTTTGCGCGCCGCCGACGCGGCTCTGTTCGTGGTCTCCGCCGTCGACGGCATGGACGCCGCGACCGCCGCCCTCTGGGAGGAGTGCGCCGCGGTCGGCATGCCCAGGGCGGTGGCGGTGACCCGCCTTGACCACCAGCGCGCGGACTTCGACGAGACCCTCGCCCTGTGCCAGCGCGTGTTCGGGGATAACGTCCTTCCGCTGTACCTGCCGATGCACGGCGACGACGGCGAGTCCGTCGTGGGGCTGATCGGGCTCATCTCGCAGCGCGTCTTCGACTACTCGGCCGGGTACCCGCCGCAGATGCGCGAGCCCGACGCCGAGCACCTGCCGGCGATTGAGGACTCCCGCGGTGAACTCCTGGAGGGGATCATCGCGGAGAGCGAGGACGAGACGCTGATGGACCGGTACCTGGCCGGCGAGCAGATCGAGACCTCGGTCATCGTCGAGGACCTGGAGAAGGCCGTCGCCAACGGCTCGTTCTACCCGGTCATCCCCGTCTGCGCGGACACCAGGGTCGGCCTGGACGCCCTGCTGGAGATCCTGACCAGCGCCTTCCCCTCGCCTCTGGAGCACAGCGTGCCGCCGGTGACCTCGGTGTCCGGCGACCCGCGTGCCCCGCTGTCCTGCGACGCCAACGGTCCCCTCGTCGCCGAGGTCGTGAAGACCACCGTCGACCCGTACGTCGGCCGGGTGTCCCTGGTCCGGGTCTTCTCCGGCACGCTGCGACCGGAGAGCGCGGTGCACATCTCCGGGCACGGCATGGAGGCCCGCGGCCACGCCGACCACGACGCCGACGAGCGGATCGCGCACATCTACTCCCCGCTGGGCTCGGCCGTCCGCGAGGTGCCCTACTGCATCGCCGGCGACATCTGCGCGCTGACCAAGTCGAGCAGCGCGGAGACCGGCGACACCATCTCCGGCAAGGACGACCCGGTGCTCATCGCACCGTGGGACATGCCCGAGCCCCTGCTGCCGGTGGCGATCGTCGCGAAGACCCGCTCCGACGAGGACGCACTGGCCAAGAACCTGGGCCGGCTGGTGGCGGGCGACCCGACGCTGCGGCTCGAGCGCAACCCGGAGACCCACCAGCTCGTGCTGTGGTGCATGGGCGAGGCGCACGCCGACGTGGTACTCGACCGGCTGCGCGCCGGCGGCGTGGAGCTGGACACCGAGCCGGTGCGGGTGGCCCTGCGGGAGACCTTCGGTGCCCCGTCCAAGGGCCACGGCCGGCACGTCAAGCAGTCCGGCGGGCACGGCCAGTACGCGGTGTGCGACATCGAGGTGGAGCCGCTGCCGCGCGGGTCGGGCTTCGAGTTCGTGGACAAGGTGGTCGGCGGCGCGGTGCCGAACAACTACATCCCGAGCGTGGAGAAGGGCGTGCGGTTCCAGATGGAGCGCGGCATCGTCGCCGGATACCCGGTGGTCGACCTGCGGGTGACCCTGTTCGACGGCAAGGCGCACTCGGTGGACTCCTCCGACGCGGCGTTCCAGACGGCGGGCAGCCTGGCGTTGAAGGAGGCCGCGGAGAAGGGCCAGATGTCGCTGCTGGAGCCGGTGGACGAGGTGTTCATCCGGGTACCCGACAGCTTCGTCGGGGCCGTGATGAGCGACCTGTCCGGACGGCGGGGCCGCGTACTGGGCACCACGCCGGACGACAGCGGTACCGACAAGACCGTCGTGCACGCCGAGGTACCAGCGACCGACCTGGTGCGCTACGCGGTCGAGCTACGCGCGATGACCTCGGGTACCGGCACGTTCCGCCGCGAGTTCGCCCGGTACGAGCCGATGCCCGCGCACCTGGCCGACCAGGTCAAGAAGGAGCATGCCGCCTCGCACGGCTGAGCCCGGTCACCGGTCGAGCAGGTGGGCGATCTCGTTCACCTGCTCGCCGTGAGCGGACCGGGGGCCAACGCTCCGTTCTCCTCCACCTGGGCGACGGTACGGCAGCCGGGAATCGGTACTGTCCGGCGGCTGCGCGCCCACAGCCAGCCCACCGGGCCCTGGGCCAGGGTCCGGCCGCCGCTGGTCAGGATCTCCCGTACCGCGGCCACCCGGGCCAGCCACTCCGGCGACGGGCGACCGTCGGCGAAGTAGGACAGCCACTCCGGCGCGATCCATCCCGCTGCGCCCCAGTATCCGAGTGATCGTCACGATCCGATCTTGCCCGGCTTGCCCAACGCCAGCAACTCGCTGACCGTAACGAACCGGAAGCCGCGCTTGCGGAGCCCGTCGAACATCGCGCCGAGCTGCCGCAGGGCGACCAGCCGGTCGCTTGCGCCCACGTCGTGCGCGAGCACGATCTGGCCCGGCTGCACGTTGTCCACGATCTCCCTTGCCTGGCCCGCGGGGTCCTTGACGTACGCCGACTCATGCATCTGGTGCGACCACAGCACCACCTGGTACCCGCAGTCGTTCGCGGCCAGCAGCGTCGAGCCGCCGACGTGCCCGTACGGCGGCCGCAGCAGCGAGGTGTCCCGGCCTGTCAGTGACTTGATGGTGTCGTGCGCGCGGCCGATCTGCTCCTTCACCTTGGCGGCGTCCAACGTCGCGAAGTCGGGGTGGGACCAGCTGTGGTTGCCCACCTCGTGCCGGTCGAGCCGGCCGCGCACCAGGTCGGAGTGCGCGGCCAGGTTGCGCCCGACCATGAAGAAGGTCGCCGGTACCCCGGCACTCTCGAGCGTGTCCAGCACCATGGACGTCCACAGTGGGCCCGGGCCGTCGTCGAAGGTGAACGCGACGACCTTCTCGTCGGTCTGCACCCGCCAGACGACGTCCAGGCTTGCGGAGCGCTCGAACTCGGTGCGGTCGGCGGCGGCCGCGTACCCGCCGTCGAACGGGAGGTGGTTGGGCGGGAACAGCCGGGGAGCGGCCACGGCCGCCGCCCCCACCACCGCGCCACCGGCCGCGATCAGCCCGCCGCGCAGGAAGCGCCGCCGATCCAGCCCCATCCGTGCCCCCCGTTCCCAGGTATCTGGATACCCGTCGTTCACCCGGTCGATCCTGGCACAACGACACCGCGTCGGGCCTCAGGTATCCCCCTGATCCCGGCAACGCCCGACTGGTATGGCGACCGTCGACCGGTCAGCGGGAAGCCGGGACCACCTCATCGGACCGGGCGTCCGGTACCGCGTCGACCGCCGACCGGCCGGCCGGGCGGGTCGTCTGCGCGCTGTCCGAGCGACCGTCGGCGACCAGCGACGCGGCCGCCGAGACCACGCTCATGAGGGCGGCCGCGACGAACACCACGACCAGGCCGGAGTGGAACGGGCCGGAGATCAGGTTGGGGAAGAACTCCTTGCCGGTCAGCGTCGCCGCGTTGGCCGCCGGAAGCTGCTGCAGGACGCCGCTGGGGCCGAGCAACTGGGCGAGCGGGTTGTACCCGAGGAACGCGGCGAACAGGCTGCCCACTGGCGGCAGGTTGCCGATCTGCTGGGCCACGGTCGCCGGTACCCCCTGGGCCTCCAGGCCACTGGTCAGCGTGTGCGGCAGGGTCGCGGCCAGGCCCAGGATCATCAGCGTGAAGAAGATGCCGATGGACAGCGCCGCGCCGGAGTTGAAGAAGGTGCCCCGCATGCCGGAGGCCGCACCGCGCTGGGCCGGCGGTACCGAGCCCATGACCGCGGAGGCGTTCGGCGAGGAGAACAGGCCCGAGCCGATCCCGTTGACCGCGACCAGCAGGGCGAACAGCCAGTACGGGAAGTTGACCGGGACCACGACCAGCCCGACGAAGCTGGCCGCCACCACCAGCGCACCGCCGACCGCGAACGGACGGACCCCGAACCGGTCGGACAGCCAGCCGGACACCGGCCCGGCGACCAGGAAGCCGACGGTCAGCGGCAGCAGGTAGATGCCGGCCCACAGCGGGGTGGAGGCGTAGTCGTAGCCGTGCAGCGGCAGCCAGATGCCCTGTAGCCAGATGATCAGCATGAACTGCATGCCGCCCCGGCTGACCGAGGCGAGCAGGCCGGCCAGGTTCGCGGACGCGAAGGTCCGGTTGCGGAACAGGCCGAGGTGGAACATCGGCTCCGCTACCTTCGTCTCGATCACACCGAAGGCCACCAGCAGCGCGATGCCGCCGAGCATCCCGGCCAGTACCCACGGGTTGGTCCAGCCGGTGCTGTGCCCACCGTAGGGCTGCAGGCCGTAGGTGATGGCGGCCAGCAGCGCGGACAGGCCCACCGCGAAGGTGGTGTTGCCCCACCAGTCCAGCCGGCCGCCGTTGCGCTCGCCCAGCTCGTGCAGGGACAGGTACGACCAGACGGTACCGAGGATGCCGATCGGTACGCTGACCCAGAACACCGCGCGCCAGTCCCATTCGGCGAGCACCCCACCGAGTACCAGTCCGATGAACGAGCCGGCGATGGCGGCGACCTGGTTGATGCCCAACGCCATGCCGCGTTGCCGGGCCGGGAACGCGTCGGTGAGGATCGCGGTCGAGTTGGCGAACACCATGGCGCCGCCCACGGCCTGCACCACCCGCCAGCCGATCAGCCACAGCGCGCCGGAGGCGTGCTGGAAGGGGTCGAGGGACAGCGCGATGGACGCGACGGTGAAGACGACGAAGCCGAGGTTGTAGAGCCGCACCCGGCCGAACATGTCGCCCAGCCGGCCGAGCGCGACCACCAGCACCGCGGACACCAGCAGGAAGCCCATGAGCATCCAGAGCAGGTAGCTCACGTTGCCGGGGGCCAGCGGGTCGAGGTGGATGCCGTTGAAGATCGCCGGGAGCGAGATGATGACGATCGACGAGTTCACCGTGGCCAGCAGCATCCCGACAGTCGTGTTGGACAGCGCCACCCACTTGTACCGGGGGTGGTCACGGTCGAAGCGCACGGCGGCGCGGGGCTGCGTCATATCAGCAACATTAGTTGCTCAACGCTAAGCAATCGACGTGAACGCCGTCACGGACCACCCGGCGAGCGGTCAACTGACCTCCGACCACGCCTTGGCCAGCAACTGGCGGGTGTCGTCGAGCAGCTGCGGCAGCACCTTGGTGCGGCCGATGATCGGCATGAAGTTCGCGTCCCCGCCCCACCTCGGCACGAGGTGCTGATGCAGGTGTGCGGCGATGCCGGCACCCGCGACCGAGCCCTGGTTCATCCCGATGTTGAATCCATGTGCCCCGCTGACCCGTCGGATCACCCGCATGGCGTTCTGGGTGAATTCCGCCAGTTCGGCCGTCTCCGCCGGCGTCAGGTCGGGGTAGTCGGCGACGTGCCGGTACGGGCAGACCAGCAGGTGACCGGGGTTGTACGGGTACAGGTTGAGCACCGCATAGACGACCTCGCCGCGGGCCACCACCAGGCTGCGCTCCTCGGGCAGCCCCGGCGCCAGGCAGAACGGGCAACCGGTGGGCACCTCGTACCCGCCGGTCGGCCGGTCCGAGCCGCTGACGTAGGTCATCCGGTGCGGCGTCCACAGCCGCTCCAGAGCGTCCGGTACGCCCACCCGCTCGCCGGGCTCGGAGGATTCGGGCACGTAGCGATCCTACGGGCGCGCGCTCACGGGCAGTTGCCGGCGGCCTTCTCCTTGGCGATCGCCTGGTCCACGCCGAGCTTGAAGTCGGCCATCGCCGAGTCGGACGGCTCGATCAGCCAATGGCCGCCCTCGTTGCGCACCGTCCGCGCGGCCGTCGCGCCGCCCACCTCCAGCCGGATCACGGCGGTGTTCGGATCCTCGAGCCGGCCCTCCAGCGCCCTGGCCTGCTGCCCCTTCGACTTGGGCGGGCAGGCGGTCTGCAGCCGGACGAAGTCGTCCTTGCTGATCGCCGCCTTCCCGGAGGCGGTGTACAGCTCCCATGCGCCGGCGTAGTCGCCGGCGAGCTGCCGGTTGACCGCCTCGACCGCGACCTTCGCGGCCGCGACCGTCCGGGGATCGTTGCTCGGCGCATGGCTGGTCGGCGCCGCCTGCGGCTGGCGCCGCTGGGGCTGGGTCGAGCAGCCGGCGACGAGCACGGCGAGGGCGGTCACGGAGGCGAGGAGGGCGAGCGCTGCGCGGGCCGTACGGGCCGACCGGGTCACGATCACCGGTCCACGGTACCCAGCGGCTCCGCGGACGGTCCGGTGTTGGTCCGGGACCTGACCACCTCGACGACGTGCGCCACCGCCTCAGCAAGCGGTACCCCGTTGCGCTGGCTCCCGTCGCGGTACCGGAAGGACACCGTCCCCGCCTCGACGTCGGAGTCCCCGGCTATGGCCATGAACGGAACCTTCTGTTGCTGGGCGGTGCGGATCTTCTTCTGCATCCGGTCGTCCGAGGCGTCGACCTCGGCCCGGATCCCCTCCGCGCGCAGCATCCGCACGAACTCCGTCAGGTAGTCGGCGTGGTCCTCCCGGATCGGGATGCCGACCACCTGTACCGGCGCCAGCCAGGCCGGGAAAGCACCGGCATAGTGCTCGGTCAGCACGCCGAAGAACCGCTCTATGGAGCCGAACAGTGCCCGGTGGATCATGACCGGGCGCTGGCGGGTGCCGTCGGCCGCCTGGTACTCCAGCTCGAACCGCTCGGGCAGCATGAAGTCGAGCTGGATCGTCGACATCTGCCAGGTGCGGCCGATGGCGTCCTTGGCCTGTACCGAGATCTTCGGGCCGTAGAACGCCGCGCCGCCCGGGTCGGGTACCAGCTCAAGCCCGGACTCGGTGGCCACCCGGCGCAGGGTCTCGGTGGCAACCTCCCACACGTCGTCCGAGCCGATGTACTTGTCCGGGTTCTTGGTCGACAGCTCCAGATAGAAGTCGTCGAGACCGTAGTCCTTCAACAGGTCCAGCACGAACCGCAGCAGGGACGCCAGCTCCTGCTCGATCTGCTCGGGAGTGCAGAAGATGTGCGCGTCGTCCTGCGTCATCCCCCGCACCCGGGTCAGACCGTGGATCACGCCCGACTTCTCGTACCGGTACACCGTGCCGAACTCGAACATGCGCAGCGGCAGCTCGCGGTAGGACCGCCCGCGCGACCGGAAAATCAGGTCGTGCATCGGGCAGTTCATCGGCTTGAGATAGTAGTTCGCGCCCTCGACCTCCATGGGCGGGAACATCCCGTCGGCGTACCAGTCGAGGTGGCCGGAGATCTCGAAGAGGTGGCCCTTGGTGATGTGCGGGGTGTTGACGAACGCGTACCCCGCCTCCTCGTGCCGCCGCCGGGAGTAGTTCTCCATCTCCCGCCGGATGATCCCGCCCTTCGGGTGGAAGACCGGAAGCCCTGAGCCCAGCTCGTCGGGGAAGCTGAACAGGTCCAGCTCGGCACCCAGCTTGCGGTGGTCCCGGCGGGCCGCCTCGTCCAGCAGGCGCAGGTAGTCCTTGAGCGCGTCGCGCGTCGGCCACGCGGTGCCGTAGACCCGCTGCAGCTGCGGGTTCTTCTCTGAACCGCGCCAGTACGCGGCGGCGGTACGCATCAGCTTGAACGCGCCGATGTGCCGGGTGGACGGCAGGTGCGGGCCGCGGCACAGGTCGCCCCAGCAGCGCTCGCCGCTCTTCGGGTCGAGGTTGTCGTAGGCGGTCAGCTCGCCGGCGCCGACCTCCATGACCTCGGTGGTGTCCAGGTCACCCTTGAGGTCGACCAGTTCCAGCTTGTACGGCTCAGCGGCCAGCTCGGCCTTGGCCTGGTCGAGGGAGTCGTACCGGCGGCGCCGGAACAGTTGGCCGGCCTTGATGATCTCCTGCATCCGCTTCTCGAGCCGGTCGAGGTCCTCGGGCTGGAACGGCCGGGCCACATCGAAGTCGTAGTAGAAGCCGCTCTCGATGGGCGGGCCGATGCCCAGCTTCGCCTCGGGGAACAGGTCCTGCACGGCCTGCGCGAGCACGTGCGCGGTGGAGTGGCGCAGCACGGCCAGCCCGTCCGGGTCGGCGATGCTGACCGGTTCGACGGTGGTCTCCTCGTCGGGCGCCCAGGTCAGGTCGCGCAGCCGACCGCCCGGGTCGCGGACCACCACGATCCCCGTCGGACCGCTCGTCGGCAGGCCCGCCGCGGCTACCGCGTCGCCGCTCGCCACACCGGCCGGTACCAGCACCGGATCGGCCACGATGTTCACCCCTGCTCGCCTCGGGCTTCTGGAATATGCGTCCACGATGCTATCCGGCTACCCGGGACACCCTGTCAGAGACGTCTCGCTGGGGCTAAATTGACGCCGTGGCAGACATGATCGCGCCGTTGGAGCGCCGGTACCAGACCTTCTTCGCCGGGCGTACGCCGGTGTCGTTCGCGGTCGTGCCCGGCCCGGGCCAACCCGCCCACACCTTCGGCCCCGGCGAGCCGGTCTACACGATCTCGGTGACCGACGAGCGCGGCGCCAAGGCGCTGGCGGCCCTGGACCAGTTCGGCGTGGCCGTCGCCTACCTCAACGGCTGGCTGGACGTCGACGGCGACCTCATCACTGCGCTGAAGATGCGCCAGTTCCTGCGCGACTTCCACCCGGTCGCCTGGGCCTCCCAGTTCCTGCCGGCGCTGATCCGGGGCAAGCGGGAGCACGACCGCCGGTCGATCTCCGCGCACTACGACGAGGACTCGGACTTCTTCCTGACCTTCCTCGATACCCGGCACCGCTGCTACACCGAGGGCGTGTTCGCGTACGACGACGAGCCGCTCGAGGACGCGATGACCCGCAAGATGGACCTCGCCATCGAGGCGATCGGGGTCGGCCCGGGCGACCACGTGCTCGAGGTGGGCGGCGGCTGGGGCGCGTTCGCCGAGTACGCGGCGAAGAAGGGCATCGACGTCACCACGCTGACCCTGGCGAAGGAGTCGGAGCGCTACCTCAGCGAGCTGTTCGAGCGGGAGGGCATCTCGGGTACCGCGCGGGTCGTGCGCGAGCACATCTTCAGCTACACCAGCCCCCGGAAGTACGACGCGATCGTGAACATGGGGGTCACCGAGCACCTCCCCGACTACCGGACCACGCTGCGCAAGTACGCCGAGCTGGTGAAGCCGGGTGGCGCGGTCTACCTGGACGCGCTGGCGATGCGCAGGAAGTTCCACCTCTCGACGTTCATGAGCCGCTACGTGTACCCGGGCGGGCAGTCCCCCCTGCTGCTGCACCAGTACCTCCGCGAGGTGGCCGCCTCGCCGTTCGAGCTGGCCCGGCTGGAGGACGACCGGCACAACTACTACCTGACGTGCCTGCGCTGGGCACAGCGGCTGGACGCGGCGCGGGACACGGTGGTCGAGCGCTGGGGCGAGCCGCTCTACCGGCGGTTCCGACTGTTCCTGTGGGGCTCGGCGGCCGGCTTTAACGTCGGGCTCGTCCAGGCGTACCGGTGGGTGCTGCGGATGCCGCCGCCCGAGCGGTCCGGTACCTGGAACCGCGCCGCGCCGGTACCGACGACGGCATCCGCCTAACTTCTGTCGCTAGCCACGGCGCCAGAAGCCGCCCCGGCGGCGGTCCGGCGACGGAGCGGCAGGACTCGCAGGCCGCCCGGTGCCGGCGGCCAGGCTGTCCAATGTAGACAGTGCCGTGTCCCAGCGCTCGGCGACCGACCTCGCCGGGTCCCGCAGCAGGGTCACCAGCGCCCGCAGCGCCTCGGCCGCGTCGCCGGCCGCGAGGTACCGCGCGAGGGCGTCGAGCCGGCTGGCGAGGTCGTCGAGCAGGTCGCGTCGCCGGTACTCCGGCGCGCTCGCCGCCGCCCGCAGCGCACCGGCCTCCTGGCTCGCCACCTGCGCCAGGTCGATCCCGCCGGCCGAGCCGCCCGCTGCCGGACCGGGCCGGGGTGTCAGGGCACCGCCCGCCACCCCGCCACCAACCGGCGCGCCGAACGACAGGCGCGCGCCCTCGGCGGCCACGTCGGCGGCACGCGCCCGCCGAAGCTTGGCCGCCGCGGGAGGAGCGCCGGCCGCCGCCGCGCCGGGGAAGGACGCCGTGACCGCGCCGGGCGCCGGCATCGCCATGGGCGCCATCGCGGCCGCCATGCGCATCCCGACCACCGGCGGCGCTCCGGGCAGCTCCCAGCCGGACGGCAGCTCGACCGGCTGGATCACCCGGTGCACGGCACCGCCCTCGTTGACCACGGTCGGCTCGACCGCCACGTAGGCGGTGAACCGGCACAGCACGCCGAACCGCAGCGAGGTGTCGACGATCTCCGACTCCAGGGCGTCACCGCCGTCGACGACGTACCGGTCCTCCAGGTCCCGCAGGCGGGCGCGGGCCCAGATCGCGGCGAGCGCCGGGGCGTCGACGACCGTCGCCCGGGCCTCGACACGGAAGGCGGAGCCGTCCACGGCGGTACCCGTGACCGTCGCGGTACCAGAGGCGGAGCCCGCGTAGCGGCCGCGTACCACCAGCGGTACTCCCGGGAACAGGTCCGGCGCGCACGCCGGGGTCGCCGTGCCGTCGAGCAGGGTCAGCCCGTCGGCGTGGACCTGCAGGTCGGTCACCAGCGGCGACCCGATCCGCCGGTGGATGCGTCGCATGGCCTCGTCCAGTCGGTCCTCCGACTCGACCAGCTCGCACCGGCCGCCACCGACCACGGCCAGCCGCCCCAGGAACCCGGCGTTGACGGCCCGGTCGATCCCGACGGCGTGTACCCGCACCCCGGCGAGCCCGCCCGAGAGCTCGTGCAGGATCTGGTCCTCGTTGCCGACCTGGCCGTCGGTGACCAGCACGACGACCCGGTCGCGCGCCGGCCCGGTCGACCCGTCGCCCAGCAGCCGCAGGCTCTCGGCCAGCGGCGCCAACAGTTCCGTGCCGCCCCGCGCCTGGACACCGGCCAGGTGCTCGACCGCCCGGTACCGGTGACGGTCGGTCGCGGCCACCAGGCCGGGACCGAGCGAGGCCGGCCGGTCCACCTCGTGGTCGAAGGTGAGCACGGCGAACCGGTCGGCGTCGGTCAGCGTGTCGACGATCCTCGCCGCCGCCCGCCTGGCGGCGACCAATTTCCAGCCGCCCATGCTCCCCGAACGGTCGAGCAGCAGCACCAGGTCCTTCGGCCGGCCGGCGCCCGCCGGCCGCGCGGGCAGCACGGTGAGCTGGTAGGTGCCCTGCTCCCCGCCCCCGTCCGGGCTGAGCACCAGGGCGTGGCCGGGCGAAGCCTCGTCCGGCTCGTCGCCATCCGACGCGCCGTAGTCGAGCCGGAGGATGAAGTCGCGGTCGACGCGCTCGCCGGGCTGGATCCGGACCACGCCCTCAGTGGTCGTGACGGCGTGCAGGCTGGAGGCCATGCCGCGCAGCCGCAGCCCGGCCGGGTCGACCCGCACCACGATCGACAGATCGACGGGGTTGGGAAAGCCGGGCAGCAGGACGGGCGGAGTGATCCGCGAGGCGTCCGGGGCGGCGTCGGTGTCCGGCGCGTACCCGTCGCCGACCGGCGTGCCTGCCAGCGGCGCGCCGGGAATGTACCGCGGCGCAACGACCAGCGGGAACCGGAACTCGGCCTGTCCGTCCACAAGGGACAGTGGACCCGCCAGGGTGAGCGTCACGGTGACGTCCTCCCCGGGGAGGATGTTGCCGACGCGCAGCGTGAACACGTCGGGCCGGTCCTCCTCGGCGATGGAGGCGCGCCGGCCGGCGGCCACCGCGTCGTCGTACTCCCGGCGTGCCGCTCCCCGCTCGCGCAGAACCCCCTCGACCACCCGGTCGCCGGCGGTCATCCGCATGCCAGTGAGCGCGGCCCGGTCCGGCAGCGGGAACACGTAGGTCGCCTCGAGCGGGACGTCGTGCGGGTTGCGGAAGCCCTGGGTCACCTCGACGCCGGCGACCAGGCCGGTGAGGGTGGCCCGGACGTCGAGCCGGTGCAGCGGGAGGTTGCCCCGGTCGGTGCGCAGAGCACCGAGGCCGCCGTCGTCGTGCCGGACCGGGATGTCGCGCAACGGTTCAATGATCGTCATGGCGGAGCTCCTCGGCGGTGAGTAGGCCACGGTCGGCCAGCAGGCGGATCAGCGGGGCCGCCACGGCGCGCAGGTCCGCGACGTCGACGGTGGAGGGTGCGGCGGTGAGCACGAGGGTGGCGCCGGGGGCGAGGCGCACGAGGTGCAGCGGCTCGGCCCCGGAAGGCTCGGCGGCGACCCCGCCGCCCGGCCCGGGCGACCCGTACGGGGCCGCCGGAGAGGGCGCGGTGCGCCAGAACGGGGTCCGGGGAGCCCGCACCTCGTCCAGCCGGGTGCGCGGCGGTACGCCGGGTGGCCCGGGGACCGGCAACGGGCGGGCGGGCGGAGCCGGGAGGTGCGGCGGCTCCGGCCGCTCCGACCCGGGCCGCTCCAACTCCGGCCGCCGCGGCTGGTCGGGCGGGGGGAAGACCCACCCGGCGGACAGCAGCGCCGCCGGTACCCGGGCCGCCCGCCGCAGCGTCGCGTCCGTCGCGCCGGCCAGCTCGGCCTGGATCTGCGCGAGGGTCATCCCCTCCGCCTGGCGGCGCTTGACGGCGACCGCCTGTAGCAGGTGGCGCGGCCCGTAGAGCGCGGTGCGGCCGCGGTATCCGGTCGGCCGGTCGAGCAGGCCGATCGTGGCGTACCACCGCAGCGCGCGGCCGTCGGGTACGTCACGGACGCGGCCGTTGGGCGAGCGGACGCCGTCGGTGGCGAGGGCCTCCGCCACCCGCGCGACAAGCTGATCCAGCGTCCAACCATCCATGCCCACATCGTGACACTGTCACATGACACTGTCAACGTTCGAGCGGGCCGGTTTGGGGCATCATCGAGCTGTCCGGCTGTCGGTGCCGGGTATGCGGAGGGGGCCTGCGATGAAGGCCTGGCTGTTGGTCGTGCTCGGCGTGGTGGTGGCCGCGGTCGGTACCGTCTGGGCCCTGCAGGGCCTCAACGTCATCGGCGGCAGCGCGATGAGCGGGGTCACGCTCTGGGCCGTGATCGGGCCGATCGTGTTCGTCGTCGGCCTTGCCCTATTGGTCGTCGGCATCCGCCTCGCGGGGCGCGGCGGCGGGGCGGGCTAGCCCCGCACGGCCGCCGGCGGGTCAGCCCCGGCGGGTCAGCCCCGGCGCAGCGCGGAGGCCACGCCGGCTGCGGCGACCAGCAGGCCGGCCCCGGCAGCCGCCAGCACGCCGTGGTGCTGTGAGGCCCAGAGCTGGGCGCTGCGCGTCGTCGCCCGGTCGTCGAAGCGCCCGTGCGCGCCGTAGTCCGGCCCGCCCGGCCCGTCCGCCGGCTGCCACAGGTTCGCCGGCTGGTCCGGTTCCCGCTGCGGCTTGTCCTGCTGTGACTTGAAGCCGGTACGGGCCAGGTACCGGTCGAGGACGCCCGGGGCGACCGCGTTGGCGATCATCGTCGCGACCGTCGAGCCGCCCACCCAGTACTCGCGGCGGCCCGGGTGGTCGGCCGCGTACGCGATGGCGCGGGCGGCCACCTCCGGTTGGTAGATCGGCGGTACCGGCTGCGCCTTGTACCGCAGGCGGGACTTCACCCAGTCGAACTGCGGAGTGTTCAGCGCCGGCAGCTGCACCATGGTGATCCGCACGCGGCTGCGCTCGTGCAGCAGTTCGCAGCGCACCGACTCGGTGAAGCCCTGGATCGCGTGCTTGGCCCCGCAGTAGGCGGACTGCAGCGGGATGCCCCGGTACGCCAGGGCGGAGCCTACCTGCACGATCGCGCCACGGTTGCGGGGGCGCATGCGCTCCAGCGCAGCACGGGTGCCGTAGACGTAGCCGAGGTACGTCACCTCGGTGGTACGCCGGAACTCCTCCGGCCGGGTGTCCTGGAAGCTCGCGAACACCGACGAGAACGCGTCGTTGATCCAGACGTCGATGGGGCCGAGCTGGTCCTCCACCGCGGCCGCGGCGCCGTCCACGGCGTCGTAGTCGGCCACGTCCACCTCCAGCGGCAGGGCCGTCCCGCCGCGCTCCTCGACGTCCCGGGCCGCGCCGGCCAGGCCGTCGGCACCGCGGGCGAGCAACGCGACCCGGTCGCCGCGGGCGGCGAACAGGCGGGCCACCGCGCGACCCACGCCGCCGCTGGCCCCGGTCACCACGATCACGCTCATCGCTCCCCCTCGGTCCTCGATGCGGTCCGCTCCGGTCCGCGCCCGGGTCGGATACCCGGCAGCGGCCCCGGTCATGCACCAGCCCGGACGGTCGTGGCGAAACCGGTCGGCCCGGGTCGCGGGCGCGCGGATGCGGTGCCGGCCGCCGGCCGGATTGGGCGGGGCCGGGAGTGGGTAGCCCGATGCCCATGCGGCTGCGGCGCAGCGATCCGGCCGGCCCCGGCTACACCCGCCGGCGGCGCGGCCGCGGCTTCAGCTACCTGGACGAGCGTGGCCACCCGCTGACCGACCCGGCCGAGGTCCGGCGCTGCCAGGGGCTGGTCATCCCGCCGGCCTGGCGCGAGGTGTGGATCTGCCCGGATCCCGCGGGGCACATCCAGGCGATGGGTACCGACGCCGCCGGGCGCCGCCAGTACCGGTACCACCCGCAGTGGCGCCAGCGCCGCGACCGGCACAAGTTCGCGCATGTCACCTCGGTAGCCGAGGCGCTGCCCCGACTGCGCCGCCGGGTCCGCGCCGACCTCGCCGACCGGCGGTTGTCCCGGCGCCGCATACTGGCGCTCGCCGTGCGGCTGATCGACCTCGGGCTGTTCCGCGTCGGCGGCGACGAGTACGCGGAAGGGGCCGGTACCTACGGGGTGGCCACGCTGACCGCCGGGCATGTGAGCTGCAACGGTCACCTGGTCCGGTTCCGTTACCCGGCCAAGGGCGGCATCCCGCGCGAGGTCAGCATCGACGACCCCCGGGTGTACGCGACAGTCAAGGCGCTGCGCCGGTACCGGCGGGGCGGCGACCGGCTGCTGGCCTACCGGCGCGGTACCGGCTGGGCCGAGGTGCACAGCTCCGACGTCAACGACTACCTGAGGGCGGCCAGCGGCCGCCCGATGACCGCGAAGGACCTGCGCACCTGGCATGCGACGGTAATGGCGGCGGTGGCGCTGGCCAGGACCGAGCCGCCGACCTCGGCCAGCCGGTACCGGCGCACTGTGGCGCGGGTGATGCGGGAGGTGTCGGCGGAGCTGGGCAATACGCCGGCGGTGGTGCGCTCCTCCTACGTCGATCCGCGGGTGGTCGAGCTGTTCGAGGCCGGTACCACGATCGGGGCGGAGCGCCCGGGGCCGGCCGCCGAGCGGGCCGTGCTGGAGTTGCTGGGCGAATGATTGCCGCCCGGAGGGGTACCCGACGCTCATGCGCATCGAGGACTCGTACCCCCGCCGGATTTCCGACCCGGCCGCCGACGGCATTCCCGAGTACGCCGACGACGACTCCAACGCCTACGACGACGTGGACTCCTTCCGACTCGCCGACGGGTACGACCCCTCCGGGCTGCCCGGCGACCGCGAAGAAGGCGAGACCGCCACGGACGAGTTCGGCACAACCGCCGAGGAGCAGTTGCACGGCGAGGACCTCGATGGCCGGCTCGCCCGCGAGCTGCCGGACGTGAGCGAGGCGCAGCTGCCGGGTACCCGGTTCCAGGACGACGAGGGCGGCCCGGTCGACCCGCACCTCGACTCGCAGGTTTCGATGTATGACCGGCCTGGGCTGGACGCGCTGAGCGAGACCCGGGTCGGCCGGGTGGTCCAGCCGGACGCGGGGGCGCAGCCGGACGACGAGAAGGACGAGATCGCGTTCGACCTGGGCGCGGCGGGCGGCGGCGCGAACGCCGAGGAGACCGCCATGCACGAGATCCAGGAGTAGACCACCGGGCCCTGTCACTCCCGCGCGGCGGCCAGGATCGCGACGATCGCGGCCACCGCGGCCTCGGCCTCCTCGCCCGTCGCGCGCACCCGCACCCGGCTGCCGGCGACCGCGCCGAGCCCCATCACGGCGAGGATGCTGCGGGCGTCGGCGGTACGCCCGTCCGCGACGAGTTCGACCGTGGTACCGCTCAGTCCGCCGGCCGCCCGCGCCACCTGACCGGCCGGCCGGGCGTGCAGGTTCGCCGGTAGCACCACCACCCGCTCCGCGACCGCGGCCGGTAGCTCAGAGCTTGCGGGCATCGCGCGCCTCCTCTGCCGCCCGGGCCACCGCCGCGAGATCCGCGCCGATGCTTGCGGCGACGCCGGCCGCGACCGCGCCCTCGACGAACGGCGCATCGGCGAGGATCACATCCGGTCCGTCCCCGCCGTCCAGCTCGGCCAGCACCGCGCGGGCGCTCAGCACGGAGCTGCCCAGATCGGGGATCAGCAGGACGCCGGCGCCCTGGTCCGCCTTGGCGATGGCCGCCACGATCCGGCGGGTACTGGTGCCGAGCAGGCCGTCCTCCGTACCGCCCGCCGGTACCACCCGGGCGCCGCCGGCGATCTGTCCGACCAGCTCGGCTGCCCCCTCGGCGAGCCCGCTGCTGTGGGAGATGAGGACGATGCCTACCATAATTGGTCTACCGTTCCATTAAGCCGAAACAGAGTCGGCGGTTCCGAAGGGGTACCCGTGACACGTGCCGTCGAACGCGCCGCGCAGATCCTGCTCGCGCTCGCCTCGGGCACGCCGCGCCTGGGGGTCTCGGAGATCTCGGAGCTGGTCGACATCCCGAAGCCGACGGTGCACACCATGCTGCGCACCCTGGAGCGGCATGGTCTGGTCGTACAGGAGGCCGAGGGCGGCAAGTACGCGCTCGGCCCGGCCGTGCTGCAGCTGGGCAACGCGTACCTCGACGGCTCGGAACTGCGCGCGCGATCGGCATCCTGGGCCGATCGGCTCGCCCGCCAGACCGGCGAGGCGGTCTGGGTGGGCGTGCTCTCCGGGCACGACGTCGTGGTCGTGCACCACGCGTTCCGGCCCGACGACCTGGTGCAGATCCTCGAGGTCGGCGCGGCTGTGCCGTGGCACGCCTGCGCGCTCGGCCACGCGATCGCGGCCGGCCTCGCCGAGGACACCCAGAAGTCCCTGCTGGACGGGCCGGTACCGCGGCTGACCGGCCGCACGCTAACCGACCCGGAGGCGCTGCGCCAGGCACTTGCCGGCGTGCGGGAGCGCGGGTACGCCGTCGAGGACCAGGAGGCGACGCTGGGCGACGCGGGGATCGCCGCGCCCGTGTACGACTGGTCCGGCCGGGCCGTCGGCGCGCTGGGCATCGTCGGCCCGGCGGACCGGCTGCTGGATGCGACCGCGGAGCGGCGGTTCGCCGACGCGGTGCGCTCCACGGCGCGGGCGCTGTCGCGGGATCTCGGGGCGGGGCGCTGAGTCACGGTACGGCCGCCTCGACGGTGCGCCGCACCAGCGCGGCGGTCTCGTCGGCGTCGCGCATCGCTAGCGCCTCGCCGATGAGCTCGGCGCACGCCGCCACGTCCAGCCTGAGCAGGCGGTACCGGGTCTCGTCCACCCGCGCGCAGGCGACGCTGAACTGGCGTACCCCGGCGCCCAGCAGCAGCGGCAGGGTCACCGGGTGCGCCCCGGCGTCGCCGCACACGCTGACCGGCCGGCCCGCGAGCCGCGCTGCCGTCACGGTCCGCGCGACGAGGTCCAGCACGCGCGGGTGGGCGGTCAGCTCCGGCCGGGCCCGCGGATCGGTGCGGTCCAGGTCGAGTACCTCCGCGGTCAGGTCGTTGGTACCGATGGAGAAGAAGTCGGCCACCCCGCACAGCTCGCCGATCGCCTCGACCGCGGCGACGGTCTCGACCATCGCGCCGACCGGGACCGGCGGTGCCCCGAGGCCGGCCAGCGCCGCGCGCACCGCGCGGAGCTGGGCGGCGTCGGTCACCATCGGCACCATGACGCGGAGGTCGACGCCGCTCGCGAGGTCGACGATCGCGCGCAGCTGCGCCGCGAGGGCGGCCGGGTTGGCCAGAAGCGCGGGCAGCCCGGCCGCGTCCGCGTCGAGGAACGGCGGCACCTTGTCGTTGGCGAAGTCCAGCAGCCGTACGGTGACCGGCCAGCCCGCCGCCTCGGTCAGGATCGGGCGCAGCGCGCGGCGGTGCTCCGCCACGGTCGGCCACTGTCCATGGTGGACGAACGGGAGCTCGGTGCGCAGCAGCCCGATGCCCTCGGCGCCGCTGTCCCGGCCGACCCGTACCTCCGTGTCCGAGGCGACGTTGCACTGCAGGACGAAGGGCTGCCCGTCCGCGGCCAGGTGCAGCCGGCCCCGGTCCGCGGCGAACACCGCGCGCCGCCGACCGTCCCGCGTCGCGGCCTCACCGGCGCGCGCCACCTCGGCCTGGGGCGGGTCGGCGACCACCACGCCGGCGTCGGCGTCGACGAGCAGGGAGGTCCGGTCGGGCAGGTCGAGCACGTCGGCGTCGACACCGACGACCAGCGGCAGCCCGACGGAGCGCGCGACGATCGCGGCGTGGGAGTTGGCACCGCCGCGCACCGCCACGGCGGCCACGAGCCCCTGACCGAGGTGCTCGAGCAGGTCGGCCGGGCCGAGATCGTCGGCGACGAGGACGAACCGGCGCTGCGGACGGGCGGCCGAGCCGGCGCGGGCGATGCGCTCGACGACGCGCCGGCCGACCTGCCGGACGTCGGCGGCCCGCTCGCGCAGGGTGTCGTCCGGTAGCGCCTCGATCGTCCGCGCGTACCCCTCGACCGCGTCCAGTACCCCACCGAGCGGATCGCTGCCGGTGGCCGCGCGCCAGGCGGCGTCCACGAGCCCGGGGTCGGTGGCGATCAGCGCACCCGTGGCGACGATGTCGGCCGCCGCGCGGCGGCCCTGCGCCCTGGCCCTGTCGGCGACCCGGGACAGGTCGAGGGCGACGGCACGGAAGGCCTCCTCGACCCGGCCCGGATCGAGGGGGCCGGACAGCGCCGGTACCGGCCGGTCGAGCCGCCAGGACGCCGCCACCGCGGTACCGGGCGCCACGCCGGTACCGGCCCACCGGTTTACGACGGCGGTCACCGCGACGTCACCGTGGCGAGCGCGCGCAGGATGAGGACCGTCGACGCGGCCCCCGGGTCCTCGTGACCGATGGTGCGCGGGCCGAGATAGCTCGCACGTCCCTTGCGTGCCTGCAGGGGTACCGTGTCCGCCAGCCCCCGCTCGGCGGCGTCCGCGGCCGCGCGGGTGGCCCCGGCCAGGTCGGTGCCCGCGTCGACGGCCGACTGGTAGGCCTCGACCGCCGGCCCGAGCGCGTCGACCATCGTCTTGTCGCCGGGCTCGGCGGCGCCCAGCTGCCGGATCCCGGCCAGCGCCGCCGCGAGCGCCGCGCCCAACTGCACGACGCTCACGTCCGGGTCCTCCCCCAGCGTCTTGGCGGCCGCCCGGAAACCCGTGCCGTACAAGGGTCCCGAGGCGCCGCCCGTCTTGCTGATCAGCGCCCGCCCGACGGTGGCAAGCACCGCGCCGGGCGTACCCGGCGCGGTCTCGTCCAGCATCGCCGCGGCCGCCGTGAACCCCCGGCTCAGGTTGATGCCGTGGTCCGCGTCGCCGATCGCGGCGTCCAGATGGGTCAGGTGGTCGGAGTTCTCGACCACCAGCCGGGCGGCCTCGGCCACCCAGGCCCGGAACGTCGTCGCGTCCATCGTCATCTTCTTCTCCTGGCCGGGTGCGGATATTCAGCGTCCCCAGCGCAGCGCCGGGGTCTCCACGGGAGCGTCCCAGAGTTCGGTGAGCTGTGGGGTCAGCCGGCACACGGTGATCGAGCAACCGGCCATCTCCAGGCTGGTGATGTAGTTGCCGACCAGGCTGCGGGCGACCGTCACGCCGTGCCCGCGCAGCCACTCGGCGACGGCCGCGAAGACGACGTACAGCTCGATGAGCGGGGTGCCGCCGAGGCCGTTGACCATCACGAGGGCGTCGCCGCCGTCCAGCGGCATGTCCGCGTGGATGGCCTCCAGCGCGATCCGGGCGATCTCCTTGGCCGGCACCAGCTGGCCCCGGGTGCGGCCAGGCTCGCCGTGGATGCCGACGCCCAGCTCGATCTCGTCCTCGCCGAGTTCAAAGCCGGGCTTCCCGGCCGCCGGTACCGTGCATGGGGTCAACGCGACGCCGAAGGAGCGCGAACGCTCGTTGACCTCGCGGCCCAGCGCGACCGCGCCGGCCAGGTCGACGCCGCGCTCGGCCGCCGCGCCGACGATCTTCTCGACGAACACCGTGGCGCCGGTACCGCGACGCCCCGCGGTCCAGGTGCTGTTCTCCACGGCCACGTCGTCGTTGACCAGGACGACCTCGACCGGTACCCCCTCGTCACCGGCGAGTTCGGCGGCCATCTGGAAGTTGAGCACGTCGCCGGTGTAGTTCTTCAC
>CAZYCD010000070.1:0-20280 GCA_964645345.1 uncultured Micromonosporaceae bacterium
TACCCGGACCTGCGCGACGCGCTGGACAAGCTCAAGCTCAACGACGCCGCGCTGTCCTACGAGCCGGAGACCAGCGCCGCGCTCGGGTTCGGATTCCGCTGCGGGTTTCTCGGCCTGCTGCACCTGGAGATCATCCGGGAGCGGCTGGAGCGGGAGTTCGGCCTCGACCTCATCTCCACCGCGCCCAACGTGGTCTACCGGGTGATCCTGGAGGGCAGCGACGGCGAGGTGGTGGTGACGAACCCGAGCGAGTACCCGTCGGGCAAGGTCTCGGAGGTCTACGAGCCGGTGGTGCGGGCGACCGTGCTGACCCCCAACGACTACGTCGGGGCGGTGATGGAGCTGTGCCAGGGCCGGCGGGGCAACCTGCTGGGCATGGACTACCTGTCCACCGACCGGGTGGAGCTGCGGTACACGCTGCCGCTGGCGGAAATCATCTTCGACTTCTTCGACCAGTTGAAGTCGCGCACCAAGGGGTACGCGAGCCTGGACTACGAGCCGAGCGGCGAGCAGCCGGCCGAGCTTGTGAAGGTGGACATCCTGCTGCACGGCGAGGCGGTCGACGCGTTCTCCGCGATCGTGCACAAGGACAAGGCGTACAACTACGGTGTGGCCATCGCGGCCAAGTTGCGCTCGCTGATACCGAGGCAGCAGTTCGAGGTGCCCATCCAGGCGGCCATCGGCAACCGGGTCATCGCGCGCGAGACGATCCGGGCCATCCGCAAGGACGTGCTCGCCAAGTGCTACGGCGGTGACATCACCCGCAAGCGCAAGCTGCTGGAGAAGCAGAAGGAGGGCAAGAAGCGGATGAAGATGGTCGGCCGGGTGGAGGTACCGCAGGAGGCGTTCATCGCCGCTCTGTCCACTTCGGACAGCCAGCCCGACCAGCGCGCCGCGAAGAAGTGACGCCGCACTGCCCGCGATGCGGCCAGCCCCTGCCCGCCGCGCCGCCGACCGCCTGCACGGCGTGCGGGTACGCCGTGTTCGTCAACCCGCGCCCGACGGCGTCCATCATCCTGCTGGACGGCGACCGGTACCTGGCTCTGCTGCGCGCCCGCGAACCGAACGCGGGCCGGTGGGACCTGCCCGGCGGCTTCTGCGAGGGCTGGGAGCACCCGGTGGACACCGCGCTGCGCGAGGCGCGGGAGGAGCTGCACATCGACGTCCGCCTGGACCGCTTCGTCGGCATGTACCTCGGGGAGTACCGGTACCAGGAGGAGCTGCTGCCGGTACTCGACTGCTACTGGATCGCGTCCATTGTGGACGGAGTGTTGAGGCCGGACCCGAGCGAGGCGGACGACCACGCCTGGCTGCCGTTGGGCGACCCGCCGCCGATGGCCTTCGCGACCCAGGACGTGGCGCTGCGGGAGGCGTCGACGTTGCTGCGCGCAGCCCCTCTGGGCTGAGGGTTTTGCCACCAGGCGCGACGGGTATCCCCGGATCGTTCCGGCAGGAGGGTTTGGAGGGTTCCGTGACAGTGGCAGGCATCATCTCAGCGATCCTGGTCGGTCTGGTCATCGGTGCGCTGGGCCGCCTGGTGGTACCGGGCCGGCAGGCCATCCCGATCTGGTTGACGATCATCGTCGGCATCGTCGCGGCGTTCATCGGTACCGCGATCGCTCGCGCGGTGGGCGTGGCCAACACCGCCGGCTTCGACTGGATCGAGTTCTTCATCCAGGTGGGCGTGGCCGCCCTGGGCGTGCTCCTGGTGAGCGGCATCGGTGCCCGCGGGATCAGCCGCAGGTACTGACTCCTGACACAGCAGAAGGCCCGCCCCTCGCTCGCGAGGGGCGGGCCTTTGACGTTGCGGTCCGCGCGCTAGCGCAGCCAGGGGACGCTGCGGTCGAGCAGGCCGCGGGTCTTGAGCTCCTTACGCAGCGGAATCTCGTCGTCGATGTACCCGTCCCAGTTGATGCCCCAGTAGTTCGCGGTGTGCGTACCCTCGCCGCACAGCTGCCGCTGTACCGGCGTCCGGTTGGCCCACCACGCGCCGTCCTTGTCGGGGTGCAGTTCGTCCAGCGGGCGGATCCACCGGTAGGTGTACCCGACGAACAGCATCTTGCGGGTGATGGTGGACAGGTTCGTGGAGCGCGAGTGCCACTGGCGGCGGTCGAAGATGAACGCGTCGCCCGGGTTCGCGGTGATCTCCACGGTGCCCTCGGGGTCCGGGTTGTGCACGGTCAGGTCGGCCGGGCGGGGCAGCGAGTTCCACAGGTGGCTGCCCGGGATCACCTTGGTCGCGCCGCGGCCGGTCTGCGACAGGTCGGAGAGCACATAGGCGACCTTCAGCGAGAACATCGGCCGGGGCAGGTTGGGGTCCATCGTCTCCGGGTCGGAGTTCTGCCGGTACCCGTCCTGGTGCCAGCCCCAGTACGGCTTCTCGGGCTCGGCGGCGGGCGGCGTGACGTCCAGGTGGTTGTGGTGCGAGTAGATGTTCCAGCCGGCCAGGCCCCACATGTACGGGAAGGCGATCGGCTGGGTCAGCAGTTCGCCGAACAGCTCGTCGCGCTCCAGGAAGCCCAGCAGGTGCAGGGTGCCGTCCTTGGTGGTGTGTCCGGCCGCCTTCTCCTCCGCGTACACCCGGTCCACGGCGGCCTCGAGCGCGGCCCGGTGGTCCTCGGTCAGCACGTTGCGCAGCAGCAGAAAGCCCTGCTCGTGGAACTCCTTGCGGTCGGTCTCTGAGATCGGCTCGTAGCCGGTCCGGCCGCCATAGTCGAACGAGGGCCTGGCTGCTTCCATGGCGTTACCGCCCTTCCCTGATCGGCTCCGCCGCCCCGACTCTGGGGCCCGGCGAAGGCGCTCCCACGTGCCCGCGACCGGCCCGCTGCCGGTCCGCGGACGATGGTAACGCGCTGTTCAAGCCCGGGCAGGGGGCCGATCGTGGGGCCAAGCGCGCCGACCGGCCGCTTCGTATCCGCTGAGCAGTCGAGTGCTAACTCTGCGCATAAACCTCGGCGACCACGCGGTCGCCGGCGGCCACCGTGCGGTCCCCGCTGCTGTGGGTCCAGCTGCCCGCCTTGGCCGTCCACATCTCGTCGCCGAAGCGCACGCTCTTGACGTTCTGGTCGGCGGCGTGCGCGACCAGCCAGTGCGCGTACTGCCAGCCGGCGCGCTCGCCGTCCACGGCCAGCTCGACGCCGAGCAGCCCGGAGTCGGCGACCGCGTCCACGGGTCCCCAGTCGTCGGCCAGTGACTGCGCAAGGGCGGTCGCGGCGGCCGGCCCGCGCCGGGCGGGCGGGTCGGTGATCGTGCACGCCACCGCGTTGCCGGCGGCGCCGGTGAGCGCGGTAGTCAGCACCTGCGCCTCGTCGACCCAGCGCTGGTACGCCTTGCCGTCCGCGGATCGCTGCACGGCCTGCGCGGCGTCCTCGACCGGCATCTTCTCCCAGCCCGACACGTTGACCAGGGCGCTGTAGAAGGCGCCGGCGGCGTACCGTGGGTCGGCGATCTCCTGGGGGGTGCCCCAGTTCTGGCTGGGCCGCTGCTGGAACAGCCCGATCGAGTCCCGGTCACCGCCGGCCAGGTTTTCCAGCTTGGACTCCTGCAGCGCGGTCGCCAGCGCGACGACGACCGCGTCGGCGGGCAGTCCCCGGCGGATCCCGACGGCGGCGATGGTCGCCGCGTTGGCCATCTGTGAGGGTTGGAGGGTCACCTTGTCCCGGGAATCCGATCCGGTCACCACGCACTGCTGGGTGACCAGGTGCAGCGGGAGCCCGCCGGACAGGCTGCGTACCGCGACATATACACCGATCCCGGCGAGCACGACCAACGCCGCGAATACCGCCAGGATCACCCGGACACGCACGGTAACCCTCCCATGTGGTCAGGCGATCAGAGTACGCCCGCCTCAACGCTACGCCCACCGCTGAATTCAGGCCGGCACGAATTCGGGATCCCCTGTCACAACTGGATGATCCAGCCCGGATCGCGCTTTTCCCGGAAGGCATGGATGCCTTCCCGGCCCTCGGCCGAGCGGAAGTACGCGACCGACAGCTCGGTCAGCCGGGCAAGATCATCACGCAAGGTAGTCGCGTCCCGCAGCAGCGCCTTGGCACCGGCCAGCGCCCCGGGCGCCCCGCGCAGCAGGTCGGCGACGTACCGGTCGACGGTCGCGTCCAGCTCGGCCGCCGGTACCGCGGCGTTCACGAGGCCGATCCGGGCCGCCCGTACCCCGTCGAAGGTGGCCCCGGTGAGGAACAGCTCGGCGGCGTCCCGGGCGGTCAGCCGGGGCAGCACGGTCGCCGAGATCACCGCGGGGATCACCCCGATGCGTACCTCGCTGAAGGCGAAGGACGCGTCGACCGAGCACACCGCGATATCGGCGGCGGCGATCAGGCCCAGGCCGCCCGCGCGGGCCGGACCGGAGGCCCGGGCGACCACCGGCTTCGGGCACTCGCACACGGCCGCGAGCAACTCGCCCAGCCGGGCCGCCGGTACCCCCTCGCCGGACAGCGCCGCGGCGGTCTCCTTCAGGTCGGCGCCCGAGCTGAACACCATCCCGGTGTGGCTGAGCACCACGACCCGCACGCCCGGATCCGCGGCGGCCCGGGCCAGCCCGGAGATCAGCCCGTCGATCATGGTGCCGGACAGGGCGTTGCGGGTCTCCGGGCGGTCCAGCGTGAGGCGGGCCACACCGTCCCGGGCGGCGTACCGGACCGGCAGCGTCGGCGAGGTTTCCATGCCGGCACACTAGTAGGCATGCCTGGGGTGCTGCCGGACGGAGAGCCGGTACCGGCCGACGGCGGGCTGCCGGGCGAGGCGCTCGCCGAGGTCGGTGCGCGGGGCTTCGGCGTCTACGTGCACGTGCCGTTCTGCGCGTCCCGGTGCGGGTACTGCGACTTCAACACCTACACAGCCGGCGAGGGGGTGGACCCGGACGGGTACGCCGACCGGGTGCTCGCCGAGCTGGAGCTGGCCCGCCGGGTACTGGACGGGGCCGTGCCGCGGGTGGACACCGTGTTCGTCGGCGGCGGTACCCCGACCCTGCTGGCGCCCGGGGAGCTGGGCCGCATCCTGGACGGCGTCGACCGGGCCTGGGGCCTGGCCCCGGACGCCGAGGTGACCACCGAGGCCAATCCGGAGTCCGTCGACCCCGGCTCGCTCGCCGCCCTGCGCCGGGCCGGCTTCACCCGGATCTCGCTGGGCGCGCAGTCCACCGCCCCGCACGTGCTGGCCGTACTCGACCGGCGGCACACAGCCGGCCGGGCGGCGCAGGCCGCCGTGGAGGCGCGCGAGGCCGGCTTCGCCCACGTCAACCTCGACCTGATCTACGGCACGCCCGGGGAGACGGCCGCCGACTTCGCCGGCTCGCTGGACGCGGTGCTCGCCGCCGGGGTGGATCACGTGAGCGCGTACGCGCTGATCGTGGAGGAGGGCACCAGGCTGGCCGGCCGGATGCGCCGGGGCGAGCTGCCGTATCCGGACGACGACGTGGCCGCCGACCGGTACCTGGCGGCGGACTACACGCTGTCCGGCGCGGGGCTCGACTGGTACGAGGTGTCCAACTGGGCGGCCGGGCCGGCCGCCCGCTGCCGGCACAACGTCGGGTACTGGACGGGCGGTGACTGGTGGGGGCTGGGTCCCGGGGCGCACAGCCACGTGGGCGGGGTCCGCTGGTGGAACGTGAAGCACCCGGCGACCTACGCGGGCCGGCTGGCCGAGGGCCTATCGCCGGGCGCCGGCCGGGAAGTGCTCACCGCCGCGCAGCGCCGCGACGAGGACGTGATGCTGCGGCTGCGGCTGGCCGACGGGCTGCCATTGTCCACACTGGACGATGCGGGGCGGGAGGCGGCACGGCGCGCGCTCGACGACGGGCTGCTGGAGCCGGGCGGGTATGCGTCGGGTCGGGCGGTGCTGACCCTGCGCGGCCGGTTGCTGGCCGACGCGGTCGTGCGCGACCTGCTGCCCTGAACCTGCGGCGCCCGGCGCCGCCCGTACCGGGAGCGCCAGCGTACCGGGCCGGAAGGGGCTCCGGCCCGGGCACGACTGGCTGGCCTACTTGATGAACGAGATGGAGGCCGGGTACTTGTACAGCTGTCCCTCGTTGGCCTTCACGCCGGCGATGATCCCGAAGATCACGCCCATCAGCCCGGCGATCGGCAGGATCGCGATGCCGATGAGGAGGCACAGCGTGATATAGCCGACGGCTCCGACGATCGACCAGAGGATCTGGAAGTTGAGCGCGGCCACCGCGTGAGCGCGGACGGTCGGCGACTGGTTGCCCTTGCTGACCAGTGCGATCAGCGGGGCGACCCAGCCCAGCGCGGCGCCTCCGACGAGCATCCCCGCCGCACCACCGAAGTGCGCGATGAGGGCCCAGGTCTTGTCGTCGGAGCTCGCGTACCCGGCCGGGGCTACGGCCGGGCCGGGCGGCGGGAATCCGGGCGGCGGGTAGCCGCTCGGGTCGGAGTAGGCCGGCGGCGGGGGCGGGGGCGGCCCCGGCTGCGACGGCACGACGGGCTCTCCTACGGCGCCACTGCCTGCGGCATCGGGCTCCGAGAAGGAGTTGGCAGGTTCGGTCATGTGCGACACGGTAGGTGTGCCGATCAAGTCCCGCCAGATCCCGAAGTGACTTATTGTCGACATCCGGCCGGGAGGGGATGACACGGCGGGTTTGACGTAGTAAGGCTCCCGGACGGGGCGGTCCGGGAGCGCGCTCACTTGATGATCGACAGGTTCACCGGGTACCGGTACAGCTGGCCCTCGTTGGCCTTGATGCCGGCGATGATGCCGAAGATCAGGCCGACGACCCACAGCGCCAGCTCGACCAGGCCGAGCAGGCCGCTGACCAGGCTGCCCAGCAGGCCGAAGTTGAACGCCCCGCAGGTCCGCAGGACGATCAGCAGCAGGGCCGCGCCGGCGATCGGGATGTAGAAGTTCAGTGCCGCCTTGGCGTGCTCACGCACGGTCGGCGACTGGTTGCCCCGCGCGAGCAGCGCGACCAGCGGCCCGACGAAGCTGAGCACGCCGGCGCTGATGAGGCAGCCGAGCGCGGCGCCGAAGTGGCTGACCAGGGCCCAGGTCTTGTCCTCCTGGGAGGCGTACCCGGGCGGGGGCGGGCCGGCCGGGGTCTGCGGGTACCCGCCGGCGGGCGGGTAGCCGGGCGGCGGGTACCCGCCCTGGGGTGGCTGCTGACCGTACCCGGGCGGTGGTTGCTGACCGTACGTCGGCTGCTGCGGAGGGTACGGCTGGGCCGGCTGGCCGGGCTGGCCGGCGCCGGGATCGGGGGACTGCGTCGGTGGTTGGGTCATGCCCGACACCGTAGGGGTCGATGTCCAGCGGTGCCAGGAGGTGCCGCTGGGACACCTGGGGCAATCAGCCGTCGCGCCGATCGCGTGCGCAGGGCGACGGACGTAGACTGGCACTCGTCCCGGCGGAGTGCCAGCGGCGTGAGGGGTGGGCAGATGAGTCTCGACGAGCGGAAGCTCGAGGTGCTGCGCGCCATCGTCGAGGATTACGTCGCCACCCAGGAGCCGGTCGGCAGCAAGGCGCTGGTCGAGCGCCACCAACTGCAGGTCTCACCGGCCACGATCCGCAACGACATGGCCGTGCTGGAGGAGGAGGGGTACATCCGCCAGCCGCACACCAGCGCCGGGCGGGTACCGACCGACCGCGGGTACCGGCTGTTCGTCGACAAGCTGTCGCGGATCAAGCCGCTGTCCCCCGCCGAGCGGCGGGCGATCGAGCGCTTCCTGGTCGGCGTGGTGGACCTCGACGACGTGGTGCACCGCACCGTGCGCCTGCTCGCGCAGCTCACCCGCCAGGTCGCGGTCGTGCAGTACCCGAGCCTGTCGCGCTCCAAGGTGCGGCACCTGGAGCTGGTACCGGTCTCCACGACCCGGCTGATGCTGGTGATGATCGCGGACACCGGCCGGGTCGAGCAGCGGGTGGTCGAGCTGCCCGACCCGCTGCCCGAGACGGACGTGCTGAGGCTACGCGCGACGATCAACGACAAGCTCGGCGGGCAGCGGCTGTCCGACACCCCGCCGCTGGTGCAGGACCTGACCGAGGAGATCGAGCCCGCGCTGCGCCCGGCGATGACGGTGCTGGCCACGCTGCTGCTGGAGACGCTGGTCGAGCGGGGTGAGGAGCGCATCGCGCTGGCCGGCACGGCCAACCTGACCCGCGGTGGCATCCTTGACTTCCAGGGGTCGCTGCGGCCCATCCTCGAGGCGCTGGAGGAGGAGGTCATCCTGCTCAAGCTGATCGGGTCCAGCGAGCCGGAGCCGCGGGTCACCAGGGTGCTGATCGGCGACGAGAACGAGATCGAGCACCTGCGGGCCACCTCGGTGGTCAGCGCCGGTTACGGCCCGGGCGGCACGGTGGTCGGGGGGATGGGAGTCCTCGGACCGACCCGGATGGACTATCCGGGAAACATCGCCACGGTCAGTGCCGTTGCGCGTTACGTCGGTGAAATCCTGGCGCAGAACTGAGTGAGGGCATAGCAGCAGTGGCCAAGGACTACTACGGGATTCTCGGCGTACCCCGGGACGCCAGCGCGGAGGACATCAAGCGCGCGTACCGGAAGCTGGCCAGGCAGTACCACCCGGACATCAACCCGGAGCCGAGCGCCCAGGAGCGGTTCAAGGAGATCAACGCCGCCTACGAGGTGCTCTCCGACGACCAGAAACGGCAGATCGTCGACCTGGGAGGCGACCCGCTCGCCCCCGGCGGCGGGGGCATGGGCGGTCCGGGCGGCCCCGCTGGGGGGCCGTTCGTCGGCTTCCAGGACATCATGGACGCCTTCTTCGGCACCGCCGGCGCCTCGCGTGGCCCGCGCCCGCGCACCCGCCCGGGCGCCGACGCGATCCTGCCGCTGCCGTTGGAGCTGCACGAGACCGCGTTCGGGGTGGAGGCGCCGATCACCGTCGACACCGCCGTCGCCTGCCAGACCTGCCAGGGCGCCGGCACCGCGCCCGGTACCCACGTGGCCACCTGCGAGGTGTGCGGCGGCCGTGGCGAGGTGCAGTCGGTACAGCGCACCTTCCTCGGCCAGGTCGTCTCGTCCCGCCCGTGCGCCGCGTGTGGCGGCTTCGGCACGGTGATCCCGAGCCCCTGCCCGACCTGTGCCGGTGACGGCCGGGTCCGCACCCGCCGCACGCTGACCGTGAAGATCCCGGCCGGGGTCGAGGACCAGATGCGCATCCGGCTGGCCGGCCAGGGCGAGGTCGGTCCCGGCGGCGGCCCGCCCGGCGACCTCTACGTCGAGATCCACGAGCGGCAGCACGACGTGTTCTCCCGTAAGGGAGACGACCTGCACTGCCGGGTGACGGTACCGATGACGGCCGCCGCCCTGGGTACCCGGCTGACCATCAAGACACTGGACGGCGAGGAGACCCTGGAGCTGCGCGCCGGTACCCAGCCGGGGTCCACGGTACGGATCCGTGGCAAGGGCGTGCCGCACCTGCGCGCCACCGGCCGGGGTGACCTGTTCGTGCACCTCGACGTCCGGACGCCCACCAAACTCACCGCCGAGCAGGAGCGGATGCTGCGCGACTTCGCCAAGACCCGTGGCGAGGAGGTCGCGGAGCTGACCAAGCAGGGCGGCTTCTTCTCCCGCATGCGGGACGCCTTCAACGGCCACGCGTGAGCCTGGCGCTGTTCCTCGTCGAGGAGTTGCCGGTCGGGTCTGAGTCCACATTGGACGGCCCGGAGGGGCATCACGCGGCGGACGTGGCGCGCCTGCGGGCGGGCGAGGAGCTGCTGCTCGGCGATGGGGCCGGCGGCACCGCGCGCGCGGTGGTCACCGCCGCGGGCCGGGGCCGGCTCGATCTGTCCATTGTGGAGCGACGGTACCGGCCGCCCGCGGACCCCCGGATCGTCGTCGCGCAGGGCATCGCCAAGGGCGACCGGGGCGAGCTGGCGGTACAGGCGATGACCGAGGCCGGGGTCGACGAGATCGTGCCCTGGGCCGCGGCCCGTTCGATCGCACTATGGCGCGACGACAAGCCGTTGCAGCGCTGGCGCTCCACCGCCCGGGAAGCGGCCAAACAGGCCCGCCGCGCCTGGCTGCCGGTGGTGTCCACCGCGTCGTCGACCGCCGCCCTGGCGCCGCGCGCCACCTTCGTCCTCGACGGCGACGCCGAGGCCCGGCTGTCCACTGTGGACCTTCCGTCGACCGGCGACATCGTGCTCGTCGTCGGCCCCGAGGGCGGGATCGCACCGGATGAGCTGGACGCGTTCCGGGCGGCAGGTGCGGTACCGGTCAAACTCGGCGACACGGTGCTGCGCACCTCGACGGCCGGTGTCGCCGCGGTCGCGGTCCTTTCCGGTCGGCTCGGCCGCTGGTGATCCGCTAGCCTCGCCGGATGGCGAGTGTGCTGCGGCAGCGCGACTTCGGGCTGCTCTGGGGAGCGCAGACAGTCAGCGAGCTCGGCACGGCGGTGACCCTGGTGGCCTTCCCGCTGGTCGCGATCACCGCACTGCACGCCTCCAACTTCGAGGTCGGCGTGATCAGCGCGTCGTCCACCGCCGCGTGGATGCTGGTCGGCCTGCCCGCCGGCGTCTGGGTGGACCGGCTGCGACGCCGCCCGGTGATGATCGCTACCGACCTGGGCCGGGCCCTGCTGATGGCCAGCGTCCCGGTGGCGTGGGCGCTGGGCGCTCTGACCGTCGCCCAGCTCATCGTCGTGGCGCTGCTGGCCGGGGTACTCACGGTGTTCTTCAACGTGGCCAATACCGCCTTCCTGCCGGTCGTGGTCGCCGGCGACCGGCTCGCCGACGGCAACAGCGCGCTGCAGGCGAGCTTCGCCACGGCGGGCATCGCCGGGCCGAGCCTCGGCGGCGGCCTGGTGCAGCTTGTCGGCGCGCCGGCAGCGGTGCTGGCCGACGCGGTGAGCTTCGTCGTCTCCGCGCTGTGCGTGTGGCGGATCCGCTCGCCCGAGCCGCCGCCGGTACCGGCCGCCGGCCGCCGGCTGTCGGCCGAGGTGGCCGAGGGCGTCCGGTACGTGCTCGGGCACCAGCTGACCCGCGCCATCGTGACGAGCGTGACGCTGTCCAACTTCCTGTTCGGCGGCTTCGAAGCGGTGGTCTTCGTCTTCCTCGCCCGGCAGCTCGGGCTGCGCGCTGGCGTGGTCGGTGTGCTGTTCGCGCTCGGCGGCGTCGGGGCTCTGCTCGGCTCGATGACGGCCGGGGCGGTCAGCCGGCGGTTCGGGGACGCCCGGCCGCTGTGGGTGTCCTCGGCGGTGACCGCGGCGGGCGGCCTGCTGCTGCCGTTGGCCATGCCCGGCTGGGGCCTGGCCTGGTTCGTCGCCGGCATGCTCGTCCTCAACGCGGGGATCGCCGCGTTCAACGTCTACGTGCTCAGCGCGATCCAGGCCGGTACGCAGGCGCGGCTGCTCGGGCGGGTCATCGCCTCGACCCGGATGTTCACCCGGGGCGGCATCGCCCTTGGCGGGCTGGCCGGCGGTGCGCTGGCGACAGTGGTGTCCCCGCGGGTGGCGCTGGCCATCCTGATGGGCCTGGAGGTAGTGACCCCGCTGCTGATGTGGCTGTCCCCGGTCGGCCGGGTCCGCCACCTCGCCGAGCTGACGGCGGCCGGCACGGACGCATGACCACGCCCGCATATCGGCGCCGACGGCTGCGGGGCTGGCCGCCTCCCTGGTGCGTACGGCGGCGTCGGCGCTTCTTGCGGCCGGTACCCCGCGGAGTCTCCGCGGCTGCGCTGTCGGCGCGGGCGCCGTCGGGTGTTGCCGCCAGAGCGGAGACGACCGTGGTGGTAGCGGGCCCGGGGCGCTTCTCGTGGTCGGCCGTGGAACGCGGCCGCGGTTGCGGCGCTCGACGACGGCTACGACCGGTCAGCGGCAGGCTCAGCGGGGTGCGCCGGACCAACTCGGCGAACACCGCGCAGGTCAGGTAGATCAGCGGTACCACGATGACCAGGGACACCGCGGTGACCAGCCCCTCGGGCGCCCGTGCGGCCAGCGCCGACAGGCCGGTGGTGGTGGTGAGCAGGAGTAGCGCCTGCAGGAGCAGCGGGTGGGCCAGGAACACACCGAAGGACGCCTCCGCGCCGGACCGCACCAGCCGTCGGGCCGGCATGCCGCGGTCCTGCCAGGCGATCCCGAGGGCCAGGTACGTCCAGGCGACGGCCAGGCTCTCGACCACCACGACGGGCTGGAACACGCTGCTGACCGCCCATGCCGGCTGCCGGTACCCGAACACCTGCACGAGGAACACCGCGATGCCGGCGGCGATCGTCAGTGCGCAGCCGAGGTAGATCCATCGCGAACGGGAACGGGTCCAGCTCAGGAACCGGTCGGTGTGGCAGGCGGCGATGCCACCGATGATGACGAACCCGAGGTAGCTGGGCAGGAACGGGCTGGGGTTGCGTAACCACCAGGTCAGTGGCCCCGCCTTCACCGGGTGCTCTATCGCGGCGTAGACCACGATCTGGTACCCGAGGGCGACGGCCAGCAGCCAGGCGTGCCACCGGCGGCTGGCGTACACCAACCCGAGCAGCAGCGGGAAGATCAGGTACACCTGCATGGTCACGAGCAGGAAGTACAGGTGGTACCGGGCGGTGCCCTCCGCGACGTCGTGCGCGAAGCCGCCCAGCGCCGGGCCGAGTGGCCACAGCTGACGCCCGTCGGCGAGGAAGTACACCGCGCTCCACGCCAGGTACGGCACCCCGACCAGCAGGTACCGGCGGCGCCAGAACGCGGACCAGCGCCGGGGCGGACGGTCCCGGTAGCTGTAGACCAGCACGAACGTGGTGAGCAGGAAGAAGACCTGGCGACTGACGTGCGCCACGATCAGGACAGGGCCGTTGGCCGTGACGATCCCGCCGGGCTGCTGGGAGACCACGTGGACCGCGATCACCAGCGCCACGGTCAGCACGCGGACCACATCCACCGCGTCCAGGTGGGCCTTGGTCGACGAGCCCGCCGGGTCTGGCGGGGGCACAGGTGTCATCGTCGGTCACGGTTCCCTTCGACGGCGAAAGAAACCTCGGCAGGCCGATCGGGGAGGGGCTACCTCAACTCGGCAGACCGAGTTCGGCGTAGCTGTGACCCGGTAGGGCGAACCAGGGCGGTGCCGAGTCGTCCAGCGCGGTCTCGATGCGCAGCATGTCGAAGGCCTTCAGCTTCGGCAGCGCGTCGCGCCTGAACCACTCCACCGCCAGACTCTCGTCGTCGTTCACCCGGGCGGTACCACCGATGGCGCGGCACCGGAACCACACCGTCAGGTACTGGCAGCGGTCGCCGTTGGGGTACGTTGACTGGCCCAACGCGACCCCGGCCAGGCGTTCGACGCTCACCCGCACCCCGGTCTCCTCGTAAACCTCGCGGATGACCGTCTCAGCCGGCTGCTCCCCGGGGTCGATCGCCCCGGCGGGTATCGACCACCGCCCATCGTCCGAGCGCCGCTCCAGCAGGATGCGGCCGATGTCGTCGACGACCACCGCACTGGCGCCGGGCAGCATCAGCAGGTCTGTGCCCACATGCTTGCGGAGGCCGGCGATGTACGGGGAGATTCCCACCCGGCACAGTCTAGGTGTGCCGACATCGTGACTGGCGGCTGCGGCCAGGCTTCCAGGCAGGCCGGACTGCGGGCAGTGCACAGCGCCCAGGAACGAAGCCAGCCCGACACCGGCCGACGCCTACCTCCGCCGACTGGAACGGTCGGGGTTACGACACCACTGGTGCCTCTGACATGCGACAGGCTATAGTTCTACGTGTAAGAAAGTGCTGACATGTGGAAGGGGTGCGATGACGATGGCCCGGCCGAGCGGCGACGAACTGGTCGCGATGCTGGCGGCGCTGGCCAGCCCGGTGCGGCTGCGTATCGTCGCGCAGCTCGCCGGGGGCCGCGACTACGTCAGCCACCTGGCCCGCGAGATCGGCATCAGTCGGCCCCTGCTGCACATGCACCTGCAACGGCTGGAGGCGGCCGGGCTCATCATCGGCAGCCTCGAGTTGTCCGAGGACGGCAAGGCGATGAAGTACTACGAGGTCGCGGACTTCGACCTGCATCTGACCGCGGCGGCACTGGCCGTGGCGGCACGGACCCTGACCACTCAGGACCCCCAGAAGGGTCCCGCACCGGAGGAGCACCCCTGATGTTCACCTCCAGCAACTTCAGCTGGCCCGACGCGGTCGCCCTGGTCGGGCTTCTGCTGTTTGTCATGTTCCTGATCGGTTCGAGCGCGGCGACCTGGCTGGAGTACCGCAAGACGAAGATCGCGTCCGGCCAGGAGGACGCCATGCGGCAGCTCGTCAGCCGGTACGAGCAGCTCGCCGAGTCGACCCTCGACGCCCAGCAGCGGGCGGCCGCCGACATCTCGGAGCTGCGCACCCGCACCGCCGCGATCGAACAGATCCTGCGGACGGTCGAGTGAAGGCGATCCGGTACGCGCGGTACGGCGGGCCGGAGGTCCTCGAACTGCGCGAGGTGGACAGGCCGGTACCCGGCCCGGGCGAGATTCTGGTGCGGGTACGGGCGGCTGCGGTCAACCCGCTGGACTTCCACTACCTGCGCGGCACGCCGTACCTGCTGCGGCTGCAGGCCGGGCTGGCCCGGCCGAAGGCGCACGGGCTGGGCGCGGACATGGCGGGTACGGTCGAGGCGCTCGGCCCGGGCGTCACCCGGTTCCGCACGGGCGACGACGTGTTCGGCTCGTGCACCGGGGCGTTCGCCGGGTACGTGACGGTCCACCAGGACAAGGCGGTCGTCCCCAAGCCGGCCGACCTCACGTTCGCGCAGGCGGCGTCGGTACCGGTCGCCGGGTACACGGCGCTGCAGGCCTTGCGGGACAAGGCGGGGGTACGGGCCGGGCAGAGCGTTCTGGTCAACGGCGCGGCGGGTGGCGTGGGTACCTTCGCCGTGCAGATCGCCAAGGCACTCGGCGCGGAGGTGACCGGGGTGTGCCGTACCGCGAACGTGGAGCTGGTGTCCTCCATCGGCGCCGATCACGTGGTCGACTACACGCGTGCGGACTACGCCGGCACCGGCCGCCGGTACGACGTGATCGTGGACATCGCGGGCAGCCGGAGCCTCGCCGACAACCGGCGGGCGCTGGCGCCGGCCGGGGTGCTCGTGGCCGTCGGCGGCCCGGACCGCGGCAACTGGCTGGGCCCGCTGGCGCGGCTGGGCGCAATGGTGGCCGGCTCGCTGGGCCGCGGCCAGAAGATGCGACCGCTACTGGCGCTCGCCAGGCGTTACGACCTCGTGGAGCTGGCCGGGCTGCTGGAGTCGGGGAAGGTCACCCCGGTCATCGACCGCACGTACCCGCTGGCCGAGGTACCGGACGCGATCGCGTACCTGGAGCGTGGCCACGCCCGCGGGAAGGTCGTCATCGACCTGTCAGGTGCGCAGGTATGACGCGCCGTTGAGGTCCAGGACGGTACCGCTGGCCCACTGCGCCTCCGGCGAGGAGAGCCACACTACGGCGGCGGCCACCTCCTCGGGCCGGGCGACCCGGTTGAACGGGCTCTCCGCCCGGATGTCCGCGCCCCGAGGCGAGTTGAGGTGCTCGGCGGCCATGTCGGTCTCCACGTACCCGGGCGCCACCGTGGCCACCTGGATGCCGAGTGGCGCCAGCGCGCGGGCCAGCGACTGGCCCAGCGCGTTGAGACCGGCCTTGCTCGCGCCGTAGGCAGGCTGGCCCGGCTCACCCCGGAAGGCGCCGCGCGAGGAGACGTTGACGATGGCGCCGCCGGCGGTCATGTGGGGTACTGCGCAGTAGCAGGCATTGGCCGCACCGAGCAGGTTGACGTCGATGGTGCGGCGCCACTGCTCCTGCCACTCCACATAGGACACTTGGGTGATCCGGTGCGGCGTGAACTGCCCGGCGTTGTTCACCAGCACGTCGAGCCCGCCGAGCGCCTCGGCGGCGCCGTCGACCATCTCCTTGACCGCGTCGGGGTCCGCGAGGTCGGCCCGGACGATGGCGTGGCCGGAGCCGGGCAGCCCGGCGACGACCTCCTCGGCGAGCGCCGCCGAGTCCCGGTGGTGCACCGCGACCCGGTCGCCCCGCTCGGCGAAGGCCAGGGCGGCGGCCCGCCCGATCCCGCGCGACGCTCCGGTGATCAGCACGGACCGCCCGCCCACCGTCACCTCGTTCGCTCCGCGCGGGCTGCTCACCGGTTCTCCGCCAGGTTGGCCTTGACGCGCTCCAGCAGCCGCACCATCTGCTCCTGCTCGGCCGCCGAGAAGCCCTTCAGAGCGCGGCCGGTCATCTTGCGGCGCTCGGCCGCCATGGTCTCCTTCAGCTCGCGGCCCCGGTCGGTGAGGCAGAGCCGCACCAGCCGGGCGTCACGCGGGTGGGACTCGCGGCGCAGCAGACCGGCGGCGGCCATCCGGCTGGCCGTCCGGGTCACCGTCGGGGTGGCGAGGTCAAGCCGCTTGGCCAGTTCGCCCGGGGTCTGCCCGTCCGTCTCCCACAGCGCCTGGAGGATGAACTGCTGCCCTGGCCAGACGCCGTACTGGCGGTACGCCGCCTCGGCCGCCTCTGCCATGGCCTTCTTGGCCGCCCAGAAGGCGGCATGGAAGTCGTCCCGGTCCACGCGTGACACCGTACTTGACCGCCGATCATTAGCCGACTAACGTATGTCGTTAGTCGGCTCACGATACCTCGGGAGGCAGCCATGCGGGTACTGGTCACCGGTGCGACGGGGCGGGTCGGCAGCCGGCTGGTACCGCGGCTCGCGGCGGGCGACCAGGTGCGGGTGGTCGTCCGGGACCAGGAGACCGCGGCCGCGATGTGGAACCGGGGCCTCGACGTGGTCGAGGGGGACCTGCGGGAGCCGGAGACCCTCAAGCGGGCCGTGGCCGGCCAGGAGGCGGTCGTGCACCTGGCCGCGGCGTTCCGGGGGGTACCGGAGGAGGAGATGACGGCCGTGAACCGGGACGCCACGGTCGAGCTGGCCCGGGCCTGCGCGGCGGCCGGAGTGCGGCGGTTCGTGCTGGCCAGTACCAGCCTCGTCTACGGCCCCGGGCGGGGCCGGCCGGCGCGGGAGGACGACGAGCCGCGCCCGACCGGCGGGTACCCGCGCAGCAAGGCGGCCGCCGAGCAGGCGCTTGCCGAGCTGTACCGCGACGGCGGCCCCGGGCTGCGGATCGTCCGGCTGGCGTTCGTCTACGGCGACGGTGACCCGCACCTCGCCGAGTCGGTGCGGTTCGCCGCCGGGCGACCGTCGCACTGGCGGCTGCACATGGTGCACCACGCGGACGTGGCGCAGGGCATCGACCTCGTGCTCCGTGCGTCCGATGTGGACGGTCGGGTGTACAACCTGGCCGACGACGCGCCGGTGACCGGCTGGGAACTGGCCAACCTCAACGGCGCGCCGGAGCCCGACGGGGACGGCCCGGTCGACCCCTGGGAGGGCATCGTGGACACTGGCCGGATCCGCGCCGAACTCGGCTACCGCCCGGTGTACCCGACGGTCTACGCGGCCTCGGCGGCCGGCGCCCTGTAGGTTCTTCGGGGTGAGCGACGACTGCCTGTTCTGCCGCATCGCGGCCGGCGAGATCCCGGCCACCATCGTCCACCAGACCGCCGGCACGCTGGCCTTCCGCGACATCGCGCCGAAGGCGCCGGTACACACGCTGGTGATCACCAAGGCGCACCACAGGGACCTGGCGGCGCTCGTGGCGGCCGACCCGACCCTGGCCGGTGAGCTGCTGGACGCGGCTGCCGAGGTGGCCCGCGTCGAGGGGGTCGAGGCCGGCGGGTACCGGCTGATCTTCAACTCCGGGCCGGACAGCGGCCAGGAGGTGGCCCACGTGCACGCCCACGTCCTGGGCGGCCAGCCGCTGGGCCCGATGCTGGCCCGATGAGCGACCTGAGCCACCGGTACACCCGGCTGGCGGGCCGCGCGCAGCGGGACGGGCGCATCCCGGCGCTGACCGTCGCGGTGCACCGCGCCGACCGTCCATTGTGGACCTGGGGGATCGGCGCCGATCCGGACGCCCAGTTCCGGATCGGCTCCATCACCAAGACGTTCACCGCCGTGCTCGTCCTGCAGTGCCGTGACGATGGGCTGCTGGACCTCGACGACCCGATCGGAGCGCACCTCGACCTGCCCGGGCACGGCGCGGCGACCATCCGCCGGCTGATGTCGCACACCTCCGGGCTGCAGCGCGAGCCGTTCGGCGACGTGTGGGACACCCTGCGGGTACCGGACGCCGCGCAGCTGCTGGCCGAGCTCGACCGGTCCGAGCGGGTACTCCCGCCCGGTCGCCGGTTCCACTACACCAACCTCGGCGTCGCGCTGCTCGGCCTGCTGGTCGGGCGGCTGCGCGGCGGTACCTGGGCCGAGGTGCTGGCCGAGCGGATCCTCGAACCGCTGAGCCTGGACGGGGTCACCGTGCGGCCGACCGGGCGGGCGGTCCAGGGGTACCTGGTCGACGCCTACTCCGACCACGCGAGGCCGGAGCCGCCGGTGGACCTCGCGGGGATCGCCCCGGCCGCGCAGCTGTGGGGTACCGCGGGGGACCTCGCCCGCTGGGCGGCGTTCCTGGCCGACCCGGCCGAGCTGGACCCGGCCGGTACCGTGCTGGCCGCGGCGACCCTGGACGAGATGCGCTGGCCGCACACGGTCACCGACGAGGCGCTGTGGACCGGCGGCTTCGGCCTCGGGCTCATCCTGGTCCCGCGCGGGGCACGGGTGCTGCACGTCGGGCACGACGGCGCCATGCCCGGGTTCCTCGCGGCCGCCTACGGGCGACGGGGACCGGACACGCCGCCCGCGCTGGCGGCCGCGGCGCTCGGGTCTTCGGGTACCGCGACGCAGGTGCTGGAGCTCCCGCACGCGCTGCTGGCCGAGGCGGTCGAGCACGACCCGGCCGACATCGCGCCCTGGCGACCGGGTACCCCGGCGCCCGAGCACCTGCGCTCGGTACTGGGCCGGTGGTGGGGCGAGGGCTTCGAGTACGTGTTCTCCTGGCGGGACGGGGCGTTGCAGGCCAGGGGCGCGGCCGACCCGGCCGGGCGCCCGCCCGCGATCTTCCGGGAGGAGGGTCCGGACCTGCTGCGCACGGTCTCCGGCCGGGAGACGGGCGAGCGCCTGCGGCTGACCAGGGACCCGGCGAGCGGTGCGGTCGTCCGGATGCACTGGGCCACCTACCGGTTCACCCGCGACCAGCAGACCTTCGAGGGTTAAGCGGCGCCGTATTCGATGCGGAGCCGGGCGATGGCCGCGTCCAGGCGCCCCCGCGCCGGTACCGCGATGGACGGGTCGATCCCGGAGTCGTCCAGCGGCGGCATGTCGAACAGCCGGACCCCGCCGGTACCCGCGGCGCCCCGGACCAGCGAACCCACGTCGCAGGCCGGCAGCTCGACGGCGCCGTCGGTGGCCTCGGCGTGATCGGCGAACCGGTCCTCCCAGAACTCGACCCGCCAGCCCGACCACAGCGCCGGCAGTTCGGCGAACAGGTCGGCGACCCAGAGCGTGGTCCACAGGCCGAGGCGGCGCTGCACGGTGTCGAGGTGCAGCCCGGCCACCGGGATCGCCGCGCGGGCCGGTGTCCGGCCTGGCCCAGGCAGCCGCTCGAGCAACTGGGTGCCCAGCCACGCCGGGTGGGCCGCCCGGTGACCCGCATCCAGCGCCCAGGCCCGGGTTGTCCCGTCCGCGCCACGCACCGTGACCAGGTCGTAGAACGCCTGCGCGTTGGCCGGGGGCGCACGGTCCTCGAACCAGACCTCGGCGGCATCGGCCGCGCGGACCTCCCGCGACCGCCAGATCCGCTGGGTCCGGCGCACCGCCGACCGGTGCACGCGGACGTGGTCGACGAGCTCCTCCGCGCCACGGTAGGCCCAGTCGATCCGCCAGCCGGGCCACAGCTCGGCCAGCAGCCGCCAGTACCCGCGCCGGTAAGCGGAGGCCGTCGACCAGGCGTCGTTGGCCACGCTGAACCAGCGCAGGTGGCGTGTGGTCAGGTCCACCACCGCGCCGCCGTCGAGGAGGTCATCCAGTGGCTCGAAGCCCGGGTCGGCGTAGGTGTGGCGGTCGAGGTAGGCGCGGAACAGGTCCGGGCCGCCGAGCAGGCGGCCGAAGTGGTACTCGCCGAACCCAGCGTCCCAGTACGAGCGCCAGCCGTCGTCGTCAACTACGACGAAGTATCCCGGGCCCCAGGCCATGGGACCGTACAGTAGCGGCGTCGCCGGACACCGGTGTTGGGCCGTTGACAAACCGGACGGCTCCGGGCGGGCCGGCGGCGCGCCCGGCGGATACCATGGGAGGCCGAGACGGCATCCGGAACGGAAGGTGGCAGCAGGCCCGCGAGGCCGACCCATGACAACCAGCCCACCCCCCAGCGCGGCCCCGGCCGAGAGCGGCC
>CAZYCD010000071.1:0-20243 GCA_964645345.1 uncultured Micromonosporaceae bacterium
CGACCAGCTCCTCCGCGCCCAGCACGCTGCCGCGCAGGCGCAGGTCCGGCCAGACCCCCTCCTGCACGCCCGGCACGACCACCACATCCCACTCCAGGCCCTTGGCGGAGTGTGCGGTGAGCAGGCCGACCGCCGCGCCGCGCTCCGCTGTCGCCGCGATGGTGTCCGCCGGCAGCTCCTGGCCGAGGAGGTGGTCCAGGAACACCTCGATGCGCGCGCCGGGAAGCCGGTCGACGAAGCCCGCGACCGCGTCGAACAGCACCATGACGGCGTCGAGGTCGCGGTCGGCCGCCGCGCCCCGCTGCCCGCCCCGGGCACTGGCCCCCGCCCACCGCTCGGTCAACCCGCTGGCCTGCCACAGCGACCAGAGCACGTCCTCGGCCGTGGACCCCGGCCGGGCGGTCGCCTCGCGTACCACCTGGAGCAGTCCGGCCACCCGGCGCGCGGGTGCCGCCCAGCGTCGCTCGACCGCGGCCAGCTCCGCCGGATCGCGCAGCGCCTCGACCAGCAGTACCCCGGACGGGCGCCGGTCGTCGGCGGCCAGGGCGAGAGCGCGCAGTCCCTGGCGCAGCCGGCGCTCGGCCAGCGGATCCGCCCCGCCCAACGGTGAGTGCAGCAGCGCGACCGCGGCCTCCTCGTCCAGCCGCTGCGGCTCCAGTGCGCAGCGCAGGGCCAGCAGCAGTGGGGCCACCGCCGGCTGCCCGCGCAGGGGCAGGTCCTCCGACCGGACCCGGACCGGTACCCCGGCCTGGTGCAGGGCGCGCTGGATGGTCGGCAGGGCGAGGGTGGTGGAGCGGACCAGTACCGCCATCCGGTCCCACGGCACCCCGTCGAGCAGGTGGGCCTCGCGCAGCCGGTGCGCGACGTAGGCGGCCTCGCCGATACCGGAGCGGAAGGTGTGCACCTCCACGCCGCCCGGGTCGCCCGCATCACCGGACGCGACCATGGTGCGGTGCCCGATCGGGCCGCGCAGCCGGGCGGCGACCCGGCCGGTCGCCGCGAGCAGTTCCGGCGTCGCCCGGTGCGAGCGGGTCAACAGGAGGGTGGAGGCCCCGAACCGGTCGGGGAAGTCCCGCACCCCGCCGGGATCGGCTCCCCGGAAGGCGTACGTCGAGGAGTCCGGGTCGGCGAACGCGACGAGGTGCCGGCCCTCCCCCGCGACCAGTGCGAGCAGGTCCACCTGGGCCGGATCGGTGTCGGCGAGCTCGTCGAGGTACACAAAGGACAATTGGCGGCGCTGCGCGGCCAGCAGGTCGGGGTCGGCGGCCAGCGCCACGGCGGCCGCCCGCACCAGTTCCGCGTTGTCGTACGCCGCGCCGGACCGGCCGGTGGCCTCGCGCAGCGCGAGCACCTGCTCGTATTCCCGGAGGAAGCCGGCCGCGGCGATCCAGTCGGGGCGGGCGCGCTCGGCGCCGAGCAGGGCAAGCTCGTCCGCGCCGACGGCCCGCTCCGCGGCGCGCAGCATCAGGTCACGCAGCTGCCCGGAGAACGCCCGGGTGCGCAGCGCCGGACGCAGCGGGTCCGGCCACGCGCCCGGCTCGTCGGCCAGCAATTCACGGATCACGAGATCCTGCTCCGGGCCGGTCAGCAGGCGCGGCGGTGGCTCGCCCCGGGCGGCCGCGACCGCGCGCAGCAGGCCGAAGGCGTAGGCGTGGAAGGTGCGCACCACCGGCTGCGCGGTGGCCCGGCCCGAGGCGCCGATCCGCGACTCGATGCGGTCGCGCAGCCGGGCGGCCGGCCGGCGGCCGAAGGTGAGCACGAGGATCCGGTCCGGCGCAACGCCCTCGGCCACCCGCGCGGCGACCGCCTCGACCAGCGTGGTCGTCTTCCCCGTCCCCGGCCCTCCGAGCACCAACAGGGGTCCGGCCCGGTGCTCAATCACCCGCCGCTGCTCCGGGTCGGGCACGACACCCAGGTCGGGCTCGCTCGCCGGGCGCAGCAGGCGGTAGTTCACGCCATCATCAGACCACGCGGGTCCGACACCCTCGCGCCCGGTCAGGCCGGTACGAGCGCGTCCAGCGCGGCCGCCAGGCTGTCCACCACGGTCAGCAGCGCAAGCGCCTCGGGCCTGACGAAGCCGAGCGGTACCAGGCCGGCGAGCCAGTCCAGCAGGCCGCCGTAGAAGCCGTCCGGATCGAGCAGTACCACCGGCTTGTCGTGCATGCCCAGTGTCCCGAGGGTCCAGACCTCGAAGAGTTCGTCGAGGGTACCCAGGCCACCCGGCAGCACCAGGAAGGCGTCGGCCTTCTCCACCATGAGCGTCTTGCGGCTGGCCATGTCGACCGTGGTCAGCAGCTCGTCGGCCTCGGTATCGGCGATCTCCCACGGGATCATCGGCTCGGGCATGACACCGATCGTGTGGCCGCCCACTGAGCGGGCACCGGAGGCGAGGGTACCCATCATGCCGACCCGGCCACCGCCGGATACCACCGTGTGCCCGTGCTCGGCGAGCATCCGGCCGGCCTGCGCGGCCAGTTCGAGGTACGGCGGTTCGAGGATGCGCGACGAGCCGCAGAACACGCAGACGGCGGCCATCAGCCCTCGTCCCCGCTCTCGGCGGCCAGCCGGGCGGCGGCCGCCCGCTCGATCGCCTCCTGCTCGGCGGCCAGCATGGCGTCCGCCTCGACGATGTGCCGTACGGCATCGTCGACGTCGTCGGTCAGGCAGATCAGGTCCAGGTCCATCGGGCCGATCTTGCCGGTACCCGACATGGTCTGCTCCATCCAGTCCAGCAGCCCCCGCCAATAGTCGACGCCCATCATTACCACCGGGAACCGGGTGACCTTCCGGGTCTGTACCAGCGTCAGCGCCTCGAACAGCTCGTCCATCGTGCCGAAGCCGCCCGGCAGCACGACGAACGCCTGGGCGTACTTGACGAACATCGTCTTGCGCGCGAAGAAGTACCGGAAATGGATGCCGATGTCGACCCAGTCGTTGATGCCCTGCTCGAAGGGCAGCTCGATGCCCAGGCCGATGGACCGGCCGCCGGCCTCGCTGGCGCCCTTGTTCGCGTACTCCATGACGCCCGGGCCGCCGCCGGTGATCACCGCGTACCCGGCCCTGGCCAGCGCCCCGCCGAGCCGTTCCGCGAGAGCGCAGTCGGGGCTGCCGGGCTTGGCCCGCGCGGAGCCGAAGACGCTGACCGCCGGGGGCAGGTCGGCCAGCGTGTCGAAGCCCTCCACGAACTCCGACAGGATGCGCAGCGCACGCCAGGCGTCCTTGGTCTTCCAGTCGCCGCGCAGGCGCGAGTCGAGCAGTCGCTGGTCGGCGGTTGTCGGGCGGACGGCGCCGCGGCGCATGGTGACCATGCCGTCCTGCCGCTCCTTCGGCCGGAGCGGGCCGTTGGCGTTCATGGCTCACACCGTAGCCGGCCCGCGCCTTCCCGGCCGGTCAGCCGCTCCGCTACGGTGCCGCCAGCCAACCGGCGAGGGTCGCCGCGCCCGACACGATCTTCGGAATCTCCACCCGCTCCTCGCGGGTATGGGCCAGGTTCGGGTCGCCGGGGCCGAAGTTCAGCGCCGGGATGCCCAGCTCCGCGAACCGGGCCACGTCGGTCCAGCCGAGCTTGGCCGCCGGCGGGCGGCCGACCACCGCGAGGAACTCCTGCGCCGGGACTGACGACAGGCCGGGCAGCGCCCCAGGCGCCGAGTCGACCACCTCCACAGCGAAGCCGTCGAACAGCTCGCGCAGGTGGGCCTCTGCCTCCGGTACCGTCCGGTCGGGCGCGAACCGGAAGTTCACCTCGATCTCGCAGCGGTCGGGGATGACGTTCCCGGCGACCCCTCCGGCGATCCGCACCGCGTTGAGCCCCTCGCGGTATTCGCAGCCGTCGATGTCAACGCGGCGCGGCCGGTAGTCGGACAGCCGGCGCAGCACCTCCCCGGCCGCATGGATGGCGTTGACACCCAGCCAGGACCGGGCGGCGTGGGCCCGCCTGCCCCCGGCCGTCACCCGGGCCCGCATGGTGCCCTGGCAGCCCGCCTCCACCAGGCCGTACGTCGGCTCCAGGAGGATCGCGAAGTCGGCCACCAGCCAGTCGGCGTGCACCTCGGCCAGCCGGCGCAGGCCGTTGCGGGCCGCGTCGACCTCCTCGCAGTCGTAGAAGACGTAGCTGACGTCGTACCGGGGAGCCGGGGTACCGACGGCGAGCCACAGGGCCAGCGCGGAGCCCGACTTCATGTCGCTGGTACCGCAGCCGTAGAGGTATTCCCCGTCCACCGTGGACGGGAGGTTCTCCGCCACCGGTACCGTGTCGAGGTGTCCGGCCAGTACCACCCTCGTCGCGCGACCGAGTTCGGTGCGCGCCACCAGCGTGTTGCCCCAGCGCCGCACCGACAGGTGTCGCGCGCCCCGCAGCGCCTCCTCGACCACCGCCGTGATCGCGTCCTCGTTGCCGGATACCGACTCGATGTCGACCAACGCCCTGGTCAACGCGATCGGGTCGGCGAGTACCCCAGGGTCGAGACGGTCCATCCTCGCGAGATTAGTAGGGTGCGGTTGTGCAGGAGTTCATCACCTCCCCCGCGTGGGGCGCCGGACTGGCCACCGTCGACGCGGAGGGACGCACGCTGGACGTGTGGTACCCGACGGGGCGGCTGGGCCTGGGCGAGGCTCCGGCCGACGACCCGGGCTTCGACCCGAGCCTGACCGGTGACGGCGCGCTGCCCGGGCTGCGCCGGGTGGCGGTGGGCACGGGCATCGCCGACCTGAGCGATCCGCCGGTCGACACGGCCGACGTGTACCTGCGCCTCCACCTGCTGTCCCACCGGCTGGTCCACCCGCACGAGGCCAATCTGGAGGGCATCTTCGGCCTGCTGCCGAACGTCGCGTGGACCTCGGCCGGCCCGTGCCCGCCCGACCGGCTGGACGAACTGCGGCTGGCGGTGCGCGGACGGGGCGGACACCTGACCGTCTTCGGCGTGGACAAGTTCCCGCGGATGGTCGACTACGTGCTGCCGTCGGGGGTACGCATCGCCGACGCGGACCGGGTGCGGCTGGGCGCGCACCTGTCGTCGGGTACCACGGTGATGCAGGAAGGCTTTGTGAACTACAACGCCGGTACGCTCGGCTCCTCGATGATCGAGGGTCGGGTTTCGGCGGGCGTGGTGGTCGGCGACGGCTCCGACGTGGGCGGCGGCGCGTCCATCATGGGTACCCTCTCGGGCGGCGGCAAGGAAGTCGTACGGGTCGGCGAGCGGTGCCTGATCGGCGCTAACGCGGGCGTGGGCATCTCGCTCGGGGACGACTGCGTGGTGGAGGCGGGCTGTTACATCACGGCCGGCTCGAAGGTCACGATGCCGGGCGGCGAGGTCGTGAAGGCGGGGTCGCTGTCCGGCGTCAGCGGCCTGCAGTACTGGCGGAACTCGGTGTCCGGGGCGCTGGAGGCGCGGCCGCGCCAGGGCAAGTCATTCAGCCTCAACGCGGTGCTCCACAGCAACGACTGAGCGTTGCCGGTGCCGGGGTTTGGCGAAGGCGAGCGGTTAATCCAGGGTCGGCTCGCTGATCAGCAGGCGGGCCTCGACCGTGGCGTGCACCTGCTGGCGCTGCGGCTCGAGGTCCAGCGAGGGCGCCTCGCCGGGCGTCGCACCGGCCGCGAACGCCAGCATGCGCGTGTCGCCGCGCCGTACCGGCTGGCTGCCCAGCCCGGCGTCCGTCAACTCGACGAGTCCGGTCACCCGGGCGCCGAGAGCATCCGCGTACTCCCTGGCCCGGTCCAGCGCGTCGGCGATCGCCGCCCGGCGCGCCTCCCGGTGTGCCGGGCTGCCCGGGCGCAGTGCCCACCAGGGGCCGTCGACCGTCGTCTGCTCCTCGCCGGCCAGCCGCAGCATCAACTCACCCAGCACCGTGAAGTCGCCGATCGTCACGACCGTACGGACGCTGCCGTGGTACGCGACGACCCGCTCGCCCGACCCCTTCGTCTCCGGGTGCACGAACAGGCCGGCCGTCTCCCGCTTCTCGACCGCGTCGCGGTACCCGTCGAGCACCGCCCGCACCGAGTCGACCCGCGACGCCAGCAGCCGCAGCGCCTCCTCCCGGTTCCGGTCCCGGGCGACGACGGTCACCGCGAACGTGGCAACCTCCGGGTCGACCTCGCGGTACGCCTCGCCGCGCACGGCCACCACAGGCTGGGTCATGCGCCGAGCCTATGACAGGCGGTCGACCGCCGCAGCGATCCGTTCATCTGTGCCGGTCAATGCGACACGGACGTGCCGGGCGCCGGCCGGGCCGTAGAAGGTACCCGGCGCGACCAGGATCCCGCGCTCGGCCAGCCAGTCCACTGTGGACCAACAGTCCTCGTCCCGGCTCGCCCAGAGGTAGAGCCCGGCCTCGGAGTGCTGGATGGCGAAGCCGGCCTTCTCCAACGCCGGCCGCAGTACGGCGCGTCGGGCGCCGTACCGGTCGCGCTGCTGCGTCGCGTGCGCCTCGTCGCGCAGCGCCGCCACCATCGCCGCCTGTACCGGCTGGGGCACGATCATTCCCGCGTGCTTGCGTACCGCCAGCAGCTCCGCCACCAGTTCGGGGTCGCCGGACACGAAGCCGGCCCGGTACCCGGCAAGGTTGGAACGCTTGGACAGCGAGTGCACGGCGAGCACACCGTGGTACCCGTCGACGACCGACAGGATCGAGGCCGGCGTCGCCTCCCAGCCCAACGGCAGGTAGCACTCGTCGCTCGCGACGATCGCGCCCCGCTCGGCCGCCCAGTCGACCACCTTCCGCAGGTGCGCCGGGGGCAGCACCTGCCCGGTCGGGTTGGCCGGCGAATTGATCCAGATCAGCTTCACCCGGGCCGGGCCGACCCCGGTCAGCGAATCCGAACGCAGTACCTGGGCGCCGGCCAGCCGCACGCCGACCTCGTAGGTCGGGTAGCACACGGAGGGGATCACCACGGTGTCGCCCGGCCCGATGCCGAGCAGCGTGGGCAGCCACGCCACCAGCTCCTTGGAGCCGATCGTGGGCAGCACGCCGAACCCTGGCTTCGCGCCGCAGGTACGGCGGACCCAGTCGGCAATGGCCGAGCGTAGCTCGGGGGTACCGGCGGTCAACGGGTACCCCGGCGAGTCGGACGCGCCGGCGAGGGCGGCGCGGACCGCCCCCGGTACCGGGTCGACCGGGGTACCCATGGAGAGGTCGACGAGCCCGTCGGGGTGGGACGCCGCCCGGGCCCGGGCCGGGTCGAGCTGATCCCACGGAAAGTCGGGCAGCCCGGCCGAGACCGCCGGGCCACCGGGCCCGTTGCCGTACCGCTTGCTCAGTGCTCGCCCTCGTTCTCGCGCGGCGGCTGGGCCGCGACGAACGAGGCGTCCTTGGCCACCTTGCCGATCTTCGAGGCGCCGCCGGGCGAGCCGAGGTCCTCGAAGAACTCGTAGTTGGCGCCGACGTAGTCCTTCCACTGAGCCGGAACGTCGTCCTCGTAGAAGATCGCCTCGACCGGGCAGACCGGCTCGCAGGCGCCGCAGTCCACGCACTCGTCAGGGTGGATGTAGAGCATCCGGTTGCCCTCGTAGATGCAGTCGACCGGGCACTCCTCGATGCAGGCCTTGTCGAGCAGATCAACGCACGGCTCGGCGATGATGTAGGTCACGGGTCTTCCTCTCCGCACCGGCAACTCTCCGCGATCCCGTCGCGGCGATAAAGAGCATAGCGAGCGACGCCTGCGCAGCCGCGAGACAGGCGGCGTTCACCAGCGAGCGGGTCACCGGCCGCAGCGTTTGACAGGATGTGCGGGCGGAAAGGGGGTCGATGGTGCTCGGGCCGGGGGACGTGGGGCAGCGGGTGGTGGTGCGGCGGCGCGCCGGGCAGCGCGACGGCCGGCCCGTCTACTCCGACGCACTCGGCGACCTGATCGCCGTCGACGCCGCCGGCTTGACCGTGCGTACCCGGAAGGGACCGCTGCGGGTACCGCACGGGGACGTCGTGGCGGCCAAGCGGATCCCGCCTCCGCGGCTGGGTACCGCCGCCCTCGAACGGATCGCCAGCCTCGCCTGGCCCGCCGCGGAACAGGACCGGTTGGGTGACTGGCAACTGCGCGCGACCGGCGGCTGGACCGGCCGGGCCAACTCCGCGCTGACCGTCGGCGACCCGGGCCTCCCGCTGCCCGACGCGCTCGACGCGGTCGCCGCCTGGTACGCGGCGCGCGGGCTGCCCGCCCGGTGCAATGTGCCGCTGCCGCTGGCCTCGGCCGTGGACGCCGCCCTGGACGGGCGTGGCTGGACCCGCTCGGTACCGACCCTGGTGCAGACCGCGCCGCTGGCCGCCCTCACCGCCGACGGGGACGCCGCGCCGCCCGGCGGCGGGCCCGCCGGCGACCACGTCCGGCTGGAGCCGGAGCCGTCCGCGGACTGGCTGGCCGCCGTGGCCGGGCGGAAGGGCGAACTCCCGCCCGCGGCGCGCGGCCTGCTCACCGCGCCGGAGCAGGTGCGCTTCGCCAGCGCGTACCGGGACGAGGCGCTGACCGGTACCGCCCGGGGCGCCCTGGTCTCCGGCGTCCTGCACCTGGCCCTGGTCGGGGTCACCGAGGCGGACCGCCGGCAGGGCCTGGCCGGCCGGCTGACCCGGACGCTGGCCCACTGGGCGCGCGAGAACGGTGCGCACACGGCGATGCTGCAGGTCGAGGAGACCAACGGGCCGGCCCTGGCCCTCTACGCCGGGCTCGGCTTCACGACCCACCACAGCTACGTGACGCGCACGGTGCCCGGCTGAACCGGCCTATCGCCGCACGACCCGCCGCGGCCTGGCCGCGCGCACCTCGGCGTACCGCTTGAGCGCCCTGGACCGGTAGTCCAGCCCCAGCGCCATGAGGAGCAACAGCCCGAGCACCACACCGGCGGCCGTGTACCCCAGGTAGCGCCAGATCTCGGCGAAGAACAGGCCGGCGCCCTCCTTGAACGGCAACGAACCGCCCGCGAACGGCCCGACGAGTACGGAGAGCAGGCAGCTGGCCAGGATCACCACGGCGAGGTCGGCGAAGACGCGTGGCATCGGGTACCGGTGGCCCCACCAGAAGGCGGCGGCCATCATGATGAGGCCGACCAGGCCGAACAGGACCAGCCCGACGGCGATCTGCTTGCTGTCGCTCTTGGGCGCCGCCAGCCGGACCACCAGGCGGGCGACCGCGTTGACCACGAACAGTGCCCCCGCCACCAGGCCGACCGGCAACCACCGGTCCTTCATCGCATCGTCCTCCGTTCCGCAGCCCGGGGATGCACCAGATATAGCGCGTACCCCTTGGCGGGCGCTACCGGCTGGACGGCCCGGAAGGGCGGCGCCGACCCGGGGCGCGGCCGGCGGAGACGGGCTTGGCGCCCGGCTTCGGTGCCGGCCGCGCGCCCGGCTTCGGTGCGCCCGGCTTCGGCGCGGTCGGCGCGTTGCCCACCGGCGGCCGGCCGGTCTGCCCGGGCGCCGTGGCGACCGGGGTGGGGTAGGGCCCGACCGGTCGCCCCGCGAGGACCATCCGGTACCCGGCCAGTCCCCAGGCCGCGCAGCCGAGCAGGATCGCAATCAGTCCCATGTAGTCGTTGCCGGGCAGCAGTAGGTCGCCCTCGTGGGTTTTGTTGGTGGCGACCACCATCGTGCCGAACCAGACGACGCCGGGCAGCAGGGCCAGCCCGTTGCGCCCGGTGACCCGGCGGGTGAACCAGACCAGCCCGAGGTTGGTCAGCACCGCGAGGACCGGCGATACCGGCAGCGGTACCCGGCCGGCGTACAGCGGGCTCAGGAAGATCCCCCAGAGCGCGGTGACGAAGGCGAGGAGCAGTCCGGCGACGGTACCGGCGACCCGCAGCGCGATGTCCACCGCGCGTGCCCGCCGCGCGGACCGGGCGTCTGCGGACCCGGTGTCTGCGGAGCCGGCGCCGCCGGACGCGGGGCCGGGGCCGGCGGGCACGCCGGTCACGACGGCAGCGGTGCCGGCAGGTCGACGCCGGCGAACAGGTCGTCCTCCCAGCCCGACTCCTCGTCGGCCGGGCCCTTCACGCCGCGCGCGAGGGTGTAGTACTCCACCCCGAGGAAGTCGCGGCCGAAGCTGCCGGCCAGGACATAGAGCCAGGACCCGGGCGGGATCTGGGTGGCGTGGGCGCCCAGCGCGGCCAGCTTGTGGTCGGCGAAGTCGCGCGCGTCGACCCGCGCCGCGATCAGGTCGTCGGGGGTACCGAACGGGATGTCCTCCGGCCGCTGCACGCCCGCGAACGGGTTGTCCTCGGACTGCGTGAAGCGCTCGAATCCCGACTCGATCAGGCTGCGGGGCGTGGCCGTCCAGTACACCTTCTGTGGTGCCAGCCCCTCCTCCCCGGCCAGCTCGGCCGCGCGCATCGCCACCCGGTTGGCCTGGATGTGGTCGGGGTGCCCGTAGAAGCCGTTCTCGTCGTACGTGATCAGGACCTGCGGCCGGATCTCGCGGAAGACCTCCACCAGGTGCGCCGCGGCCGAGTCCACGTCGGCCTGCCAGAACGCCCGCGGATGGTTGTTGGTGGGCAGGCCCATCATGCCCGAGTCGCGGTACCGGCCGGCCCCGCCGAGGAACCGGTGGTCCACCACGCCCAGGGCGGAGCAGGCGGCGGCCAGCTCGGTCAGCCGGTACCCGCCGAGCTGGTCCCCCTCGGCGGCGGCGAGCCCGGCCAGCTCCGGGACGTGGATCTCGCCCTCCTCGCCGAGCGTGCAGGTGACCAGCGTGACGTGCACGCCACGGGCGGCGTAGTAGGCCATGGTCGCGCCGGAGGCGATGGACTCGTCGTCCGGGTGGGCATGCACCAGCACGATCCGCTTCGCGGCGACCGGGGACTGCCCGCTGAGTGTCACCTGGACACTGTACGCGCGGGTCGCAGCGCGGGGTTCCGGCGGGCCGAGCGTGCGAAATCCCCCGGGGCCGGCAGATCCCTGACTTGGCGCCGCTCCGACAAGCTACGCGGCGGCGGGCACGTCATCATGGTCGAATGGAGTATCCGGAACTCGCCGCCCGTACCCGGCGGTTCTCGTACGGCGCCCCGCGCGCCGTCACCGTGGCCAGCGATGGCAGCCGCGTGGTCTTCCTGCGCTCGGCCGGCCCCGAGGACCCGGCGGACCGGCTGCACGTCTTCGACGTGGCCACCCGCGAGGAGCGGCTGGTGGCCGAGCCCGGGCAGTTGCTCGCGGGCTCGGGCGAGGACCTCCCGCCCGAGGAGCGGGCGCTGCGCGAGCGGCTGCGCCTGTCCGCCGGCGGGATCGGCTCGTACGCGACGGATCCGGCGGCCAGAGTGGCGGCGTTCGCGCTCGGTGGCCGGCTGTTCCGGGCCGACCTGGTGGGTGGCGGGGTGACCGAGCTGCCCACCGCCGGGCCGGTCATCGACCCCCGGCCCGACCCGACCGGAGCGCGGATCGCCTACGTCACGGGCGGGGCGCTGCGGGTCAGCGAGCCGGACACGCTGATCGCCGGCGAGGAGGGCATCACCTGGGGGCTGGCGGAGTTCATCGCCGCGGAGGAGTTCGGGCGCTTCCGCGGGTACTGGTGGTCGCCGGACGGCCGGTCGCTGCTGGCCGCGCGGGTGGACGAGAGCCGGGTACCGCGCTGGACGCTGCACGATCCTTCCGAGCCGGCCAGCGCGCCGAACACCGTCGCGTACCCGCACGCCGGGGCGGTCAACGCGGTCGTCACGCTGCACCTGCTGGACCTAGACGGCGGCTGGGTGGACGTGCACTGGGACCGGGAGACGTACCCGTACCTGGTGGCGGTGTCCTGGGCCGAGTCGGGGGGTCCACTGATCACCGTGCTGCGCCGCCTCCAGCAGCACGGCCTGGTACTGGCGGTCGACGCGCGTACCGGCGAGACGCAGGTACACGCCGAGCTGGCCGACCCGCGCTGGGTCGACCCGATCGCCGGTACCCCGGCGTACCTGCCGGATGGGCGGGTACTGGTCGGCGGCGAACTGGCCCACGACGGGTACGACGCCCGGTGCCTGTTCGCCGACGGCACCCTGCTCACCCCGCCCGGCCTGTACGTGCGCCGGGTGTGCGGGCGGATGGGTCCGGAGGCCGGGCAGCAGGGCGCGGACCTGCTGGTCGAGGCGAGCGAGGGCGAGCCGAGCGAGCAGCACCTGTACCGGGTGACCGCGCAGGCCGGCGCGCCCGTCGTGGACGCCCGGCGGATCACCTCCGGCTCCGGCTGGTTCACCGGCTTCGCGGGCGGCCCGACCCTGGTCGTCGGCGAGCTGGGGCTGGACCACGCGGGCGCGCGGTGGAGCGTGCAGCATGCCGGGCAGACCGTCGGCGAGCTGGCCAACCTGGCCGCCACGCCGCCGTACGCGCCGCGCCCCACGCTGGAGCGGGTGACCGACCGCCGGCTGCCGACCGGCGTGCTGTACCCGCGCAACCACGTGTCCGGGCGGCGGCTGCCGGTACTCGTCGACATCTACGGCGGCCCCGGGCACCAGGAGGTGCTCGCGGTCCGGTCGCGGTGGCTGGAGCGGCAGTGGTGGGCGGACGCCGGCTTCGCGGTCGTGGTGATCGACAACCGGGGTACCCCCGGCGTGACGCCCAGCTTCGAGAAGGTCATCCACCGGCGGATGGCCGACGTCGTCCTCGGCGACCAGGCCGACGCGCTGCACGCCCTGGCGGACAAGCATCCCGACCTCGACCTGTCCCGGGTGGCCATCCGTGGCTGGTCGTTCGGCGGTTGGCTGGCCGCGCTCGCCGTGCTGCGCCGGCCCGACATGTACCACGCGGCGGTCGTCGGGGCGCCGGTGACCGACTGGGCGCTGTACGACACCGCCTACACCGAGCGGTACCTCGGCCTGCCCGGCGACGGTTCGGATGTGTACGCGCACCACTCGCTCGTGGAGCTGGCCGCCGAGCCGTCGGTGGCGCCCGACGACATCCGACCGATGCTGCTCATCCACGGCCTGGTCGACGACAACGTGGTGGCCGCGCACACGCTGCGGCTGTCCGCCGCGCTGCTGCGCTCGGGCCGGACGCACTCGATGATCCCGTTGACCGGCGCGACGCACATGGCGGCCGGCGGCCTGGCCGAGCGACTGCTGCGGGTGGAGCTGGACTTCCTGCGCGCCAACCTCGGCCCGTCTCGGTACGGTGAGTGAATGGCTGACGTACTCACCGCGGACCAGCTCGCCGAGGGCCTCGCCAGGCTGCCGGCCTGGTCCGGCGACACCTCCGGGATCAGCCGGACCATCACCGCGGACACCTTCCCGCGCGGCATCGCCCTCGTCACCGCGGTCGCCGACAGCGCCGAGGCGATGAACCACCACCCGGACATCGACATCCGGTACACGGACGTCACGTTCCGGCTCTCCACGCACAGCGCGGGCGGGGTGACCGCGCGGGACCTCGAACTGGCCGCGAGGATCGACGAGCTGGCGGAGCTGGCCGCCGACCCGGCGCGCTGACTTCCCCGGGGGCCGGGGCGGGGTCGCCGCCGGTAACGGGTGGGGTTAGGGTGCGGTGATGACGTACTTCGACGCCGCCACCGCGGCGGTGGAGGCCGCGCTCGCCGCGGGCGCGCGATACGCGGACGCCCGGGTGATGCACCGCCGGTACGAGTCGATGTCCGCCCGCAACGGCGAGATCCGGGAACTGGCCCAACAGGAGGACTTCGGGCTGGGGGTACGCGCGCTGGTCGGTTCGGGCTGGGGCTTCTTCGCGGTACCGGACGTCAGCGACGCGGCCGCGCGTGCCGCCGGTACCCGCGCCGCCGGGATCGCCGCCGCCTCCGGCCGGGTACCGGGGCCTTCGGCCGACCTCGTGCCGCTGCCGGTGCGGTCGGGCTCCTGGGCCAACGAGTGCCGGATCGACCCGCTGGAGGTGCCGCTGTCGGTCAAGGGCGACCTGCTGGTGGGTGTGACGTCCGAGGCGCACAAGCAGGGCGCGGACCTGGCCGAGGCCAGCTACCAGGTGTGGGACACCCGCAAGTGGTTCACCTCCTCCGAGGGCCACCGCATCGACCAGCACATCAGGGAGTGCGGCGCCGGCATGTCCGCCACCGCGATCGGCGAGGACGAGACCCAGCGCCGCTCGTACCCCTCGTACCGCGGCCAGTACGGCACCCGGGGCTGGGAGTTGGTCGACGAGATGGACCTGTCCGCGCACGCCGCCCGCATCGCCGACGAGGCGCGGGCGCTGCTGTCCGCGCCGCAGTGCCCGGCCGGCGAGACGACGCTGATCGTCGGCGACGAACAGATGGCGCTGCAGATCCACGAGTCGGTCGGGCACGCCATCGAGCTGGATCGGATTCTCGGTTGGGAGGCGGCCTACGCCGGTACCTCCTGGCTCGACCTGTCCCGGCTGGGCAACCTGACCTACGGCTCGGAACTGATGAACATCGTGATCGATCCGGGGATACCGGGGGCGCTCGGCTCGTTCGGCTTCGACGACGAGGGCACGCCGGCCGCGCCGCGCTATGCCGTCCAGGATGGACAGTGGGTCGGCGTGCTCGCCGGCCGGGACAGCGCGGCGGTGGCCGGCCTGGACTACGCGGGCAGCGTGCGGTGTGACGGCTGGTCGCGGCTGCCGATGGTACGGATGACGAACGTGGGCCTCCAGCCCGGGCCGCACAGCCTGGAGCAGATGATCGCGGAGACCGGCGACGGCATCTACCTGGACATGAACCGGTCCTGGTCGATCGACGACCGCCGGCTCAACTTCCAGTTCGGCTGCGAGGTCGGGTACGAGGTGAAGAACGGCAAGCTGGGCCGGATGCTGCGCAACCCGACCTACACCGGGATCGGCCCGCGCTTCTGGCAGTCCATGGACATGCTGTCCTCGACGGTGGTCCCGTGGGGTACCCCCAACTGCGGCAAGGGTCAGCCCGGCCAGACCGGGCACACCGGCCACCCGGCGGCCGCCGCCCGGTTCCAGAACGTTCGGGTGGGAGTCCGGGGATGAGCGCGGATCTGGACATCGCCGCCGGCGTGCTGGGACTGGTGAAGGCGGCCGGGCCGGGCGCGGAGACAGCGGATGCCGAGGTGGTGGTCCGCCGCGAGGAGCTGGCGCTGACCCGGTTCGCCAACTCGCACATCCACCAGAACGTCGCGGACATCGCGGTATCCGTGCGGCTGCGGCTGCACCTCGACGGCCGCACCGCGTCCGGCTCCACGACCCGTACCGACCAGGACGGGCTGCGTCAACTGGTCGAGCGCACGGTCGCGGCCACCCGGCTCAGCCCGCCCGACCCCGGCTGGCCCGGCCTGGCCGCGGCCGCCACGCTGCTGGCTCCCGGTACCGCCGACGAGGCGGTCGCCACGGCCACGCCCGAGGACCGCGCGGCCAAGGTGCGGTCCTTTGTGGACGGCGCCGGCGGGTTGACCACGGCGGGGTACTGCCGGACCCGGTACACGACGGTGACGTTCGCGAACTCGGCCGGCCAGTCGGCGCAGTCGGCCGGTACCGAGGTGGTGCTCGACGGGATCGCCCGGCTCGGCGGCAACGACGGGGTCGCCCGGGCGTCGGGTACCGGCCTGTCCGGTGTGGACGGTGCGCTGCTCGGGGCGCGGGCGGCGGCCAAGGCGCGTGTCGGGGGTGAGCCGGTCGAGCTGCCCCCCGGCCGGTACCAGGTGGTCCTGGAGCCGACGGCGGTACACGACGTGCTGCGCTGCCTGTCCATCTACGGCTTCGGTGGGCGGGCGGTCAACGAGCGGCGCTCGTTCGCCCGGGTAGGCGAGGCGCAACTGGACACCTCGGTGTCCATTGTGGACGATGCGACCGCGCCCGGTGCGGTGGGCCTGACGGTGGACGCGGATGGTACCCCGAAGCGCCCGGTGGAGTTGGTGACGGCCGGGGTGACCATGGCGGTGGCGCACGACCGGCGCACCGCCGCCGAGGCCGGTACCTCCTCGACCGGGCACGCCGTCCTGGACGGATTCTGGGGACCGATGCCGGTCAACCTGCGACTGACCCGCGCGAACGGCGGGGCCGGCGCGGCCGCGGTCGGCGCGGCCGGCGGGGGCGTTTCACCGTCCGAAGTGGACGGACCGGTCGCCGACTCGGACGTCGAGGAGCTGGTGGCCGGCGTGGACCGCGGCGTGCTGGTGACCGACCACTGGTACACCCGGGTGCTGGACCCGCGCACCCTGGTGATGACCGGCCTGACCCGCAACGGGGTGTGGCTGATCGAGGGTGGGCAGCTGGTCGCGCCGGTGCGCAACCTGCGGTTCACCCAGTCCTACCCGGAGGCGCTGGGGCCGGGTGCGGTGCTCGGTATCGGCCGGCACGGCACCACCCTGACCTCCAACTACGAGGACTCCTCCCTGGTGGTACCGGCGCTGCGGCTTGCCTCCTGGAACTTCACCGGCGGCGCGTCGGGCTGACCGGTGCGGCTCATCCCTTGGTCGCGCCGCCGGTCAGTCCCTTGACGAACTGCTTCTGCAGGGCCAGGTAGAACAGCAGCACCGGCAGGGTGGCCAGGAACATGATGGCGAAGACCCCGCCGAGGTCGATCTGGTACTGGCCGATCGAGCGGTACACACCGGTGGTGACCGTGGTGCCCTGGCTCGGCCCGAGGATGATGAACGGGTCGATGAAGTCGTTCCAGATCCACACGCCAAGGAAGATCACCACGCTCGCTGTCGCCGGGCGCAGCAGCGGGAACACGATGCGCCAGAAGACCTGCATCCGCGACGCCCCGTCCACCCTGGCCGCCTCCTCCAGCTCCGCCGGTACCCCCCGGATGAAGCCCGAGAAGACGAAGACGCCGAACGGCACGTAATAGCCCACGTTGAACAGGACCAGACCCTGCAGGGTGGTCATCATGTGCAGCGTGCGCAGCACGTCGGTGATCGGTATGAGGATGACCTGCGGAGGGATCATCAGCCCGGACAGCAGGACCAGGGTGAGCGCCCGGGTCCACCGGCTGCGCGAGCGGGCCAGGTAGTGCCCGAGCATCGCGGACAGCACGGTCAGGATGGCCACCGAGACGGCGGTGATGACCACGCTGTTGGTGAGGCTCACCCAGAACAGCCCGTCCGGCCGGGTCAGCACCCGCTTCAGGTTGTCCAGCGTGGGCGGGACCGGCAGCGAGGCCGGCGAGTGGCCGATCTTCGCGCCGGGCTTGAACGTGTTGGTGAGCACGAAGTAGAGCGGTACGAAGAACAGCGCGGTGAGCAGCAGCGCGACCATCGGCCGCAGCCACGGGAACCGGGACGTGTTCACAGGTCGATCTCCCGTCGCTGCAGCAGCCGCAGCACGACGGCCGTCACCACGGCGACCGTGAGCAGCATGATGATGGCCATCGCGGAGGCGTAGCCGACGTGGTTGGAGTCGAAGCCGGTGGCCAGCACGTCGAAGGCGATGGTGGCGGTGGTACCGGCGCCCGGCCCGCCGTTCGTGATGACCTTCACGTAGTCGTACATCTTGAACGCGGAGATCAGCATGACGACCGTGTTGATGGTCAGCGCGGGCGCCAGCAGTGGCCAGGTGACCGCCCGGAACCTCCGCAACGGTCCGGCGCCGTCGATCGCCGCCGCCTCCTGCAACTCCTGCGGTACCCCCTGCAGTCCGGCCAGGTACACCACGACGCAGAACCCGAGCTGCTGCCAGCAGACGATGGAGGCCAGCGAGTACAGCGCGAAGCTGGGGTCGGACAGCCAGCCCGGCGGGTCGTGTACCCCGAGCCCGCGCAGCGCCTCGTTGACCGGGCCCTCGCTGTCCAGCAGCCGGGTCCAGATCACGCTGACCACCACCGAGCTGAGGATGACCGGCGTGAAGAACACGCTGCGCAGCGCGTTGTAGAGCCAGCCCCGCTTGTCCAGCAGCAGCGCGATGAGCAGGCCCAGCATGTTGGGCACGATCACCACGATCAGCGTGAGGATCGTGGTCACCTTGAGCGCGGTGTGGAACTCCTGGTCGTGCAGCAGCAGGCGGTAGTTGCGCAGGCCGACGTACCTGACCGGCGGGTTGAACGGGTTGTCGTTGGTCAGGCTGTACCCGAAGCTGATCGCGATCGGCGCGACGACCAGGCACAGGTAGATCAGCACGCCGGGCGCGCCGAAGCTGAGGAAGTGCCAGACCCGCGGCAGGACCGGCCGTCGCCGCCTGCGGATCCTCGGCCGGCTCACACCTGCGGTACTGGCGACCGGAGTGGACGGGGTGGTGACGTCGGCAACCATGGTGCGCGCTCCTTGGCGAAGGCAGACCGGCGTGGGGCGCCGGCCGCGGCGCCCCACACCGGTTGTCGACTGGTTGGTCAGCTGGCCTTCGCCCACTCCGAGTCCAGGAAGGCGGCGGCGTCCGCCGGGGACTTTCGGCCCGTGGTGAGGTCCTCGGCGGCCTGGTCGACCTTGTCGGCCATGCCCGGCAGCAGGCCGTCGTCGGCGGTCTCCCAGCGGAAGGTGTGCACCACCGCGTTCTTCTGTACCGCCTCCGCGTAGAGGTCGTACCCGGCCTTGAACACCGGCCCCACGTCCGTCGGCAGCTGGTACCCCTTGATCGCCGGGAACAGCCCGTCCGACTTCACCGACGCGTCCAGCTGCGCCTTGTCGGTCTGGAAGGCGAGGGCGAACGCCTTCGCCGCGTCCAGGCTCTTGGCCTTGGCGCTGACGATCATGCCGCCGCCGGTGTACGCCGGTACCACGAGGCTGCCGTCGTTGGTCGGGAAGTTGAAGACGCCGATGTCGAACGGGTGCTTCCCGTCGGCGCTGGAGGCGAACCAGTTCCCCATCGGGTACATGGCGCCCTTCTGGTCCAGGAACGCCTGCTCGGTCGAGGCGTAGTCCCGGGACACGGCGGCCTTGTCGATGTACCCCTTGCCGGCCAGGTCGGCGAACTTGGCAAGTACCGCGACGAAGTTCGCGTCGCTGAACTTCACCTTGTCTGCCCGGCGCTGGGTCAGCCAGTCCGGGGTCTTGCCGTAGATGTCGACGCTGACCAGGCCGGCGAGGATCATCGAGGAGGCGAAGCCGTCCTTGCCGCCGCCGGTGACGAACGGGGTGATCCCCTTCGCCTTGAGCTTCGCCGACGCGTCCAGCAGGTCCTGCCAGGTCTTCGGGGTAGCGGTGACGCCGGCATCGGTGAACATCTTCGTGTTGTAGTAGATCGGCGGGATGGTCTGGGTATTCGCCGGGAGCTGGTAGTACTTGCCCTTGATGGGGTTGGCCGTGGGGAACACGAACGCGGACAGCTCGGACGGCTGCCAGGCGTAGAGATTGCCGGCCTCCGCGAAACCGGCCGGGGACACCGCGATCATGACGTCCGGGAACTGGCCGGACTGCAGGAGTTGCTTGGCGTAGTCCGTGCGGCCGTCGGCGGTCGGGGAGACCAACTTCTTGACCTTGATCCCCGGGTACTTGTCGGTGACCCGCTTGATGGCCGCGTCCCAGTAGGCCGCGCTGAGGTTCGGCGTCTCGAAGGTCAGGAACGTGATGTCCCCGCTCACCGAGCCGGAGCCGGAGCTGGATCCGCCGGATGGGGAGGTGTTGTCCTTCACCGAGCAGGAGGCCAGACCACCGGCGAGGACCGCAGCGGGCCCGAGGGCCAGAAGGCTTCTTCTTTTCATCGAGATCCAACCTTTCGCCACGCCACGGTCGAGCCGGGGTCGTGGGATGATCCCTGTCAGAGCACTGGAGCAGCAGTGCATCGGATGTCTGGGGCCCGGTCAACGGCTAATTCCGCCCCAATGAACCGGCTTGGAGAGTCATTCATTGGATGTATGAGGGCCTGGGCCATTCGGCCGACCGGGGGGCTGGACGGTCGGCAGGATGGACTCCGGGCACCGCGCGGCAGTGAGGTTGTGCACACCGCGAGCCGGATGTGATGTTTTCGCTTTCGTTTCCGACCCGTCACGCACGAGACTCCCTTCCGCGTGGTACCGATCCGCCCGGGCGTAACGTGTGCACCGCGAATCCGGCCGCCCGGCCCGTCTGGAGAACCGGAAGCCCGCTCACAACTTGATGTCAGCCCGCCAGGGAGCGAAGACAACGATGACGACGACGGCAACGAGGCCGCAGCCGGCGCAGCCCGCGCCGCGGCCACGCGCTGCGATCGCGGCCAAGACCCTGCGTACCGACCGCTGGTGGCTCGCGCCACTGCTTACGGTCCTCGGCTTGGTCGCGTGGCTCACCTACGCGACGGTCCGGGTGTTCATGCAGAGGTGGTTCTTCAGTGAGGGCACCGGCTACCACTACCTGACGCCGTTCTACTCGCCGTGTCTGGTCAGCGGCGACATCCCGCACGGCTGCGGCCCCGCGGCCGAGTTCGGCACGTTCCTGCCGCGCACGTGGTTCATCCCGTTCGCCGCGCTGACCCTGCCGTTCCTGCTGCTGTTCCGGCTG
>CAZYCD010000072.1:0-20069 GCA_964645345.1 uncultured Micromonosporaceae bacterium
GAACGGTACGAAGATCATCATCTGGTCCTGCAACGGCGGCAGCAACCAACAGTGGACCCTGCGCAATTAGCGCGCGCTGCGGGGTCACGGCGCCGCCGGGCGTGGCCGGTGAAGCCGCAGTCCGGCGCGACAGTCCGCGCAACGGAGCCGGAAGCTCGCGCGGGCACAGGAGAGAGGTGGAAGGGTATGAATCGTCTTCGTGACCGACGCCGCACGCGCGGCCGGTCCGGCCGGCCGAGGCCGCGTCTCTACCGGGGGGCGGTGGCGCTGGTCGCCGCCGTACTGGCCGGGGCGGGTGCGCTGATCGCGCTGGCCGGTCCGGCTCACGCGGCGACCGGCATCACTATCAACGGCGCCTCGGGTGGGCGGGTGTTTGACGGGGTCGGGGCGATCAGCGGTGGTGGTGGCAACTCCCGCCTGTTGATCGACTATCCCGAGCCGCAGCGCAGCCAGATCCTGGACTACCTGTTCAAGCCCGGGTACGGCGCCTCCATGCAGATCCTGAAGGTCGAGATCGGCGGGGACACCAACTCGACGTCCGGCGCCGAACCCAGCCACGAACACACCCGGGGCAGTGCGAACTGCGACCGCGGGTACGAGTGGTGGCTCGCCGAGCAGGCTAAGGCGCGCAACCCGAACATCAAGCTGTACGGGCTGGCATGGGGCGCGCCCGGCTGGATCGGCAACGGCAACTTCTGGTCGACCGACATGATCAATTATCTGCTCGACTGGCTGGGGTGCGCGTCCGGCCACGGACTGAGCGTCGACTACCTGGGTGGTTGGAACGAGAAGGGACACAACGACACCTGGTACGAGAACCTGCGGTCGGCGCTCAACTCACACAGCTACCCCAACGTGAAGATCGTGGCCTCGGACGAGTTCGGCTGGGGCGCCGCCGACGACGCGGTAAGCAACCCGGCCTTCGCCAACGCGGTGGCGGTCTTCGGTTCGCACTACGTGTGCGGGTACCGCAGCAGCCAGAACAACTGCCCGAGTTCGAGCAACGCGCTGGCCACCGGCAAGCCACTGTGGGCCAGCGAAAACGGCTCGGACGACTACAACGCCGGCGCCAACGCGCTGGCCCGGGGCATCAACCGGGGCTACCTCGACGGGAAGATGACCGCCTACATCAACTGGCCCGTTATCGCCGCCATCACCCCCAACATCCCCTGGGCGACCATGGGCGTCGCGGTCGCGCCGCAACCATGGTCGGGTTACTACTCCATCGGCAAGAACGCCTGGGTGATGGCGCAGACCACCCAGTTCACCGCGCCGGGCTGGCAGTACCTCGACTCATCCAGCGGGTACCTCGGCGGCAACCGTGGCAACGGCAGCTACGTCTCCCTCAAGTCGACCAACAACCGCGACTACAGCACCGTCATCGAGACGATGGACGCGACCGGCCCGCAGACCCTCAGTTTCACGGTCAACGGCGGGCTGTCCACCGGCACGGTGCACGTGTGGTCCACCAACGTCAACTCCAGCAACCCTTCCGACTACTTCGTGCACGGTACCGACGTCACACCGTCCGGCGGCACCTACTCGCTGACCGTGCAGCCCGGTTACGTCTACACGGTCACCACCACGACCGGGCAGGGCAAGGGTACGGCGGCCAGTTCCGGGCAAGGAACGCTCGCGCTGCCGTACAGCGACTCGTTCGACAGCTACGGCACCGCGAGCGAGGCGAAGTACCTCATGGACATCCAGGGGTCCTTCGAGGTGGTCGGCTGCGGCGGCGGCCGGTCCGGGCAGTGCGTCCGCCAGATGTCGGAGCAGGCGCCGATCTACTGGACCACGCAGCTGGCCGAACCCTACGCACTGCTGGGCGACTTCGGTTGGAGCAACTACACGGTCTCCTCGGATGTGATGATCGAAAAGCCGGGCTACGTTCAACTCATCGGGCGCGCGGGCGCCTACCCCCACGAGTACCCGGGCAACCTGAACGCCTACTACTTCCAGATCGCGGACACCGGATCGTGGTCCATCCTCAGTAACAGCACCAGCGGCAGCGTCCGTACCCTGGCCAGTGGTACCACCTCGGCGCTGGGTACGGGCCGGTGGCACACGCTGGCCCTGAAGTTCAGCGGCAGCGGCATCACGGCCACCGTGGACGGCGCCACCGTCGGTACCGTCTCGGACTCCACCTACGGCGCCGGCCAGGTCGGCTATGGCACCGGGCAGGGCGTCACGGCCCAGTTCGACAACCTGTCCGTCACGCCCGGCTCCGGCGGCGGTACCGGCGGGTCCACCGGCGTGCTGCGCGGCGTCGGGTCCAACCGGTGCCTGGACGTGCCGAACGCCAGCCAGAGTGACGGAACACTGCTGGACATCTGGGACTGCAACGGCGGCACCAACCAGCAATGGACGCAGACGTCGGGCAACGAGTTGCGGGTGTACGGCAGCAAGTGCCTGGACGTACCCGGCCACGCCACCTCGGCCGGCACCCGGGTCGAGATCTGGACCTGCAACGGCGGCAGCAACCAGCAGTGGCGGGTCAATGCCGACGGTACCGTGGTGGGCGTCGAGTCGGGACTCTGCCTGGATGTCACAGGGCAAGGCACCGCCAATAGCACCGCCGTCGAGATCTGGACCTGCAACGGCGGCAGCAACCAGAAATGGACCCGAAGTTGAGCGGGTGTGAGACGCCACGGTCTGCGTAACGGCGCCCCGGGCCGGGCTTCAGGGCCCGGCCCCGGGGTGGGCTCTTCGGACGGGCTCCGGAGCCGCCGACCGCGGCTAGCGCAGGTACGGGATGGTCTGCGGACCCTCGGGCAGCACGCAGACCGTCGCGCCCGGCCCCACCCGGTCGACTTCGTCCGCCACCGCCCGCGCGATGTCGTCCACTTTGGACAGATGGGCGCTGCGCAGCGCCGCGCTGTCGAGGTTGTCGCTGTACACTCCGACTCTCGCCGTGGTGAGCAGGCGGGCCAGCACCTGGACCTGCCACTGGTCCGGCACTGTGTGCGGGCGGGCCTCGATCGCTGCCAGCAGTTCGTGCGGCGTGGCCGCCGAGGCCAGTACCTCGCGGAACGAGCCGTGGTCGGGGAAGCCGTCCTCGCACAGGGCCGCGCACAGGATCAGGCCACCCGGTTTGACGACGGTGGCGGCGGCCGACATCCCCTTCACCGCCTGGTACAGGTTCTGGTCCAGCGGATAGCCGGCGTTGCTGGTGACCACGACGTCGAACCGGTGCGCGACGGGGCGCATGGCCACCGCCCGTACCCGCTCGCGGGCCGCCGCGTGCATCTGGTCCACCGGTCCGCCGAACGCCTCGACCACCTGCTGTGAGCCGTTGAGGATCACGTCGAACGCGAAGTCCACCCCGGTACCGGCCGCTATCGCGCGCACGTCATCGTGTACCGGGTTGCCCTCGCAGATTCCCCAGGTCGCCCGGGGGCTGCCGATGCGCTTCGCGTCGTGCAGTGTCAGCACCGTCTCCAAGCCGGCCAGACCCGGGGCTACCATTTTCGGGCCACCCGAGAACCCGGCGAAGAAGTGGGGTTCCACGAAACCCGTGGTGATGCGCAGGTCCGCGTCGACCCACTCGCGGTTGAGCCACACCGGTACCCCGGCGCCGTGCACCCCGCACCACACGAGCGAGCGAGGATCCCGGCCGTCATGATCGACGATCCGTACCGAGCCCACCAGTTCATCGCCGAACATCGCGCGCAGTTCGGCGTCGGTACTGGCGCGGTGGGTACCGGTCGCGACGAGCAGCGTGAGGTCGCGCGGATCGAGCACCCCCTCGGTCTCCTCGATCAGCGCACGGACCATCGCCTGGCGCGGCTGCGGCCGGGTGACGTCGCATACGCTGACCGCCACCCTCTGGCCGGGTCGCACGATGTCACGCAGTGGCGGCCCGGATACCGGACGGCGCAGCGCGTCGCGCAGCACTCGTGCCGGATCAGGGGCGGCCGCCGGATGTGCCGGAGCCACCACGGTCGTGCGCGCCGGCGGAAGGTCGACGGTCAGGCCGCCGCGGCCGTAGGCCAGGCGGACCGGGTGGGGTGCGTCACGCATTCAGCTCCTGCCATAGTTGCTCGGGGACGGCGGTGTCGAGCCGTTCAACGGCCTCGTGGACCTGGCCGGCGTCGCGGGTGCCGGCCACCACCGCGGCAACCGCGGGGTGGCGCAACGGGAACTGCAGGGCCGCCGCCGGCAGCGGGACCTCGTACCGCTGGCAGGTGTCGGCGAGTCGGGTGGCCGCCCGGACCACCGCCGGATCGGCGGCGGTGTAGTTGAAGGTGGCACCGGGGGCCGGTCGTGGCCGGGCCAGCAGGCCCGAGTTGTAGGGCGCGGCCGCGACGACCGCCACGCCCCGCGTCGCGCTTTCATCGAGCAACGGTTCGCCTGAGCGGTCGAGCAACGTCCAGCGGCCGGCCAGCATGACCACGTCGACGGGGGTCTCGCGCACGACCCGCAGCGGCCCGCGCCAGTCGTTCATGCCGACACCGATGGCGTCGACGATGCCCTGTTCCCGCCAGGAGACGAGGGCGGGGATGGCCTCGTTGACCGCCTGGTCCAGGTGCTCGTCCGGGTCGTGTACGTAGACGACGTCCACCCGGTCCAGCCCCAACCGGTGCAGGCTGGACTCCAGGCTGCGCCGTACGCCGTCGGCACTGAAGTCGAACCGCCGGCGCAGGTCGTCGGCGACGGCGAAACCATTGGCGAGGTCGGACCCGGTCGGGGACGGGTTCGGTTCCAGCAGGCGACCGACCTTTGTGGACAGAACGAAGCCCTCGCGACTCCGCCCCGCCAACGCCTTGCCGACCCTGGTCTCAGACAGTCCGAGACCGTAGTGCGGCGCGGTGTCGAAGTAGCGCACGCCTGCCTCGAACGCGGCAGCGACCGCCCGTCCCGCCGTGTCGTCGTCGACGGCCCGGTACAGGTTGCCCAGTGAGGCGCCGCCGAAGCCGAACTGGGTCACCGCGACGCCCGTGTGGCCGAGGGTTCGCGCCTTCATGGCTTACCCAACCGGTACCAGTCCCGGGCTGTGCCACCCCAGACCGCCTGTTGGGCCTCCGGATCGAGCCCCGCCAGGAGCTCTCGCGCCGCCGCCACCACGTCCGCGTACGACGCGGCGAGCAGGCACACCGGCCAGTCTGAGCCGAACATGGTGCGGGCCGGCCCGAAAGTGTCCAGGACCGCGACGGCCACCGGACGCAGCTGGTGCACGGTCCACTGTGTCCACTCGGCCTCGGTGACCAGCCCTGACAGCTTGACCGCGACGTTGGACGACTGCGACAACGCCTCGATGTCCCGGCTCCAGTCGCCCAGGTCGCCACCCGCGATCGGCGGTTTCCCGGCGTGATCCAGAACGAACCGGACCTCGGGCAGTGCCCGGACCGTGTCCACCACCAGGGGCAGCTGGTGTGCAGACACCACGATGTCGTAGGCGAGGCCGTGGGCGGCGAGCGTTCGCAGCCCATCGCGCACGTCGGGGCGGGCCAGCCAGCGCTGGTCGGACTCCACCTGCAGTTGGTGGCGGGCGCCGACGAGGCGGTCGCCGCCGGGGGTCCGGCGCGCGCGCTCGATGTCACCGGCCAGATGTGGCGACGTCAGGTCGAACCACCCCACGATCCCGGCGATGCGCGGTTGGGCGGCGGCCAGCGCCACCAGTTCAAGGGTCTCCGCGTAGCTCGCGACCGTGTGCACCACCACCGTCGCGTCGATCCCGGCCTCGACCAGTTCCGGCTCCAGCTCGCCGAAAAGGAACGACCGTTGCAGCACCGACAGCCCTTCTGTCCACGGCTGCGGGCGGCACTGCAGGTCCCACACGTGGTGGTGGGCGTCGATCCGCCCCGCGAACGGTCCGCTCATGGTCGCGTCCGGGGTCGCAGCCGCAGTCCCGCCATCCCCCCGTCGACCGCGAGGCTGGCACCGGTCGTCGAGCCGGCGGCGGGCGAGGCCAGGTACACGGCCGCGTGCGCGACCTCGGCGGCGCTGACCAGCCTGCCGTGCGGCTGGCGGGCCTCGAGCGCGGCGCGCTCCGCGGCCGGGTCCGGTGCCGATGCGAGCAACCGGGCGACCCACGGGGTGTCAGCCGTACGCGGGTTCACCGCGTTGACCCGGATCCCCTGCGCCATGCCATCGGCCGCCATCGCCCGTGTCAGCGCCAGTACCGCGCCTTTGCTCGCCGAGTAGACGGCCCGCTGCGGCAGGCCCGCGGTGGCCGCGATCGAGGAGATGTTCACGATCGAGGCGTGCCCGGAAGCGGCCAGATACGGCCAGGCCGCCCGGGAGACCCTGGCCGTCCCGACCACGTTGACATCCAGCACCCGGTGCCACTCCTCGTCGTCGTTGTCGGTCACCGCACCCTGCGCGCCGATACCGGCATTGTTCACCAGGATGTCCAGCCCGCCCAGTCGTGCCGCCACCCCGTCGACCGCGGCGCGGACCTGGGCGTCGTCGGCATATCCGCCTGGACATAGGGAATGCCGGCGAGCTCGGCCGCCGCCACGGTGGCACGGTCCAGTACCGCGACGGCTGCTCCCTCACTCACGAACGCCTGCGCGATGGCCAGTCCGATGCCCGAGGCTCCCCCGGTCACCAGCGCCTTGAGCGCTTCCAGTTGGCCCATGTCACGCCTGCCCTATCTTCTGGCGCTGCCGGCCCAGTCCGGTGATCTCCAATTCCACCACGTCACCGGCTCGCAGGTACGGGATGGCGTCGCTGCCCAGCGCGACCCCCGCCGGGGTACCGGTGTTGATGACGTCTCCCGCACGCAGCACCAGGAACTGGCTCAGGTACCAGACCAGGTGGTGAACGCCGAAGATCATGTCAGCGGTGCTGCCGTGCTGCCTCAGCTCCCCGTTGATCCAGGTGCGCAGCGTCAGCGCCTGGGGATCAGGGATCTCGTCCGCGGTCACGATCCACGGTCCCAAAGGGTTGAACGTCTCGCAGTTCTTACCCTTGTCCCACTGTCCCGCGCGCTCCAGCTGGAAATCCCGCTCGGAGACGTCGTTGCTGATGGCGTACCCGCCGATCACGGCGGCGGCGTCCGCCTCGGACCGCAGGTACCGTGCCTGGGCGCCGATGACCACCGCCAGCTCCACCTCGTAGTCCGTCTTGGTCGACCGGCGGGGTACCAGTACCTCATCCTCCGCACCGACCACCGTGTCCGGAACCTTGAGGAACATTACCGGCTCGCTCGGTGGCGTCGCGCCCGTCTCCCTGGCGTGCTCGTGATAGTTCAGCCCAATACACACGATCTTCCCGATGCGTTCGGCTGGCAGCGGCGGACCGAACCGGACCGGCTCCTCCAGGGCGGGCAGCTCGCCTGCGGCCAGCGCCCCGGCTATCTCGGCGGTTCGGCCGAAGACCGCGCCGTCCATCGTCCCGACAACGCTGCGCAGGTCGTACCACCGGCCCTGCGCATCCCCGACGACCGGGATCTCCTGCCCGGCAGCGCCCACGCGGGCAAGCTTCATGGTGCCGCTCCCTTCGTCCGTGATGCCTGATGTCGCGTGACCCGCAGTGCGCTCGATGTCCGGCGGGGAGTCACGACGACCGGGCCCCCGTTGGACCGCCCGGCCGGGGAGACCTCGTGGACCTCGCCCCGCAGGTGGCTAGAGTGTGGTCGTGACACCTCGAGCCAACCCGTTCGCCTTCCCGACTCGTCGTCCAGCCGAGCGGCTGGGCGTCGCGGTGGTGGCCGAACTGGTCGAGCTGATCGTCACAGGTGAGATCGCCGAGGGCGCAATGCTGCCGCCCGAAGGCCCGCTCAGCGAGCATTTCGGCGTCAGCCGCACGGTCATCCGCGAATCCGTCAAGCGGCTGGAGGAGAAGGGTCTCGTCGTCGTGGCCCAAGGCCGGGGAACGCAGGTTGCCCGCTCCGGGTCCTGGAACATGCTCGACCCGGTCGTGCTGTCCGCGTTCATCGACAACGACCAGACCCTGGGCATCCTGGACGAACTCACCGTCGTGCGGGCCAACCTCGAATCCGCCATGGCGGGCGCGGTGGCCGCCCGGCATACCGCCGAGGAGTTGGCCCGCGTCGAGCACGCCCTCGAGGCGATGCGCGAGATGCGGCACGAGAGCGACTCCTCCCGCCAGGCGGATGTCGTCTTCCACCTCACGATCATGGAGCTGTCCGGCAACCGCCTGGCCGAGAACATCGCCAAACGGCTGTACCTGCGGGCGCTGGAGAGCAGCAGGTACCAGGGGATGGGGTACGAGGGGGCGTTCGAGTCCACCCTGGAGGAACACGCGCTCGTGGTCGACGCCATCAAGCGAGGCGAAATCGAGGCCGCGGAGCGAGTAATGCGTGACCACATCGTCAGCTCGTGGCAGCGACGCCGGTTCGAGGCGCCCCAGGCGGAGCCCGAAGCGTAGGGCCGGGAAGGAACCCGTGCCCGGCCTGGTAGCGGCGGCGAGGCTGCCGCGGTCGGCGCATATGTCGACCACGCGGCTCACGGCAGGTGCCAGACCTCGTCGATCGGCTGCCACAGGGCCCCGGGTTCGCGCTCGTCGACGATGCGCACCTGGCACGGATCCGTGTGCCGCCACCATTCCCGGGTGACCGGGTCCGCGGCGATGCGGGCCATGTCGGCGGCGTGGTCGTCGCCCACGTACTCGTAGTACGCGAACAGCGTGTCGCCGACGATGAAGATGGAGTAGTTGGTCACGTTGGCCTCGCGCAGGGTCTGCTCGACCTGTGGCCACACGTGGCGGTGCAGTTTGAGGTACTCGTCCCGGTGGTCGGGGCGGACGCCGACGACCAGCGCGTGACGCTCGACGCGATGATGGGCGGTCACGGCAACACCGGTTGGATGCCGGCGGCCGGCGGCTTGCGGGAATCAGGGACGAGGCGCAATCCGGCGCGGTCGGGGCGCACGTGCGGCCCACTGACGGATGGCGCCGTGGTCGTGGTCTGCAGCGTACGGATCAGCGCCTCGTCGACCTGGATGCCCAGGCCCGGCTCCTCGCCCAGGACGATCCCGCCGTCCTCGATCTCCTGATCGACCGTCAGCCCGATCGGAGACGACAGGTCCTGAACCTCGAAGGCCAAGTGGTTGGGCACCGCAGTAGCGGCGTGCGCCACCGGATTGGCATGGAACCCCACCGGGCTGACGGGCAGGTCGTGTCCGTGGGCCACGGCGGCCACCCGCAGGAAGTGGGTGATGCCCCAGACGTTGCCGACCTGGACGATGTCCAGCGCGTCGGCGTCCAACAGCGGCCGGTACTGCTCGAGGCCGGTGAGGTTCTCACCACTCGCCACGGCGGCGCGGATGCCGCGCCGAACCGACGCGAGTCCGGCGGCATCCCACCTGCGCACCGGCTCCTCCACCCAGGCGAGCTCGACCGTGCGCTCCAGCGCCGTGACGAACCGCACGGCCTGCGAGCGGTTCCACGACTCGTTGGCGTCGAACATCAGGGCCGGATGCGCCGAGTTGCGCCCGAGCAGGTCGCGCAGCGCCTCCAACCGGCGCCGGTCGTGTTCGAGGTTGCGGCCGCCCTTGAGCTTGGCGGCGCCGAAGCCCCGCTCCGCGAAGCGCTCGTACAGGCGCACCAGGGCGTCGTCATCGAGGGCGATGTCCAGCCCCGAGGCGTACCCGGCTACGAATCTGTCCAGCCCTCCGAGAGTGCGCCACAGCGGCTCACCGGCCGCTTTCGCCTTGAGGTCCCACAGTGCCATGTCGATCGCACCGATCGCGCCGAACGTGGCGCCCGAGTGGCCGGTCTTGAAGACCCGGCCCAGCATCCGGTCGTACAGGGCCGTCACGCCGCGCGGGTCCGCACCCTCGACCGCGCCGAAGACGCGGTCGATGTCGCCGTGCCCGCCGAGACCGACGCCCTCGATACCGCTGTCGGTCTCGATGATCAGCACATGCACCTCGGTACGCGGCTCCGCCATCACGCCGTTGGCGTCGCCGATCAACCGCCCCCAGTCGTGCTGCGTGACCAGGCTGCGGTATCCAGTGACCTTCACCATTGCTCCTTCTCGGCGGGATTGCCACTCACTCCTTGGTACCTCCCGCCGTCATGCCAGCGACCAGGAAGCGCTGGGAAAACAGGAAGACGACGAGCACCGGCAGTACGGAGATGACGGTCGCCAGCGCGAGCGTCGGCAGCTGCACCGACTGGGTACCGGCGGAGCTGGGGTTGAACGCCGGGGTCGAGGCGAGCAGGGAGGTCAGGCCGACCTGGATCGGGTACCCGTCGCTGGAGGGCAGCATCACGAAGGGCAGGAAGAAGTTGTTCCAGCTCTGCACGAAACTGAAGAACGCGACGAGGGCGACGATCGGCGTGGCCAGCGGCAGCGCCACCGTGGTGAACACCTGGAACTCGCCGCATCCGTCGATGCGCGCCGCGGCGAGCAGGTCGCGCGGAATGCTGGTGGAGAAGTAGATGTAGGTCAGGTAGACGCCGAACGGGAAGAACGACATCGGCAGGATCACCGACAGCGGGTTGCCGACCAGTCCGAGCAGGTTCACCTCGAGGAAGATCGGCAGTACCAGCGCGGTGCTCGGCATCAGCATGACGACCAGCGTCAGCACCAGCAGCAGCCGGCGGAACCGGAACTCGGTCAGGGCGAGCGCGTACCCCGCCGGGATGCTCGCGACGAGCGTGACGACCAGCGCGCCCAACGCGTACAGCGCGGAGTTGGCGACCCAGGTGGTCACCGCGCCGTCCTGGAAGTCGAACAGCTGCTTCCAGTTGGCGGTCAGGTCACCGACGCTGCCCGGCCGGAAGGGGTTGTCGACGATGAGCCCGTGCGCCGACTTCGTTGTGGCCAGCAGCAACCAGACGAGCGGAACGATGAAGAACAGCACGAAGATCGCGACCAGCGCGCCGACGATGGTCCGGCCGCTCCAGCCCGTGATACCGGTGCGGTCCGCCGAGCGGTGCCGGGTGTCCACTGTGGTCATGGGCTCAGTCCGTCTCGAACAGGCCGCCACGCGCCACGAAGACGGCCGACAGCGCGAGGGCGATGACGAGCAGCAGCAGGGAGATCGCGGCCGCTCCGTTGAAGTCGTTTTGCTGGAAGGCGTACTGGTACGCGAGTTGGTTGAGCGAGTAGTCGTTGGGCACGATCGCGTTGCTGGCCTGGGAGAGCAGTTCGGGCTCGACGAACAGTTGGGTACCGGCGGCCAGCGACATGATCCCCATGTACGAGATCCACCTCCGCAGCAACGGCAGCTGGATGCGCCAGGCGATCTGTGCCGTGGAGGCGCCGTCGATGCGGGCGGCCTCGATCAGGGCGGGGCTGATGTTGTTCAGGGCCCCGTACATGATGACGATCCAGCCGCCCGCGCCGGTCCAGAAGGCGATGATGGCGAAGATCGGGGGTAGGTGTGCCGGCACGATGACCTGCACGAAGCTGGAGAAGCCGAACAGGTGCAGCAGGCCGCCGACCGGACCTGCCGTGGGGTCGAGCACGAACAGCCACAACAGCACGCTGGACGCACCGGCCAGCGCGCCCGGTAGGTAGAACACGAGCCGCAGCGTCCGGCTCAGCCAGCGCACCCGGACCGTGTGCACGACCAGAGCCAGGAAGGTGACCAGTACGACCAGTGCGGTCAGCCAGATCAGCAGGTACAGCCCGACATGCGCGACGGCGGGCAGGAACCGGAAGTCGCCGATCACCTTGGTGAAGTTGCGGATCCCGGCGAAGCTGCCGTCTCCCGCGGTGAAGGCGAGGTACACGGCGTAGACGGCCGGAAGGATGCCGAACGCCAGGGTCAGCATCGCGTACATCGCGACGAAGCCGTAGCTCATCGCGCTGCCCGTGCCCCGGCCACGCCGGCCGCCCGGCCGGCGGCGCGGGGTCTCCCCCGGCCGCCGGCGCGGGATGGCCGCCGGCTTGGCCGGCCGGTTCACGACTGTCATTTGACGGTGTAGCCGTTGACCTGGGCCTGGTTCTTGATCGCGGTCCCCCAGTCGGGAAGCATGTCGACCAGGCTCTTGCCGCTGGCAATCCCCGGGGTCATTGTCTTGGCCCAGATCGCCTCCTGGCTGAAGACCCCGGAGCCCCACCCGCTCCATATCTCGGTTCCGGCCTTGATGACCGCCTGCAGGTCGGTCGCGTAGTAGCCGCTCGACTCCTGCTTCTTGATCCATTTGTCGGCGGCCGGTGCGTAGGCGGGGTAGCCCGGAGCGACGTTCACCTGGTAGTCGTCCGCCGTGGTGACGAACTCGACGAACTTCTCGGCGGCCTTGAGGTTCTTGGAGTGGCTGCTGATGAACCACGTACCGCCGCCGACGTTGCCGGTCACGGCGTCCTCACCCTTCCACGGCAGCGGAGCCGCGACGCCGAGCTGGCCCTTGGGGACGTTGAGCGACTGGGCGTTGTTGAAGATGGCGCCGGCGTACCAGGCCGGGCCCGGCATCAGCAGCACCTTGTTGGTGTACTTCTGCACGAACTCGGGCGTGAACACGCTGACGTTGGGCGTGGTGCCGTTCTTGATCAGAGTGTCCAGTAGCGAAGCCATGCGCTTGCACTCCGGGCTGGTGGTGTTGACGGTCACCGTTGTCGGTCCGGTGATGCCGTTCGCCTGGCACTTGCTGCTCCAGAAGTAGATTTCCGGGGCGAAGGTGTCGCCGGCGGCACCGACGATGTAGCCCTGGTGCTCCCTGGCCACCCTTTCGCCCAGCGCCTGGTACTCCTCCCAGGTGGTGGGCACCGAGTACCCGAACTGGTCCAGCAGCGTCTTGTTGTACCAGAGCACCACCTGGGCCAGGTCGTTGCGCAGGCAGTACACCTTGCCGTCAACCGTGCACGGGTTCAGCGAACCCGGGGTGAAGTTGTCCAGCGTGCTCTTCGGTACCAGTCCGCTGTTGAGTACGGCGGCGAACGCCTGCTTGCCGTTGCTGCCCTGGCTCGCCCAGGCCGCGTCGTTGTTCTGGGTCGAGAACACGACGTCGGGCCAGCCGCTGTTCGACCGGTCGAACAGCTGGATCTTCGTCCGGAACGAGTTGGAGCCGTTGGCCGAGCCGTCGTACGACACGACGTTCAGCTTCACGTCGGGATTGGCCTTCTTGAAGGCGTCTACCGCCGGGGAGCGGTCGGCGTCCACCCAGACCGTGATGGCGGCGTTGTCATCCTGGGTGACCTGGGGGAAGCCGTAGGTACCTGATGTGGTGCCGCCTTTGTGACTGCCGCAGGCGGCCAGGACGAGGGCGAGGGTCAGGGTGACCGCTCCCCCGATCGCGCGCGCCGATGGGCGAGCGCGTGCGGGCCGTGGGATCTGGAACATGTGTGTCCTTTGTTTGTCGACCGCGTTAACGGCTCGCGCCGCGCGACGACTATAAGAGAATACGTATTATGTTTGCAAGACCTCGATGAGGGCGCCGAGGGCGCCGCTATACCGTACGAATCAGGTGGTAACCGTCGTATTCCGGACGCGTCCGAGGCGGCGCATGCGGTCGGTGGCGGCGAGGGGCGGCACCGGCTTCCGCCGGTACCGCCCCCCGGTTCGATAGGCATGTGTCGGTCAGCTGGGCACGCGTCGGTCAGCTGCGTAGGCTCCACTGCTGGTTGCTCTGACCGTTGCAGGACCAAAGAATGATCTTCGTACCGTTCGCGGTACCCGCACCGTTCGCATCGATACACAACCCGGATTGCACCCCGGTGATAGTCCCGTTCCCGTTGACGTTCCACTGCTGGTTCGCCTGGCCGTTGCAGTCCCAGATGATCACCGCAGTGCCGTTGCCGGTACCCTGACCCGAAGCGTCCAGACACTTGTTGCCGTACACCGTCAACTGCTTACCCGACGTGTACGTCCACCGCTGGTTCGACCCACCCCAGCAGTCGTACAACTGCAACTGGATACCGTTCGTGGTACTCGCGTTCGGCACATCCAGACACCGACCCGAACCGCCACCCACGATCTCCACGTTCTGCTGGCCACCGCCGCCGGAAGCGCCGTACCCGGCCGCGACGATGTTCGCCTGGACGGCGTTCTCCGTCGCGTCGCTCGGATACCCGGACGTGATCGCGCCCTCGAAGAACTCACCGACACCGCTGTTGCTGTTGTCCCCTCCGGTACCCAGCAGCAGCGAAGTGTCCGTCTTCATCGGCGAGTACCCGTTCGGCAGCGACCCGGAGTACGGAGTGGTCAACCCGCCACTGGCCGCGTTGCCGTACTTCAGCGTGAAGTTGCTCGTGCCGTTGTTCTTCTCCCACGCGCTGACGAACGGGAAGTGCACACCCGAGTTGTTCGGATCCTTGTTCGAGCCCGTGCCCGTGTGGTACATGCCGTTCTCCAGGTCCGCCTCGACCCACGGCCCGCTACCCACACAGTTGCCGAACCAGCACGCCGTGCCCCACTCGATCGCGTTCATCGTCGCGTTACCGGTGTCCGTGTGCGTGTTCTCCCCGCTGCCGTAGTCGAAGCAGCACCACTGGTCCACATAGTTCGACGACGTGATCATGTAGATGCCCTCAGGCTGTGACCCGGTGGGAGCGTTCTTGGCGTAGTCCACCCGGTAACCCACACCCTGGTTCACCTTCACACCGTAGGCCTTCTGCCCGCCGATGGTCACCGGCAACGCCTTCGCGTCGGCGCCGACATCCGCACCGTTGGGGCCCGGCCCCTTCCAGTAACCACCCCACGAAATCGGCAGGTCGTTGTGGTTCGCCGTCTGGTCGTAGATCTTCGTGATCGTGCACGACGTGTTGGCACAGAACGAGTCCTGGGCCGCCGCGTTCGCGACCCCGCCCGCGGACAGGACGCCCACATTCAGGTACTGCATGTCGGACGCCCGCTGCACCTGGTACAGCGGCCCGTTGTACGCCCCGAACAATGCCCGGGTCGTGCTGTGTGCCGCGATACACGGCGTGCCACCACTGGCGTAGATGTCACACGGCATCGACGTCGCGGCCTGGGCCGTACCCACGCTTGCGAGGGCACCGACCGCCAGTGCGCCGACCGCCGCGGCGGCTAGCAGCGCCGTTCGTAGCCGCGCCCTTCTGAGCTTTTCGATGAGCATCGCGTACCCCTTGAAATTGGGATGGGCTTGACGATCCGGATCGGTATGACGAAGGCGCCGCCCGGGTCAGCTTCTGGTCCACTTCTGGTTGGTGCCGCCGTTGCAGGTCCAGATCTCGACGGCGGTGCCGTTTCCGGTGGCCGCACCGGTGACATCAAGGCACAGGCCGGACTCCACTCCCACCACGGTCCCGTCACCGTTGACCCGCCACTGCTGGTTGGCACCGCCGTTGCAGGTCCAGATCTCCACGCGGGTACCGGTCGCGGTCGCGTGGCCCGGCACGTCCAGGCACTTGTTCCCGTACACCGTCAGCTGGTTTCCCGAGCCGAGCGTCCACCGCTGGTTGGCGTTACCGCCGCAGTCCCAGATCTGCAGGAAGGTACCGTCGGTCTGGCTCGCACCCGGCACGTCCAGACACCGACCCGAACCGACTCCACGCAACACAGTGCCGGAGCCACCGGTCGGCGGCGCGGTGGTGGGTGGCTGGGTGGTGGGCGGGTTCGTCACCGGGGTTCCGCTGCCGAGCGCAGACAGCACCGCGTCGTAGGCGGGCTTCTTGTTTCCACTGGCATCGAACAGCAGCGGGTTCTCGCCGCTACGCCAGGAATCGCTGTCCCGGATCCCCCACACCGTGATCCCCGCGCACCGGGCCACGTTCATGCACGCACGCACCGTGTTGCCGTACGCCGTCGTACCCGCCTGCGCGATGTCCAACTCCGTCAACTGCACATCCACGCCCAGCGCGGCGAAGTTCGACAGCGTGGTCTGGAAGTTCGACGGCGGCCCACCCGACCCGAAGTGCGACTGGAAACCGACGCAGTCGATGGGTACCCCACGGGACTTGAAGTCCCGCACCATCGAGTACACCCCCTGCGTCTTCGCCGCGTTCCAGTCCTCGATGTTGTAGTCGTTGTAACACAGCTTCGCCCCCGGATCGGCCGCCCGCGCGGTACGGAACGCCTCCTCGATGAAACCGTTGCCCAGCACGTTCTGGAACACCGAGCTACGGTGCTGCGTCGACCCGTCCGCGAACGCCTCGTTCACCACGTCCCACGCGTAGATCTTTCCCTTGAAATGGCTGATCTCCGTCGTGATGTGGTTGTCCATCACCGACCGCAACATGTTCGGGTCGGTGATCGACGACACCCAGGCGGGCAACTGCGAATGCCACACCGTGGTGTGACCGCGCATGTGTTGCCCGTGCGCCAACGCGTGGCTGACGATCTGATCGGCCGGACCGAAGTTGAAGTTTCCGCGGGACGCCTCCGTCGTGTCCCACTTCATCTCGTTCTCCGGCGTGACCATGGTGAACTCACGGTCCAGGATGGACACGTACGTGCCGTCGCCGAGCCGGCCCCCGGCCACCGCGGTACCGAAGTACCGACCCGTCGCCGCCGCCTGAGCACCCAACGTACTCGCGGCCTGGGCGAGGTTCGGCAGTAGCACCACGCCCGCGACCGCCAGCGTGGCGACGCCGATCGACCCGAGGGCGAACGCCCTCCATCTGCGACTCATGGCTCTCCTCACGATCATGTATCGGCCGCGCTAACTGCGCAGGGACCACTGTTGGTTGCTGCCGCCGTTGCAGGACCAGATGATGATCTTCGTACCGTTCGCGGTACCCGTACCGTTGGCGTCCAGGCACTTGCCGGACTGCACCCCGGTGATGGTGCCGTTGGCGTTGACGTTCCACTGCTGGTTGGCCTGGCCGTTGCAGTCCCAGATGATCACCGCCGTGCCGTCGGCGGTACCCTGACCGTTCGCGTCCAGGCACTTGTTGCCGTACACCATCAACTGCCTGCCCGACGTGTACGTCCACCGCTGGTTGCCACCACCCGTGCAGTCCCACAACTGCACCTGCGTCCCGTTGGCGGTACTCGCGTTCGGCACGTCCAGGCACCGACCCGACCCGGAACCCACAACCTGCTGACCACCCGGCGGCGGGCTGCTCGGCGGCGTTCCGGACTGGATTCCGGCGGACGACATCACGGCCTGGGCGCCGGGCGGCCAGTTGTTGTTGGTCACGGTCGTGTTGCCGCTGACGACGTTGCCGCGGTCTCCGTTGGTGATCGAGGTTGTTCCGTTGGTCGTCCAGTTACCCGTCAGGGTGAGGTTGCCGGTGTTGTTGTTGCCGTTCGCGTTCGCCGTCGACCAGGTGCCGGTGTTCGAGAACACGTTGCCCGTGGCGCTGTAGTACCGGGAGCCCTCGTCGAAGTACAGGCCGAAGTAGTTGTTTGTGCGCACGCAGTAGTTGCCACTGATGGCGGCGTTCGGGTTGGCCGACAGGGTGTAGATGCACCCGCCGTCGTTCATCTGCTGCATGACATCGTGCACGTAGTTGTTGGTGACCCTGTTGTTCGTCTCGGTGGTCGCCGTGCTGTAGCGCGGCTGGTAGTTGTACAGGCCGCGGTTGGCGTAGTCGTTGCTGCCACCGGCGTCGTTCGCGCCCCACCCGTACCCGACGGCGATCCCCGAGTACGGCAGGTTGTAGACCTCGTTGTGGTCCACGACGGCGTTGGTGACGTAGGTCGACAGGAACGAAACGATCCCGCGGTAGTCGAGCCCGACGTCGTGCACGAGGTTGTTGCTGATGGTGATGTCCCGGTTGGTCATGCGCGAGTCGCTCGGATGGTGCGCGTCGGCCTGCACCCCACCGGCGACGATCGCGCCGGCCGAGTCGGCCGTGAACACCGAACCGGTCACGGTGATGGAACTGGCGCCCAGCCCGACCCCGCTCGCGTGGCCGTTCGCGTCGTTGCCGATGCCCATGGCGTTCTGCCCGAGGTTGACGAACTGGTCGCCGCTGAAGGAGATGTTGTTGGCCGCGGATACCTGCACGGCTGCGGGCATCTGGCTCCAGTGCGGCCGGGCGGCCTCGAACTGGGTGCACCCGGAGGAGCACGACCCGAAGGACGGCCATGACCAGTTCCCTATCAGGTACGCACCGGTCTGCTGGTCGGCGTAGCCCTGGTTGCTGCTGGGTCCCAGCCAACTGGTCCCCGTGAAGGTGACGCCGGAGAACGAGATGTTGTGCGCCGGCGCGTCATAGGTGCCACCGATGTCCACCAGCGACTGCAGTGCGGGCAGCTCCACGTCCGCGCTGCTCATGCTCTCCCCGGAGCGCGGGATGTAGGACAGGACGCCGGTACCGGTGTTGAGGTACCACTCGCCCGGCGAGTCGAGGAACTCGTAGGCGTTCTCCAAGTACATCGGACCCGCGCGGAACGGACCGGTGAACGTGTCGTACCCGAAGGCGTTGTTGTTCCACGCCGGCTGCTGCATGGTCAGGAAGTTCCCGCTGATGCTCTGCACGGGCGAGTACCGGTCGGTGAAGGAGTTGACAGCCTCCACCTCGACCCGGCTCTGGTTGGCCAGGTTGTTCAGGTAGTTCAGGGCCGAATTGGTGAACCGCAGGCCGGTGGCCGAGGCGGTGAAGTCCGAACGGTTCACCTGGGTACGCGCGCGGGTGGCTTCGGTGCCGTTCACATACAGCTGCCGCGCGTCGATACCCGTGCCCACGTTGGCCTGCCAGATGTTCTTCCCGGCGTCGACCAGGCTCCATCCGCTGACCCGCCGCGCGCCGCTGACGGCCGGATGCGCCCCCGCGGCCGCCTGCCAGCTGACGTTGTGCCCGTTGGTGCCGGAGTCCGCCGCGGTCAGCCGCATCGGCGCGGAGAGCCGGTACACGCCGTCGGCCAACTGCACCACGATGTCGCCGGACATCACGCCCACCATGGAGCGCACGGCCGTCTGTGCCCCGGACAGGGAACAGGCCTGGGTACTGGAGCACGTGCTGCCACTGCCCGACGGCGATGCGTACAGGGTGGTGGTGGCCGCCGACGCGGGCAGCGCGGAGGCGGCGACGACGGCCACGGTGGCCGCCGCCGCGGTCGCCAGCGCCACGCTGGCCACCATCGGTCTCCGTAGGGCATGAGGGCGTAGGGACATGCCGTCTCCTTGGGGACGATCGGGCGGGGTGTGATGGGGAACGGAAGACGGACCCGGCCGTGGCGCAAGAGCCGTCGGTACGGGTGGCAGGGGCCGCGCCGTCGACCACCGCTGTCACGTCGCACCGCCCCAGTTGCCGCGAACCGGTTCGATCACAACCGGGCGCAACGTGCCTGCAACATAGGTCGTACGTGTGACGTATGTCAAGCGGTGGTCATCGATGTCGTCGAGGTGCGGTACCGACCCGGCGAAGCCGGGCACCGCACCCGCCGCGCGCCCGAAAGTTACCGTGCACATTGCGCTCGGCGTGGATGCGGTCCTGCCACTCGATCAGACCGCAGCCATTCAGGTGGACGGGTAAGACATTTACGGATTGACAACCGCCGCTGCAGGCGCCAAGCTGGCCTTCGTCCATGTTAGCGGTAACAAGCGAGCACCGTCCACACCTCGTCCTGAAGGGTCTCACCATGCTCGTCCCGAAACTGAGAAGAGGGCTGCTGGCCGCGGCCGTCGTGGCGGCGGCGACCGCCGCGGGCATCGTCGGCGTCACCGCGGCCCAGGCCGCGACGCAGGGACCGTGTGACATCTACGCCGCGGGTGGTACGCCGTGCGTGGCCGCGCACAGCACCACCCGTGCCTTGTACGGGTCCTACAACGGTTCGCTGTACCAGGTCCGCCGCTCCTCGGACAACACCACCCGCGATATCGGCGTGCTCAGCGCCGGCGGGTACGCCAACGCCGCCGCGCAGGACTCGTTCTGCTCCGGTACCTCCTGCGTCATCACGATCATCTACGACCAGTCCGGCCGCGGTAACAACCTCACCCAGGCGCCCGCAGGCGGGGCGGCCGGCGGCCCCGACAACCTCGCCAACGCCACCGCCGCACCCATCACCATCAACGGCAACAAGGCCTACGGCGTCTACATCCCGTCCGGTACCGGCTACCGCAACGACCACACCAACGGCATCGCCACGGGCGACAACCCCGAAGGCGAGTACGCCATCTTCGACGGTACCCACTACAACGGCGGCTGCTGCTTCGACTATGGCAACGCCGAGACCAACAACAACGACGACGGCAACGGCACCATGGAGGCCATCTACTTCGGCAACATCAGGGTCTGGGGCTACGGGTCTGGCAATGGCCCCTGGGTGATGGCAGACATGGAGAACGGGCTGTATTCGGGA
>CAZYCD010000073.1:0-18412 GCA_964645345.1 uncultured Micromonosporaceae bacterium
CGGGACGGCCGGCCGGGTCAAGGTGGAGCGCCACACCTGCCGAACGACCTTGACCCGGCCGGCCGGCCCTGGAGGATGGCGGCGGGGAGGGTGATGTCCCGACCGTGACCCGCCTGACGGCACGGCGCGGCTGCCACGCCGCGTGCCCGACCACCGACCCGCGCCACCTGAACGTCGTGCGTCCCGAGCCCGTCGACCAGGCGGCCCGGGGCGTCTTGCTATCTGCTCCACGCGCCAGCCGGCGGGGACGTTCGCGGGGCCGGCCGTGGAGCGCCAAGTTTGCGCACGCCGGCACCCGACCTGTTGTCGTACTCCGTTTGATGTGTTACAGAACGGTTCCACATGATGCGCGACGGTCCGACGAGTGTTGGTGACTTTGCTGGGGGTGTGGGTGGTGTTCGCCGCTGCGGTCGGTCACTGGTTGCTGGGTTGATGGGGGCCTGGTGGGGATACCGGTGCCCGGGGGCTACGCCGGCTATCGACGATGACGATGCCGGTGAGGATCGCCCCGGCGGCTATGGCGTTCAGCAGTGGCGGCAGGAACAGCATCGGGGGTACGAGGACGGCGAGGGCGAGTAGACCGATGATGCGGCTTATGTCGATGTCGCTGAACACGATGTAGCCCAGCAGGTACCGGCCGGCAAGGAACAGCGCGGGTCCGCCGAGGATGGTGAGGGTGGCGGCCGCTCGGGGGTGGCCAAATGGGTGTTCGAGGATCAGGGTGTCACCGACGGAGGTGACGACGAGGCCACCGATCATGATGATGTGGGCGTAGGACGCCAGGGTGGCGATGACGTCGGGGCGGGCTGAGGCCTGGATGGCGGGCCCCATCTGGACGCCGGCACGGAAGATGTAGATCCGCCAGATCAGTGCGGTGATGGCGAAGGTCACCACGAACGCTACCGTCTGGGTAGTGGTAAAGGCATGATTGGTGAGGTTCGATCCGATGCCCAGGATCACTTCGCCGAGGCCGATGACGAACAGTGCCCGGAAGCGTTCGGCAAGGTACTCCCCCCTAGCCGGCAACTGCCCTCCGCCCAGGCGGCGCAGTCCTGGTACCGGGTAGTGGAGCCATCGTCCGACGTAGATGATGACAACCGCGACCGTCCACAGTGGCGCGCGCAAGGTACTGGAGGCGAACGCTCCGATCACCCAGGGCACCCCGGTGGCGGCGTGCCAGAGCAGCGACCGTTGGGGGACGTGCCGCTCTTCTTCTTCTTCTTGGTGTCGCAGCAGGATAGCGACCCAGAGATTGCGGCCGATCTGGACGGCAAGGTAGGTGCCGGCGAAGACCAGGCCGGTCTTGCCGAACGCCTCGGGTACCGCCGCGGACAGCACCAGGGCGCCGACCATGGTCGCGAGGACCAGCAGCAGTACCGGCGTTCGCCCCGGGTCCAACACCTGGGTTACCCGCGCGGTGAGGGACCAGATCCAGCCGATGGCCAACAGCAGCACCAGGGTCTGGTACGCGCCGGACCAGGTCAGCTTGCTGAACAGCAGCTGGGCGAGCGCACGGAGTGCGAAGACGAACGCAACGTCGAAGAACAGCTCCAGGAACGTTGCTCGCGCGACGGTTTCGAGCCTACGAACCAGGCCGCCTGGACCACTCGTCATGAACCCGTCCGTTCTGTGGGCACTTAGGCAATAGCAGGGTATCTAGCCTGGCTTCTGCGCATATGGAGAGCGTCCCGTTCCTGGCCTAAGATCGTCTAGCCGGAGCTGTCACTGATCAAGTGGAGGTGATCCGGGCGGGTTCAAGCGGTTGGTCGACCGGGCCGGCCTACCCCGCATCCGGCTGCACGACGTCCGGCACAGCTACGCCACCGTGTCACTCGATGCCGGCGTGAACCCGAAAATCGTCAGTGAGCGGATCGGCCACGCAAGTCTCGCCTTCACGCTGCAGACCTACACGCACCGCAGCGAAGGACGCGACCGCGACGCGGCGGCCGCGGTCGCCTCGCTATTCGTACCGAAGCCCACCGAGCCCGCGGACCACCGCGAGGACCAGGTCGAGGACGACGTTTCGCAACCGGAGGGAGACCGCTGCGAATGATCTCTGTTCCCAAAGTCGTTCCCAACTGGCTCCGGATCATAGCGAAGGCCCCCGAAACGTGTCCGTTTCGAGGGCCTTCGTGGTGGTAGCGGGGACAGGATTTGAACCTGTGACCTCTGGGTTATGAGCCCAGCGAGCTACCGAGCTGCTCCACCCCGCGTCGCTTCGTTAACTCTAGCTCAACCCCACCGCTAGCCGCAAAACGAGATCACCTGACGGCGGCCGACCCCGGTACCGGAGCCGGCCGCCGCCAACGTGTCGCATCAGCCGGACGGTGTCGGAGTTGCCGTACCGGCGCGGGCCCGCTGGTACTGGGCGATCGCGTCGTTCAGCTCCTGGAGCGCTTTGCCGTACGCCTGGAAGTCGCCCGACTGCTGAGCCGCCTTCAGGTCAGCGATCGCCTTGTCGATCGCCGCCGTCGCCGCGTCCAGTGCCGCGCTCGACGTCGGAGGCGGGGAACTCGTCGACGGCGTCGGTGTCGGGCTGGCCGAGGGCGAGCCCGACGGGTTCGGCGTCGGGGTACCCGGAGTCGACGGCGTACCCGACGACGGCTGCCCCGCCTTCGCCGCTCTCTGCAGCGAGGCCAGCGCGTCCGGCAACGTCTCACCGAAGCCCACGAACTGGCCGAAGTTCACCAGCACCTGTTTCAGCTGCGGGTACGGGTTCTGCGTGCGGGGCAGCTGGTACAGCGGCTCGACGTAGAGCATGCCGCCGCCCACCGGCAACGACAGCAGGTTGCCGTACTTCACGTCCGCACTGATCTGGTACGAGCTGATCAATGGTCTGACCCCGTTGTCGCTCGTCATCTTCTGGTCCACCTGGCCTGGGCCGAAAACCTGTGTGTCGTCGGGCAGCTGGAGGATCTCCAGCTTCGGCTGGCCGTTGACGTAGGAGCCCGTGACCAGTGCCGCCAGGTTCTGCCGGTTGCGCGGCACCATCGCCGAGGTGAGCTGGAAGGTCGCCTGGCTCTGGCCGGGGAACTTGGCCAGAAGGTAGTACGGCGCCTGCTTCGCCCCACTGCCCGGAGCCGGATCCTCCGGTACCTCCCAGAAGTCCTGGCCCGAGTAGAACTGGCTCGCGTCGGTCACGTGGAACCGGGTGAGCAGCTCGCGCTGCACCTTGAACTGGTCCTCGGGGTACCGGAAGTGCTGCGCAAGCTCCGGCGGGATCTCCGAGCTCGGCTTGATGATGTGGCCGCCGAACGCCTTGTTCCACGCCTTGAGCACCGGGTCGGAGTCGTCGAAGGCGTACAGCGTGACCTGGCCGGTGTACGCGTCGACCGTGGCCTTCACCGAGTTGCGCAGGTAGTTGATGTTCTCCTGCTGCTGCTGCGCGTAGCCCTCGCCGGTCAGCGAGTCACTGGTGGCCGACTGAAGGTCGATCTGCTGCGAGTACGGGTAGGTCGAGGCGGTCGTGTACCCGTCGACGATCCACACGATCTTCCCGCCGATGACGGCCGGGTACGGGTCGCCGTCCAGTGTCAGGAACGGCGCCACCTTCTGCACCCGCTCGCGCGGGTCGCGGATGTAGAGGATGCGCGAGTTCTTGTTGAAGACACTGGAGATCAGGAAGTTGGTTTCCTTGTACTTGTACGCGTAGAGGATCCGGCGCCAGTACGAGCCCACGGGGATGCCGCCGCCGCCATCATAGGTCACGTACTGGTCGCCGCTGCCGCCCTGCGGCCGGTCGTACTCGGTGTCCGGCGCGCCGTCCGCCTTGCCTACCACGACGTAGGAGCCCATGTTCTCGCCGTAGTAGGTGCGCGGCTGGTTGACCGGGATCTGGTCCGTGGTCGACTGGCACCCGGCCTGCGCCTGGGTGGCCGTGTCGCTGCCGAGGAAGCCGGAGATGAAGAACGGCTGCCCCGAGCAGACGGTCTGGTTGGCCGGTGCGGCCACGAACCCGTACCCGTGGGTGTAGATGGTGTGCCGGTTCTGCCAGTTGGTCTGCTGCCCGGCCAGGCTGTTGTAGTCCAGCTCGCGCACGCCGACCACGTAGTCCTTGAGCGTGCCGTTCGTGTTGTACCGGTCGATGTCCAGCTTCTGTCCGAAGTCGTAGAAACCACGCACCTGTTGGAGCTGGGTGTACGTGCTGGACACGATCGACGGGTCGAGCAGCCGAATGTTGGCGACCGTGTCGGCCTCGCTGGACAGGTTGTCCGGCGGTGCGGTCGCGCCCGATGTGTAGTCGCGCACGTCGACGCCGCCCAACCCGAAGGCGTTGCGGGTGGCCTCGATGCTGCGCTCGATGTACTGGTTCTCCTTGTCGCGGATGTTCGGCTTGACGGTGAACGTCTGGACCGCCGCCGGGTAGATGCCGCCGATCGCGATGGCCGACAGGGCGAGCAGGCCGATCGCGATGCCCGGCCAGACCAAGTTGCGGATGAAGGCGTTGGAGAAGACCAGGATGGCGATCGCGACCACGACCGAGATCCAGGCCAGGATCTCCTTGGCCGGCAGCAGCGCGTTGACATCGGTGTACCCGGCGCCGAACAGGTTGACCGCATCGTTGTGCGACAGCAGCACGCCCCGCTGGTCGAGGAAGTAGGCCACCGCCTTGAGCAGGACGAAGACGGCCACCAGCGCGGTCAGGTGGGCCCGGGCGGCGCCGGTCATCCGCTCGCCGGCGCCCTGCAGCCGTACCCCACCGAACAGGTAGTGCATGGCCAGCGAGCCGATGACGCAGAGCACGACCATGGTGAAGCCGACCCCGAGCAGGTACCGCCAGAACGGGTAGTCGAAGACGTAGAAGCCGAGGTCCACGCCGAACTGGGGGTCCTTGACGCCGAACGGCTGGGCGTTGGCGAACAGCAGGTACTGCGGCCACCGTCCCTGGGCGGACAGGCCGCCGAACAGCCCGACGATGGCGGCGAGCAGCCCGATCCACAGCCCCAGGCGGGGCGCGACCAGGGCCCGGTACCGCTCAAGGGACTGCTGCTCGGCGGAGTGCGGCCGCAGCATGGGGCGCAACCGGTAGGCCAGCCAGAGGTTCAGCCAGACCAGGCCGGCCATGACCACCCCGAAGATCAGGAACATGCCGATCCTGGTCCAGAGCACGGTCGTGAACACGCTGGTGTACCGCACCTCGGAGAACCAGAGGTAGTCGGTCCAGGTCCCGACCAGCCAGCCCAGCAGGATGAACAGGACGATCACAGCGGCCAGCACGATGATTGTCATCCGGCCGCGGCGGCTCATCCGGGGCAGGGGGGTACGCATCACCACGGCGTCCAGGGTACGAGGTGATCCCTAGGACAGCGGGTGCGCGGGTACCGCCGTGAGCGTAATGCGGCTCAGCGGGCCGAGCAGAGCGTCGGGGTACCGTGCTGGCGCAGCGTCTGCAAGGCGTGCAGGGCGTCGTCCAGGCTGGTCACCTTGACGATCTCCAGCCCCGGTACCGCGTTGGCCACCGCCTCGGCGCAGTTGTCGGCGGGCGCCAGGAACACGGTCGAGCCGTCCCGCTTGGCGCCGCGCATCTTCTGCGCGATGCCGCCGATCGCGCCCACGTTGCCGTCGTCGTCGATGGTCCCGGTACCGGCGATGTTGATCCCCCCGGTCAGGTCCCCGGGCGTCAGCTTGTCCACGATGCCCAGGGAGAACATGAGGCCGGCGCTGGGCCCGCCCACGTCGTCGAGGCTGAACTGGATCTGGTACGGGTTGGGCTGCTTCTGCTCCACCTTCACACCGATGCGGGGAGTGCCGTCCTGCGCCTTCCCGCTGGTGATCGTCGTAGTCGCCGGCTTGCCGTCCCGGCTGTACCCGATGCTCAGCGCAGTACCGGCCGCCTTGGCCCGGATCAGCGACGTGAGGTTGGCGGCCGAGGTGACGTTCTGGCCGTCCACGCTGGTGATCAGGTCGCCGACCCGCAGGTGCCCCTCGGCCGGCTGGCCCGCGGTGACCTCCTGGACCAGCACCTGCACCGGGAAGCCCAGCTCGCGCAGGGCGGCGGTCTCGGCGGAGCTCTGCGACGCCTTGAAGTCCTGCTGGTTCTGCTGGTCGACCTGCTGGCGGGTCTGGTCCGGCGGATAGATCACCTCGCGCGGCACGACCGCGTCGGACGGGTTGAGCCAGCCCTGGATCGCCTGCCACAGGCTGATGTCGTCCTCGACGCCGACGGTCACCATGCGCAGCTGGCCGGCCGAGTTCGAGGTGGTGCCGCCGGAGATCGCGATGAGCTGCTTGCCGTGGTCGGTGCCCAGGGTGTTCCAGGTCGGCCCGGGGCCGAGCTCGACGTAGGGCACCTTGATCCCGACAAAGGACCCGACGACGAGCACGATCAGCACGGCCGTTCCGATGAGCAGGGTCACCCCGCGGCGTCTCATGCGCGAAGCCTACTGGTCCACGGTGCGGGACTGCCTTCCCCCGTGGGCGAACAGCCGGAGCGCCCCGGTACCCGCGGGCGCGCGTACCGTGGAAACGTGCCAGACACGCCATTCGGCTTCGGACTTCCCGGCGGGAACATGCCGGACCCCAACGACCCGGCGCAGCTGCAGCAGTTCATCGGGCAGCTGCAGCAGTTCTTCGCGGCCCCGGGCAGCGGCCCGGTCAACTGGGACCTGGCCCGCCAGGTCGCGATGGCCACGCTGACCGGCGGCGGCGCCGGCGGCTTGATGGGCTTCGGGATGCCCACGCCGCCCGCGGAGGACGCGCCGAAGCCGCCCGGCGACCCGCGGGTGACCGAGGCCGAGTACCAGGCGGTCACCGACGCGCTGCGCCTGGCGGACCTGTGGCTCGAGCCGCACGCCGCGCTCCCCTCCGGCCTGCAGTCCACCCAGGCGTGGAGCCGCGGCGAGTGGATTTCCAGGACCCTGCCGGTGTGGCGCAAGCTGTGCGATCCCGTGGCGGGCCGGATGGTGACCGCCATGGCCGATCTGGTACCCGAGGAACAGCGCGCCCAGCTCGGTCCGATGCAGTCGATGGTCGCCACGCTGGGCGGCGCCCTGTTCGGCAGCCAGCTCGGCCAGGCGCTCGGCTCGCTGGCCACGGAGGTGCTGTCGGCGGGCGACATCGGGCTCCCGCTCGGCCCGGCCGGGGCGGCCGCGCTGGTACCCGCGAACATCGCCGGGTACGGCGACGGCCTGTCCATCGACGCCGAGCAGGTACGGCTCTACGTGGCCCTGCGGGAGGCCGCCCACCAGCGGCTGTTCGGGCACGTCCCGTGGCTGCGCGGGCATGTGCTGACCGCGGTCGAGGCGTACGCGGCGGGCATCCGGGTCAACCGGGACGCGATCGAGGAGGCCATGGGCCGGCTCGACCCGGGCAACCCCGAGGGCATGCAGGAGCTGGCCCTGGAGGGCATCTTCACGCCGGACGACACGCCGCAGCAGAAGGCCGCCCTGGCCCGGCTGGAGACCGTCCTGGCGCTGGTCGAGGGCTGGGTGCAGCACGTGGTGGACAGCGCGGCGACGGACCGGCTGCCGGACGTGGTCCGGCTGGCCGAGGCGTTCCGCCGCCGCCGCGCGGCGGGCGGCCCGGCCGAGCAGACCTTCGCCGCGCTGGTGGGCCTGGAGCTGCGGCCGCGGAGGCTGCGCGAGGCCGCCGCGCTGTGGGCGGCGCTGACCGAGCACCGGGGCACCGGCGGCCGGGACGCCCTGTGGGGCCACCCCGACCTGCTGCCGAGCGAGGAGGACTTCGCCGACCCGGAGGCCTTTGCGCAGTCGCAGCTCGACCTGAGCATGCTCGACTTCGAGTCGCTGGAGGATCTCGGCCGACCCGGCGAGGACGGTCCGCAGACCCCGGGCCCCGGCGACGGCGAGCCGTGATCAGGCGCTCGCGCTAACGCAACAGGGCTCGGGTCGCCTCCCAGCCCTCCAGCCCGGGGTCGAGCCTGGCCAGCCCCTCCGGGCCGTCCAGCCGATGCCAGCCGGGTACCACCGACACCAGGCCCGGGCGCGGCGCGGCCGCCTTGACGGTGCCCGCGTCGGCGGTCAGGTCGAGGTCCGGCAGCCAATCCGGTACCGGCAGCCGCGCGGCCAGCCCGAGCAGCCCGCCGGTGACCGCCGGCGCCACGGCGAGCGGCCGGCTCGTCAGCGGCCGGAGCAGCTTTCCGATCAGCATCGCCGGAAGGTCCGGAGCGTCCGGCGCGATGACGGCAGCCTGCTCGTACCCGTCGGCCGAGGCGGCCGAGAGGATCCCGCGGACGGTCAGCGCCGGCATCGCGTAGACCGGCATCCCCGGCCACACGATCGCCTCCGCCAGCCCCTGGTCCGGCCCGGCGGCGGCCACTCCGGCGGTCACCTCGGCGAGCGTGGCCAGCAGGTCGACGCTGTCCTCGGCCAGCGCCGCGCGCCAGCCGTGCGGGTCGACGCCGGGCGGCGCCCAGGCGGGTGCGCTCAGGTACAGGACGACGAGCCGGCGACTCACCGCTCAATCCTCGTGGATCGCCTGCCCGGTGGCCGCACAGACCCCCTCCAGGTACCCGCGGGCCCGCTCGGACTTCGGGTACCGCGCAACGAGCGCCCAGAAGGCCGCGCTGTGGCTGGGTACCACCAGGTGGGCCAACTCGTGCAGGAGCACGTAGTCGATGACCCAGTCGGGCATGTCCATGATCCGGTCGGAGATCCGGATCGACCGGTCGGCCGGCGTGCACGAGCCCCAGCGGCCGTTCTGGTTGCTGACCCAGCGGACGCTGGCCGGGCGGGCGGCGGCCGGGTAGCCGGTCAGGTACCGCTGGGCCAGCCGGGCCGCCCGGGCGCTGAGCTCCGCGTCGCTGCGCCGGGCGCGCTCGTCGCGGGCGGCGAGCCGCTCGAGCATCCGGTCGACCCACTCGCGCTCCTCGGCGCGGGAGAACTGGTCCGGGATCAGCACCACGACCCGCTCTCCGTCCCGGTACGCGGACACCGTCCGGCGGCGACGCTCGCTGCGTCGCACCTCGACTACCGGCTTCCGGGCACTGGCCATGGGTCGGCCTAGGTCACCGGGCGGGCCTGCGGACGTGGGGTCACGTGGGCACGCTAACGGGCGGGTGCCCATGCTAGGCAAGCCTCATCTGGAGGACTGCCGCCTTTTAGGCCCGAGTTACGACTGATCGTCGGAAAAATTTCTCCACGGCGGCGCCCGGCAAGATGACATTAGTACCAAAAGCCCGGCGTGTTCCGGCGGATTACCCCTTGTACCTGCCCGGTCGGGGGCACACTCAGAGGTCGACTTCGGTGCCGAACGGGGTACCTGTGGTGAAACGCATCCATGGAGGAGGCAGCGTGGCCGAGAAGACCGAGACCTACAACGGCTACTGCGTGAAGTGCAAGGAGAAGCGGGACTTCGAGGGCCAGGTGGCGGTGACCAAGACCGGCATGCGGATGGCCAAGGGGCCGTGCCCGGTGTGTGGCACCACCGTCAACCGGATCCTCGGAAAGGCCTGACGGACTCCGGCCGGCGCTGGGGCAGGCGCCGGCCGGGGTACGGCTGAGTCGCGTTGCCGACACAATCAGTAATGTCGGCTCGCCAACCGGGCTGCCTGGCACCTGTGGAAAACCCGGCGTGTCGCTGTGGACAGCGCGGTGGATGTCCGATTTCGCTGTGGACAAGCCCGGGCGTTCCGCTCGCCGAACGGTGACGCCGCGGCGCCATGAGCCGACTGACCTTGCCGCCCGGCCTGCGGCGGCTGTGGCGCGGTACAGCCTCTAGCTCGGTACCGACCCGGCCGGGCCGTCGTCCTCGACCTCGCCGACGCGCGGACGGCAGGTACTCGACCTGCTGGACGGCACCCGGACCCACCGGGCCGTACTGCGCGACGCCGCCCGGCTCGGGGTACCCGAGCAGACCGCCCGGACGCTGCTCGCGGTCCTCGGCGACGCCGGGCTCGCGCCCTGATCGCCGTCGGCTCGGCAGACGAGGTGCTCAGATTGATCGACGGTGGTGGGCCGCAAACCGTCGGTACCATGATCGAAATTACCGGCCCCGGCCGCGAGCGGAGGCGGAGCTAGACCACCCACCCGAGGTGTGGTTGCGGTCGCAGACAGCGGCCCTCCGCCCGACCAGGCCGCCAGTTCTCAGCAGAATGAGGTTGAATGATCGGGTGAGCGATATCCCCAGAAGAGCCGTGACCCGCACCGCCAGGCTCGCCTCGCTCCCGCTGGGGTTCGCCGGACGGGCCGCGCTCGGCCTGGGCAAGCGGGTCACCGGGATGGCCTCGGAGGTGATCTCCGCAGAGGTCCAGCAGCGCACCGCGGAGCACATGTTCAGCGTGCTGGGCCAACTCAAGGGCGGGGCCATGAAGTTCGGCCAGGCCCTGTCGATCTTCGAGGCCGCGCTGCCCGAGGAGCTGGCCGGACCCTACCGGCAGGCCCTGACCAAGCTCCAGGAGGCCGCACCGCCGCTGCCGGCGGCCACCGTCCACCGCGTGCTGGCCGAGCAGCTCGGCCCGGAGTGGCGGGCGAAGTTCAGGGAGTTCGACGACGCCCCGGCCGCCGCCGCCAGTATCGGCCAGGTGCACCGCGCGGTCTGGAAGAAGGGCCGCGGAGGCGTACCGGTCGCCGTCAAGGTGCAGTATCCGGGCGCCGGGGACGCGCTGCTCGCCGACCTGACCCAGCTGTCCCGGCTCGCCGGCCTGTTCAAGGCGATCCAGCCCGGGCTGGACGTCAAGCCGCTGGTGGCCGAGCTGCGCGAGCGGATCAGCGAGGAGCTGGATTACGAGCTGGAGGCGACCTCCCAGCGCGCCTTCGCCAAGGCGTACGTGGACGACCCCGACATCCTGGTACCGCCCGTCTTCGCGGCCGCGCCGCGGGTACTGGTCACCGGCTGGGTGGAGGGCACGCCGCTGTCGAAGATCATTTCCGAGGGTACCCAGGAGCAGCGCGACCGGGCCGGTCTGCTCATGGCGTTGTTCCACTTCTCCGCGCCGGCCCGCGCCCGTCTGCTGCACGCCGACCCGCATCCCGGCAACTTCCGGATCCTGGCCGACGGCCGGCTCGGCGTCATCGACTTCGGCGCGGTCAACCGGCTGCCCGACGGCCTGCCTGAGCCGATCGGCAGGCTGACCAGGCTCGCCCTGGCCGGCCAGGCGGAGGCGGTCCTCGCCGGCCTGCGCCACGAGGGCTTCGTCAAGCCGGGCATCGACGTCGACCCGGTGGAGCTGCTGCGGTACGTGCGGCCGATGCTGGAGCCGATGGCGGTACCGGAGTTCCAGTTCACCCGCGCCTGGCTGCGCTCGGAGGCTTCCCGGGTGGCGAACCCCAAGAGCCCCGCGTTCCAGCTCGGCAAGTACCTCAACCTGCCGCCCTCGTACCTGCTGATCCACCGGGTGACCCTGGGCTCCATCGGCGTGCTGTGCCAACTGGAGGCCCGCGCCCCGTACCGCGCCGTCGTGGAGCGCTGGGTACCCGGCTTCGGTCCCGAGGTCATCGAAGCCGCCGCCTGAGTTCACCGCACGTGAAGACGCCCGCCCCGGGGAGGGGGCGGGCGTCTTCGATGGGGAAGGTTCTTCAGTTGGCCGCGCTCAGTGCTGGCCACCCGTGAGCCGGGTCTGCTCCCGGCGGGCGCGCATCGCGATCTGGCGGGCGGATCGGTAAGCCTCAGACGTGTGGTCCTGAGGCTGGCGCATTCGGGCGCGGCTCAAGGCTTCGTGCATGAGATGTAGCGTCTTGGACATCGACTCGGTGCTCCTCGGTCGGTTCGTACCGGTGTTCTGGACAGTTGGCCGGGTCGGCTGCTTGCGCAGCCGTCGGCTGGCGCTCGTACGGTTCTGCCGGCTGGTCATGTCAGGCCGCCACTCGGATGTCGGCCGCGACCCGGCGGGCCACCTCGACCCGCAGGATCTCGTCCCGCGCGAGGTCCTCCTTGCGCGGCCGGCCACGCGGCCGCTTGCGCGGCACCACAGCGCCGTGCTCGAAGATCTCGCCACCCCAGACGCCCCACGGCTCGTTCCGCTCCAGCGCTCCGGCCAGGCACTCCACCCGGACCGGGCAGTCGCCACACAGCGACTTGGCCAGTTCGAGCTGCGCCGGGGCGTCGGAGAACCACAGGTCGGGGTCGAACCGTCGACAGGGCAGTTCCGCACCCATCTCGACACGCGTGTCGAGTGGTGCCAACGCCAGACTCATCGCCCGGTCACCTCTCTTTCTCTCTCGTTTCCGCACTTCGTGGGCTGGAAATAACTGAGGCCGCGGATCCCGGTTGCGGGTTCCGCGGCCTCGAGGTGAGCCGGCTCGGTCGTTTAGACCGGTCTCCCTCGAGGTGGAACACCGCTGGCGTCGGCGTCGGTAACTACCGGCGTGGCCGCCTTGCCGATGGCCTTGGACCCATTGATCCCCTGCTTCGCGAGCCGGTCGGCCCCGATGAGCTGAGACTGAGCCCCGTAGAACTGGACAGACTTCTCCTGCACGAACTGAATCTGGACTGGCGCCAGTCGCGGTCGGTTGCCCGGCACGCCCTGAACACCCACAGAGCCCACGAGCCATTCGTGGGCCGGAGCGCAGGCGGCAGCCAACCCCGGACGAAGGCTGCTGATCATGCTGTTCACCGGTGGCCACCTCCCTCTACGCTCGTGGCGGAAGTCGATCGCGGGCAGCAAGATTGCCGCTGCGTTTCGACGTGTGCCTGCAGGCTATGCCTGGGCGAGAGGCGAAGGCAAACGAATTTACGGAGCTGTTGCGGAGTTTTTTTCGTCGGGTTCCGGCACCGGGATCTCGTCGACCCGGGCGCCCTTGACCAGGGCGAGGACGGCGGAGCCATAGAGACCCAGCTTCCGCGGGCCGATCCCGGCGATCTCGATGAGCTGCTCGGTACCGGACGGCTTGCGCTCCGCCAACGCGGTGAGCGTCGCGTCGGTGAATACAACGTACGCCGGTACCTTCGTGGCCGTCGCCACCTTTATCCGCCACTCGCGCAGCCGCTCGAACAGTTCCTCGTCGATATCTGACGGGCAGTCCGCGCAGCGGCCCAGCTTGCGCTCCGGGCCGGACAGCAGGGCCGCGCCACAGATGCGGCAGGAGATGATGAGCTGTCGCCGCCGATCGCGGGTTGCTCCGCCACGCTGGACGGGTGCCACGCCGGCCGGCTGCGACTGCGGCAGGAACCGGCTGGGCCGCCGCTGCCGGCCACCCGGCGCGCGAGATCCTGCGTGGGACAGCCACAGCCAGTGCCGTGCCCGGGTGATGCCGACGTAGAGCAGCCGCCGCTCCTCCTCCAGCGCCTCGGGCGTCTTCGCGTACGTCGTCGGCAGCGTCCCCTCGGCGAGTCCGACCAGGAACACGGCGTCCCACTCCAGGCCCTTAGCGGAGTGCAGCGAGGCGAGCGTGACGCCCTCGACGGTCGGCGCGTGCTGCATCGCGGCACGCCGGGTCAGCTCCGCGCAGAACTCCTCCAGCGTGCCGCCGATCTCGTCGGCCAGGCCGGCCAGCGCGGCCAGCGCCTCCCAGCGCTCGCGCGCGGCCCCGCCGGGCGGCGGCTCGTTCGGCCGCCAGCCGACCGCCTCGAGCCCCATCACGACCGCGTCGCTCAGCGCCACGTCCGGCGGCGTCGACTTCACCGCGCCGCGCAGCGCGACCATCGCCTGGCGCACCTCGGCCCGCTCGAAGAACCGCTCGGCGCCCTGGACCGCGTACGGCACGCCCGCCTCGGCCAGCGCTGCCTCGTACGCCTCGGACTGCGCGTTCGTGCGGAACAGCACGGCGATCTCGCGGGCCGGGGTACCGGAGCCGATCAGCTCGGCGCAGCGCTGCGCCACCGCGGCCGCCTCGGCCGGCTCGTCGGGAAGCATGCGGACGTCCGGCTCGGGGCCGGGCGGCCGCTGCCCGACCAGCTCCAGACGCAGCCGCGCCTCGGCTCCCCGGGCCTGCCGGATGATCGCGTTGGCCAGCCCCACCACCTGTGGTGTGGACCGGTAGTCCCGGACGAGTCGGATCACGGTGGCGCCCCGGTACCGGCGGGGGAAGTCGACGAGGTAGGTCGAGGAGGCGCCGGTGAACGAGTAGATGGTTTGGCTGGCGTCGCCGACCACGGTCAGGTCCGTCCGGCCGCCCAGCCACGCGTCCAGCAGCCGCTGCTGCAACGGGTTGACGTCCTGGTACTCATCGACGACGAAGTGCCGGTACTGCGCGTGGATCTGCTCGGCGACGTCGGGATGCTCCTCGACCGCCCACACCGCCGCGCGCAGCAGGTCCTCGAAGTCGATCACGCCGTTGGTGCGCTTGACCTGCTCGTAGGCGGCGAAGACCTGACCGACCTTGGCCGCCTCGAACGGGGCGTCCCGGGAGTGCTTGGCCGCGGCCACCTCGTACTCGGCGGGCTCCACAAGGGACGACTTGGCCCACTCGATTTCGGCGGCCAGGTCGCGTGCCGTGGTCCGGTCCGCGCGCAGCCCGGTGCGCGCCGCGGCGAGCGTGACCAACCGGGCCTTGCTCTCCACCAGCTCCGGCAGTTCGCGACCCTGCAACAGCCGGGGCGCGAAGTAGCGCACCTGGCGCAGTGCCGCCGCGTGGAAGGTCCGCGCCTGCACGCCCTCGACGCCGAGCGCGACCAGCCGTGCGCGCATCTGGGCGGCGGCACGCGCGGTGAATGTGACGGCCAGCACATGCCGGGCCGGGATCTCGCCGGCGAGCACCCGGTACGCGATCCGGTGCGTGATCGCCCGGGTCTTGCCGGTACCGGCGCCGGCGAGCAGGCAGACCGGGCCGGCCGGGGCGGTCACCGCGGCGCGCTGCTCGTCGTCAAGCCCGGCGAGAACCCGGTTCGCCGAAGGTTCAGATGAGGTTCCCGCCACAGCTAGGCATCATCTCAGTCGCCTCCGACGTTGTCGCGGTTATCTGGTTCCCGACTCACCCCCACGAGGACGCCGCCGTGCTGACCATGTACTCGACCACCTGGTGTGGCTACTGCTACCGCCTGCGCACCCAGCTCGACCGCGAAGGCATCGGCTACACGGTGGTGGACATCGAGCAGGATCCGTCTGCGGCCGAGTACGTGATGAGCGTCAACGGCGGCAACCAGACGGTACCGACGGTGCAGTTCCCGGACGGTACCGCGCTGACCAACCCGAGCCTCAAGCAGGTCAAGGAGCGGCTGGCAGCGCTGAGCTGACGCGCTCGCGCTCCTCGTCCTCGACTCCCTCGACCTCGACTGCGGGTCCGGCATCGTGGCGCCGGGCCCGTAGCAGGTACAGGCCGTCCAGCAGCGTGGCGGTACCGGCCACGGCGAACAGCACGCGGTAGTCGACCACGGCCACGAGCACCGCGCCGGCCACGACCGATACCGCCTGCGGCAGGCTGATCACCATGTCGGAGGCCGCCGACACCCGGCCCATCAGCCTGGCCGGCGTGCGCCGCTGGAGCAGGGTGTTGATCCCGACCACGGCCAGCGCGAGACCGCCGCCGATCAGGACGCCGCTGGCGAGGCCGACCGGCAACGCGGGCAGTGCCAGCAGCGCCACACCGGTACCGAGGACCCCGACGCCGAGCCCGATCGCGCCCACCTCGCCGAGCCGGCGCACCACCCTGGGCGCGGACAGCCCACCCAGGATCCCGCCGACCCCCTCCATCGTCGCCAGTACGCCGACGAACGTCGCCGGCCGGTGCAGCCCCTTGTCGACATAGGCGAACACGGGTGCCTCCAGGGCTCCGATGGTCAGCGTGGCCAGCCCGACACCCAGCATGGTGCGCACCAGGATCCGCTGACCCGCCAGGTGCCGCAGTCCCGCCGTCATCTCCCCCAGCCAGTGCGGCTCGGAGCGCTCCGGTCGCGCCTCGGGTACCCGCAGCAGCGCGACGGCGAGCGCTGCGGCCAGGAACGACACGAGGTTCAGGGTGACCACGGGTACCGGCCCGAAGGCGGCCAGCGCACCCGCGCCGACCAGCGGGCCGATCAGCCGCAGCCCCTGCCGCACGGTGGCCAGCAGGCCGTTGGCCTGGACCAGCAGCTCACCGGGGAGCAGCTCCTTGAGCAGTCCGGACAGTCCGGCGTCGAGCATGACGAAGGACACCCCGTAGAGCAGCGCGACCGCGTACAGCAGCCAGGCATCCCCGGCGCCGTGCACGCGGTAGAGCGGCAGGAGCATGGCCGCCGAGGCGAGGTTGCCGACGACCAGGAACGGCCGGCGCCGGTACCGGTCGACGATCCAGCCCAGCGCCGGCGCGAGCAGGGCCGGCGCGATGAGGGCGAGCGTGACCAGGCCGGCCTGGCTGTTGGAGCCGGTCAGCGTCTTCATCCAGACCGCGGTCGCCAGCAGCATCACCGAGTCGCCGAACATGCTCGCGGCGAGCCCGACGAACAGCAGCCGCAACTCGCGGCGTCGCAGCACCTCACGCATGGTCCTCCCCATCCTTCGCCGCGGTTGTCGCGCCGTTCGCCGCCGCCGGGTCGGCGGCCGCGTCGCCGTAGTGGCGGTCCGGGAAGGCCCAGGCGACCATCCGGACCAGCCGAGCGCCGGCCGGGCGGGCCGCCGGGTCGCTGATCCGCTCGGGGTGCCGCGCGAGGACTGCCCAGATCGCCGCGCTCACCTCGGCCAGCTCGTCGGACGTGAGCCAGCTCAGCGACTGGACCAGGCCGGCGGCGTCCCGCCACCGCGCGTCCTCGCTGCGCCGCCAGGCGATCCAGTCGCGCAGGGCGGTCAGCTCCTGCTCGAGGATCACCCCGGTAGCCACGTCGGCCGCGGTCATCAGCTCGACGTTGTCGTCGCGCCGGCCCCACCGGTTGGTGCGCGGCACCACCCGCCACGGGCGGCGCCGGCCCTCGGCCGGTCCGGCCTCCTCGACGAAGCCGTACTTGGCGAGCAGGCGCAGGTGCCAGGAGCAGTTGGCCGGGCTCTCACCCACCCGCTCGGACAGTTCGGTGGCCGTCGCCGTACCCAGCGCCGCCAGCTCCTCGATGAGGCGCAGCCGCAGAGGGTGAGCCATCGCGCGGATCTCGCGCGGGTCGTTCAGCTCGTGCGCCGGTACCGGTTGATCGGGCTCCATGAGTGGAAGCGTATCTTTCGAAACTAGTCTTTCGATAGTACGAACGGATGATTCCTTCACGTTTCGCTTGTCAAGTTCGGTACTCAGGGGTGAGATAGCAACTGCGATCTGCACTTTGCAGATCAGCGGGCTCCCGGAGCAGCCGATGCGATTCGTGATCGTGCGTACCGACGTCCGCCACACCGCGCCCGACGAGGTGTCCGAGGCGGTCAGCAACGGGTACCGGCTGCGCGACGAACGGATGAGCCCGGAGACCCGGCGGCAGACGATGACCGCCGAGAATTGGGAGTCGGCCCTCCACCTGGCCCGCGCGCTCGCCGCCTGCGGCCCGGTCCGCGCCGGTCGTCAACGGGTCAAGGTCATCAGGCTGTAGCCGCCGGCCGGTGGGTGCCGCGGGCCGTCAGGCCTCGCCGTCGAGCCACTCCTTGACCAGGAACGCCGCGATCGACGAGCCCATCGGCAGGCCGAAGTCGTCCCGCTCGCCGGCCAGTACCGCGCGGATCTCGGAGCGGGTGAACCAGCGCGCCGACGCGATCTCCGTCTCGTCCACGCGTACCGGCTGCTCCGGGTCGGCCTCGGCGGTGAACCCGAGCATCAACGATCCCGGATAGGGCCATGCCTGGCTGCCCTTGTACCGCAGCCGGGCCACCCGCACGCCGACCTCCTCGGCGACCTCGCGGACCACCGCCGACTCGGCGGACTCACCGGCCTCCACGAAACCGGCCAGGCAGGAGTACCGCCGTACCCACGCCGGCCCCGTCCACGCCGCGTTGTGCCCGAGCAGGCAGCGCCCGTCCTCGCCGGGTACCCCGTCGTGCACCACGACGATGACGGCCGGGTCGGTACGCGGCCAGTGGGTGTCCCCGCCCGCGCCGGCACGCGCCCAGCCGCCCTCGATCGGTGTGGTGGCCTCGCCGTCCAGCGGGGAGTACCGGTGCCGGGCGTGCCAGTTGGATAGCGCGACCGCGGTCATCAGCAGCCCGCCGTCGAGGTCGTCCAGCCGGTCACCGATCTCCCTGATGGTGGAGCGGAACGCACCCTCCACATCGGACAATGGAGCGAACACGGCGAAGTAGACGCCGCCCTCGGCGTCCTCGCCGAGGAACACCCGGTCCCCCTCGGGCGCCTCGGCGGAGTCCAGCAGCACCAGCCGGTCGTCGCGTACCAGCGCGTGCACGCCGTCCACCACGACCACCTTGGCCCGCTGCCAGGCCCGCTCGAGCCACTCGGCATCGGTACGCCGATGCGCGACCCGGCGCAGAGCGGAACGGGACAGCGGGGGTACCCGCGTCTCGCGGGCGGTGACCCGCGCCCCGTTGGTTCCGCCGTCGCCGACCGGCGCCATCACGCTCCCGCGCTCCCGGCATCCTCCGCGCCGTCGCCGTCCGGGCCTCCGCCGTCCGGGCCGGTCGCCACGCCGCCGGCCGCCGGCAGCGCCTCGCGCCGCACCTCGGACAGCGCGGCCACCGAGCGCT
>CAZYCD010000073.1:18512-20046 GCA_964645345.1 uncultured Micromonosporaceae bacterium
CCGGCCGCCGGCAGCGCCTCGCGCCGCACCTCGGACAGCGCGGCCACCGAGCGCTCCACCACGTCGGCGTCGCCGAGCACCACGGTGGCCGCCCTGGTCGGCGCCAGGTAGGTGGCCGCGGCGGCGGCGACCTCGTCCACGGTGGCCGCGGCCAGCCGGGCCGAGTAGTCGGCGAGATAGTCCAGGCGCAGCCCGTAGCCGGCGTAGGTACTGGCGAGCCCGGCCAGGCCGGCCTGGGTGGACATGCCCAGTTGCAGGGTGCCCAGCGCGTACTGCCGGGCCTGCTCCAACTCCTCGGCGCGGGGCGGCAGGCTGGCCAGGCGGCCCAGCTCGTACCACGTCTCCAGCAGCGCCGGTGCGGTCACCTCGGTGGCGACCTCGGTGGAGACGGTCAGCAGGCTGCCGGCGATCGAGTGCTCGACCGCGGAGTGCGGGCCGTAGGTGTACCCCTTGTCCTCGCGGATGTTCTCCACCCAGCGGGACGAGAAGTACCCGCCGAAGATGAGGTTGGCCAGTTGCAGCGGGGCGTGGTCCGGGTGGGTACGCCCGACCGCGGGCAGCGCGAGGCGGATCGAGGACTGTACCGAGCCGGGCCGGTCGACCAGGGTCAGCGGCCCGGGTACCAGCGACGGTACCGGCGGGAGTTCGGTCGTCCGGCCACCACCGTCCCATGTGGACAGAGCGGACTCGACGGTGTCGAGTACCCGCTCCGGGTCGAAGTCGCCGACCAGTACCAGGATCGCGCCGCCCGGGTGCATCCGGTCCGCGTGCAGCGCGCGCAGCTGCTCCGGCGACACCTCCTTCACGTCGGCCGCGTCCGGCGTCTGCACCGCGTAGGGGTGGCCGCCGTACACCCGCTTCAGCAGGGCCACCCGGGCCAGGTGGGAGGGCTGGCTCTGCGCCACCTGGATGCGGTCCACCAGCCGGTCCCGCTCGGTGCCCACCTCCTCGGCCGGGTAGCTCGCCGCGTTGAGCACGCCCGCGAGGATGTCCAGCAGCCGCGGCAGGCCGTCGGCCAGCGCGTTGCCGTTGACCAGCAACCGGTCCGGGTCCACGCCGGCACCGAGCGCGCCGCCGACCGACTGCAGCTCCGCCGCGATGTCCACAGTGGACATATCCGGGGTACCGGAGAAAAGGGTCTGGGTCAGCAGGGCGGAGCCGGCGAGGTCTGCCTCCGCGAACGGGATGCGCAGGCGCAGCTCGACCAGCGGTACCGACGGCCGCGCGATGGCCAGCACGGTCAGGCCGCTGGGCAGGGTCCGCTCCCGGGTCTGCGGCAGGTGCAGCTCACGGGTCGGCCCGAGGGCGGGTACCGGCCTGGTCACTTGCCACCTCCACTGGGTACCTGAACCTCGATGGTGGCCCGCCGGGCCGGACGCAGCATCGCCGCCGCCGCGGTCACCTGCTCCTCGGTGACCCGACCGAGCAGGCTCGGCAACTGGTTGATGAGGCCGGCGTCGCCGCGCTGCTGCTCGAGTACGGCCATCCGCAGCACGCGGCTGAGCACCGCGTCGCTGTCGCGCAGCAGGTGGGT
>CAZYCD010000074.1:0-19703 GCA_964645345.1 uncultured Micromonosporaceae bacterium
CCCGGCGGGGAGCACCATGCCGATCCAGTAAGCGTCCTGGGTCCCAGGACGCCAGGAGATTCTTACAGCCCGTTCGAAGAACTCTGTGCAAAGACTGGCGACCAATCCTTCGGCCGCGTCCTTCGCGGCATCATCATCTGCGTCCGGCCCGATCCACGGGAGCGTTCCGCAGAGCAGCGTGCCGTGTTCAGATAGGGTTGTGAGGCCAGGCCATCCGGAGATGCGAAGGTATATACATGGGCGTTGCCGTAGTCCGGCGGCGTGGGGTGGCCGTCACCGGGCTGGCCGCTCTGGTCGCGATGATTGGCCCCGCACTGGGCTGCGAGTCCCCGGCGGCAACGCGACCATCCGCCACCGTAGCGAGCCCGACGTTCAACCCGAGCCCGACGCCGACTCAGAGCCCGAGCCCGCGGTCGTCCGGTGTTGGCGGCCCCGAGCTGGTCTACGTCGCGAACCTCAACGGGCCGGTCACTGCCTACCCGGCCGGCAGTTCCGGCGGTGTAATGCCCGTGCGGAGCCTCGGCGACCCCCATGACCCCAACACCTTCTGGGGACCGTGGGGAGTGGCGTTCGACATCAGCGGGCGCGCCTACGTGCAAAGCTACCTGTCTGACGCGACCACCTTCGTGTACTCGCCGGGTGCCAGGCTGCCGGGCCGCATCTTGCGGGTCAACGGCCCGGACTCCCGCGCGGTGACGGTGGATCCGGCCGGCTACGAGTACGTGGCGACGGGCCAGAGCGGTTTGGTGATCTCGGTGGCCGCGCCGGGCGCCAGCGGTGTGCCCGCGAACCTGTACGCGGTGCCCGAGGTACGGCAGATCCCCACGGACGAGACGTCGTTCCACCCGTGGCCCAGCGTCCTCACTGTGGACAACGCAGGCCATGTGATCGCCGCCGTGGTGCGTTCGACCGGCAACGCGATCGAGTCGTTCAACGCCGGACCCAGCGGCGGTATGGCGCCGATACGGGTGATAGCCGGGCCGGACACCGGCCTGGGCAGCTGCGCGGGTACCTGCGACCAGATCTCCGTCGCGTACTCGACGTACCGCGGCCAGATTTACGCCGCGGTCAACCAGGGCGGGCAGACCCACATCAACGTGTACTCCGGTACCGCCAGCGGGGACGCCGTCCCGGTACGTGTCATCTCCGGACCGGCTACCGGCCTGACCGGGCAGGTGGTCACCGGTATCGCGGTCAGCCAGATCGACGGCAGCGTCTACGTGCTCGCCAAGCAGACGCAGTTCGGCGGTCCCGGTTCCGTCCTGGTCTTCGACCGGTTCGCCAACGGCAACGCCGCGCCCGCACGCAGCTTCACCGACGCCGCCAGTGGGTTCGGCGACGGGCTGGGCATAGCGGTCGTGAACTGACCGGCTCGGCCACGACGATCGGCGCTGCGGGTGCCGACAATGACGTCCGGCCTGGTCACGGCAGTTCGACGACCACCACAAGATCTTGCCTCATCGACGAACGGGTCGGCTGTAGCGCTGATGGGTCCGAGCCGGACCCGTCTTGCGGCGACGGCTCGCGCAGTCGCAGGCTCACCTACCGTGCTGAACGCTTCGCCAACCAGGAAGTACTCAAAAGCCTGCTCCCAATCTGCTCCCACCCGTAACCACCAGCGACTTCGCCCTCCCTTTCACCAACCTCGATCAACAGAGTCGTGAGCTGGAGCGATACGACGCAGTTCAGCGCCGTTGAGGGAAGTTGAGCGCAGTTGTATCAGTAACGTCGAGGCGGCGTCGTGGGCTGCTCGTAAACCTGCCCGTCCACGTCGACCGGCCGGGTCGTGCGGTCGGCCGGCTGACCAATCGGGCCCCCGGTCTGGCATCCTCGTGGCATGGAGTCCATCGACGCCGCCTGCGCGCTGGCTCACGGGGAGGCGGCCACCCCGGTGACCGGTCGCGCACTGGTGGCCGTATTCTCCACGCCGGTCGCGGCGTACCTGATGCACTTCGGCGCCGATCTCGGCTTCCGCACCCAGCTCGTCGACCCGGCCGGAGAAGTACCGGCGCTCGACGGGTCCATTGTGGACAGTACGACCGATGTGGTGGTGACCGACCACCACCGGCCGGAGCTGGGCGAGATGCTGCGCGACGCGCTGCGCCTGCCGGCCCGCTGGATCGGCGTCATGGGCAGCCCGCACCACCCGGCGCCGCATCTGCCGGCACTGCGGGCCCTCGGTGTCGACGAGGTCGACATCGCCCGCGTGCACCGGCCGATCGGCCTGAACATCGGCTCGCACACCCCGGCGGAGATCGCGGTCGCCACGCTCGCCGGCCTGATCGCCGACCGCAACGGCCGGCCGGGCGGTTTCGTCCACTGAGCGTGCGCCCCGCCGCGGGTTCTCAGGCCGCGCCTGGATCCGCCGCCCTGGCGGCCCGCTCGATCCTCGCGTACCGGTCTTCCCAGAAGGCGTTGTCCTGCCGGCGGTTCGCGTACCCGGCGGCTGTCCCGGTCGAGCCGTCGAGCTGTTCGCGCAGGATGTCGGCGTGGCCGGCGTGGCGGCTGGTCTCGGTGAGCATGTGGACCAGGACGTTGAACAGTGTCACGTCGGGCCGTGGCCACCAGGGTACGTGACCGGGGAAGTCGACGGGGAGGGCGCGGATCGTCGCGTCGGAGTGCTCCCAGACGCGACGGTAGCGGCCGAGGATCTCCTCCCGCGTCTCGTGCTCGGTCGCCCACATGTCGGCGTCGCGCTCCCCGGCGTCGTCCCGGCGGGGCAGAGGCTCGGGGAACGGCCGGCCGAAGACCTCGCCGAAGTACCTGGACTCCCAGATCGACAGGTGCTTGACGAGGCCGAGAAGGTTGGTGCCGGTCGGGGTCAGCGGGCGGCGGACGTCGTACTCGCGCAGCCCGTCGAGCTTCCAGACCATCGCCTCGCGGATCTCCCGCAGATCGTTGTGCAGGTACGCCTTCGCGAAATCATCGATCACGGGTACGAGCGTGCCAGGCGGTGACAACCCGGCCGTGCCGACCGCCGCGGGGTACTCCCCGACTTTGGTCGGTGGTGGGTCCGGTGGGTCGTGCCTAACCTGATTGCCGTGGAGCGCGGCAGGTCCAGCGGCGCGGGGTACCCGCGCGGCCCCGGTTGGGCGTTGAGCGTCGGGGCGACGGCGGGCGTCGGGGCGCTGGTCGCGTTGACCCTGTGGGCGCTGTACCGCGGCACCCCGCCCGATCCGCACCTTGCCCTGGACGTCACCGTGGCGGTGGCCGCGACCGGCCTGGTGCCCGTCGCCCTGCGCCTGCCGGTGGCGCCGGGCTCCTGCTCGGGGCGCTGGCCGCCCTGTCACCGGTCGCGACGCCGGCCGCCACCTTCGCGGCCCTGAACGCGGCCCGGCAGAGGCGCTTCAGCGTCTCCCTGGCGGTCGCCGGAACCGGCGTCGCGGCGCATGCCGTGCAGGGCTGGTGGCGGCCGGCGGGCGGGCTGTCGTACGGGGTGGTGGCTGCTGCTGATGGCGGTCGGGTACGCCGGTCTGCTCGGCTGGGGAGCGCTGGCACAGGCGCGGGACGCGCTGCTCGTCTCGCTGCGCGAGCGGGCCCGGCGGGCCGAGGCGGAGCAGGGTCGGCGGGTCGCCGAGGAGAATGTCCAGAGTGGACGGTATCGCGGCGACCGCGCGGCTGCGGGCCCGGCGCAACCCGCCGGAGGTCATTGTGCTCACCACCTTCGACACCGACGACCATGTGCTACGGGCGCTGCGCGCCGGGGCGAGCGGTTTCCTGCTCAAGGACACGCCGCCCGACCGGATCGTCGACGCGGTGCGGCGGGTCGCGGCCGGCGATCCCATCCTGTCGCCCCGGATTACGAGGCGGCTGATGGACCGGGTCGCCACGGGTGCGGGTACCTACGAACGCGCGCGTACCGCACTGTCCACTTTGAGCGGTCGGGAGAGTGACGTGGTGCTCGCCGTCGCACGTGGCCGTACCAACGCGGAGATCGCCACGGAGCTGTTCATGAGCGTGGCGACGGTCAAGGCTCACATCACCCGCGTACTCACCAAGCTCGACCTGACCAACCGCACGCAGATCGCCTTGCTGGCGCACGACGCGGGCCTGACCGACGGGGGTACCTGAGGACCCTCAGCTCAGAACCGGTTCGGGCGGCCGGGCGTCAGGCGAGGTCGGTCTCCTCGACCCGGTCCGCCCGGCCCACGTCGCGCGGCTGGAGGTACGGCTCGGCGTCCGGCGGGTGCCCGACGTGGATGGCCCGGCCGCGCTGCACCTCCGAGTCGAACTCCGCACCGAGCAGGAACGCCAGGTTGGAGATCCACAGCCAGACCAGGAAGACGATGACCGTCGCGAGGCTGCCGTAGGTCTTGTTGTACGAGCCGAAGTGCGTGACGTACAAGGCGAATCCGCCGGAGGCCAGCAGCCAGATGGCGACGGCGAGCAGGCCGCCCGGGCTGACCCAGCGGAACCCGCCCTGCCGCGCATTGGGCGAGGCCCAGTACAGGACGTCGAACAGGATCGCCACGAGCAGCACGAGCGCCGGCCACTTCCCGACGTTCCATACCGCCACCGCGGTCGGGCCGATACCCAACAGGCGGCCGACCACCTCGGCCAGCCGGCCGGTGAAGACCGCCATCACGGCCGACGCGGTCAGCAGCACACCGGTCAGTACCGTCAGGCCGAGCCTGATCGGCATCGTCTTCCAGAGCGGACGCCCCTCGGGTACGTCGAAAATGGAGTTGCTGGCCCGCATGAACGCGCCGATGTACCCGGACGACGACCACAGCGCGCCGATGAGGCTCGCGATGGCGATCAGCCCCGTGGTGCCCTCCCGGCTGCCGGCCAGGCTCTTGGCCGCCGCGTCCAGGATCGTCCGCACGTTCCCCGGCGCCAGGCTGGAGATGTTGTCCATCAACGCGGTCGTGGTGTCCGGGCCGGTCAGCCGAAGCGCCGTGATGAGCAGCAGGAGCCCGGGGAAGATGGACAGGATGCCGTAGTAGGTCAGGGCCCCCGCCCAGTCGCTGAGGTTGTCCTCGTTGAATCCGGTCAATGTCCGCCGCAGCGCCCGCAGCCACTCCCGCCTGGGCAGGTCGCGCAGCCGCTTGGGTCCCTTGTCCGCGGTCGGCTGCACGGGGATCCGCGGCCGGCGGAAGGGCCGGTGTCTACGCGGCGGATTCCCGCCGCCGTCCGTCGCCGCGCCGGTACCGTCGTCCCGCTCCTCGTCGGCCATCGGGCACCTCCCGACAGCACTGTTCCCAGTGGACGTTCGCGGTAATCAGCCGCACCGTACGGCCGGCAGCTGCGGCCGGCTTCGTGCGGACTCGATGAGCCTCGCGGTGGCGGCGGTCCTCGACGAGCGGCCGCCGCCGGACGCCAGGCCGGGCAGCCCGCTGTAGACGGTGGCAGGCCTAGGCCAGCAGCGCGCCCAGCCGCTCCCGGATGCCCGACTCGAACTGGCCCTTGAGCGGCCGGGCCAGCAGCGGCAGCGAGTAGTCGACGGAGACGACCGACGGCTCGACCGTCGCGCTGCCCCCGATGGACAGGCCGCGCGCCTTGAAGGCGAAGCGCAGCACGTCGCCCTCCCAATGCTCCTGGATGTCGCTGACCATCCCGGCGAACTCCGTGCGCAGAGCGGGCAGCAGGCCGGAGACCCGGCGTTTGGCCTCTTCCTTGTCGAGCTTGTGCGGGACGCTGACAGTCGGCATGGCCCGAACTCTAATAGACCTACCCGGTGCACCCCTCCCCGAGCGCCAACTGGTACAGGTTCGGGGCGGAGACGGTGAGGGCGGCGCCGGGCAGCGACACGACCCGTTCGCCTTCCCGTTGCCACTGCCGCCGCACCGATCCGGAGACCGGGTCCAGGCAGGAGACGGTCTGGTCGGCGCCGCTGCGCACCCAGAGCGAGTAAACCCCGGCCGACACGATCGCTCCGGGACCGACCAGATCGTTGATCGGACTGGTACCGGCGACCCGCAGCGTGGTCGGGTCGAGATGGTAGATCCGGCGCTGCTCGCCGCTGGTGTACCCGCCGACCCAGACCTGCCCGGCCACTACCGCGATGGTCTCCTTGACCAGCGCCAGTGCGGCCCCGTGGGTGACCGCGAGGCTGTCCGGGTCGATCGCGGTCACGGCGGACTCGCCGGCCAGGAGCAGCCGGTGCCGGGCCGGGTCCAGGGCCAGCGAGAAGACCATGCCACCGGCGGCCGGTACCGGACGGGCCGGCTGGTCGCCCGGGCCGACCCGGAACAGCCCCTTCGCGGTACCCAGCCACAGCTCGCCGTCGAACGCGACGATCTGGAACACCTGGGCGTCGGTGACCGGTTCGTCGCCAAGCGGCGCGAGGGTCGACGCCACGAACTGGCGGACCTTGGTCTCCCCGGTCGGCAGCGTGTACGCCACCCAGAGTCGATCGGCGGCGGCGTCCACGGCCAGCGAGTCGGTCACGTCGGGTACCGGGGCCGACGCGCCGACCGTGAAGTCCCTCGGGTCCAGCCGCAGCACCGCGCCGGGCGACTGCTCCAGAACGTAGAACCAGCCGTCCGCGGCCGCGAGGTCGACGGGCTCAGCGGCCGCCAGTCCGCGTACCGCGGCTCGGCGGTGGACGGGGGTGCCGACCGGCTGAACAGCGCCGAAGGCCCCGGCCCGGTACCGGTCCGGTTCGCGAGCAGGCCACCCGCGGCCAGCACCGCAACGACGCCGACCGCCGCGGCGAGCCAGCGCGCGCTGCGGCGGCGCCGGGCCCGGCCGATCCGCCCGCCGACGCTCTCGTAGTGCCCGGGTGGCGGGTGGAGCCGCCGGCGCGGGTCGACGAGCGTGTCGCGGAGCAGTTGCTCGATGCCGCGCGGGCCGTCGGGCTGGCTCATGATCTCGCCTTGGGCGGCGGGGCTGGTTTGTCGGGTCGTTGGGGTGGTAGCCGGGGGTCGGGTCCGGGGTGGACAGGGTTCAATGTCGTACTCGGCCGGTAGCTTGCCGGTGTGGACGGGTTGAGGGTGGTCGACGCGGCGGTTGCGGGGGGTGTGAGCGTGCCGGTGAGAGCGCGGGGTACCCGGCCCGGCCGGGTAGGTCGTGGGTGACCGCGGCGGCCGGGGTGGCGTGGTGGGTGGTCTTCGGTTGCTCGCGGCGCCGTTCGTGGCGGAGGCGCCGGTGGGGGCGCGGGTGCGGACCCGGCTGCGGGTCAGTGACGTCGACGCGGTGGTGTTGCGGGCGGTGGGCGGGTATTTGGGGTCGTTGGCTGGGCGTGACCTGGCCGCCCGGTGCGCCGAAGGCAAACTGGACGCCAAGGGCCAGGCCGAGTCCCGCCGGGAGCGTAAGCGGGCGTTGACCGCTTTGTCGTCCTCGCGGTGGGCCGGGGCGATCACCCGCACGAGTGAGGACGCCTACCAGTTGGCCGAACGTAACCTGCGGGCGCAGCAGGCGTCGTTGCTGGCCCGGCTGGCGCGCATCGAGTCCCGGTTGGCGGTGCCGTGTGCCGCGAAGTTGGGTCGGGTGCGTGGTTACGCCACGCCGAACGAACGGCATCAGAAGACGATTCGTCGTCAGGCGTTGCGGGTGCGGCTGGCCCGGGTGCAGACCCGTTTGGAGGGCGGCGTGTTGTCCGTGGTGCGCGGCGGGAGATCGCTTGTGCGTAAGCGCAACAACCTGGCCGCTGTTGGTCTGACGGTTGAGCAGTGGCAAGCGCAGTGGCAGGCGGAAAGACTGTTCCTGACCGCCGACGGGGAGGCCGGTAAGGCGTGGGGTAACGAAACGATCCGGTTCAACCCGGACGAAGGGTGGCTGGAGGTCAAGCTGCCCGGTGCGTTGGCCCACCTGGCCAACGCACGGCACGGACGGTACCGGCTGTCGTGCGAGATCGCGTTCAGCTACCGGGGTGACCAGGTCGCCGCGCAGGCCGCTACCGGCGCGGTGCGTTACGACATCAGCCACGATCCGCGGCGCGGCCGCTGGTACCTGGACGCATCGTGGCGCACCCCCCGACCAGCGCAGCCGACCCTGCAGCAGCTGCGGGCATACCCGGTTGTCGCGGTGGACGTCAACGCGGGCCACCTCGCCGTGGCCGTCCTCGACCCGCACGGTAACCCGGTCGGCACCCCGGCCACCATCCCGCTGATCCTGGCCGGGTTACCCGCCGCCACCCGCGACGCCCGACTGCGCGCCGCGATCAGCCAACTCATCACCGCCGCCCGCCAGCACGGCGCGCACGCTCTGGTCATCGAGAACCTCGACTTCGCCGACGCCCGTGCCGAAGGGCGGGAACACACCGGCAACCGGCCCGCCCGCGGAAAGCGGGGACGCCGCTTCCGGCGGACGGTGACCGGCATTCCCACCGGCCGGTTGCGGGACCGGCTGGTGCAGATGTGCCACAACAGTGGCCTGGCGATCGTCGTGGTCGACCCGGCCTACACCACCCGCTGGGCCGCCCAACACTGGCTGGCCCCGCTACGTGCACACCATCCAGAAACTTCTGGTCACCACGCCGCGGCGGTAGTGATCGGCAGACGCGGCCTGGGACACCGGGCCCGGCGACGCGTGACAGGGAACCCACCCGCCCCAGCGGAGGCGGCCAGGTCAACCCAGACGCGAACCGGAACCAGCCCAACGTCCAAGCCCGCACCCAGGAAACCCGCCACCCAAAGGGACACCCGGCAGCGAACCAGGCACAAGACCGGACCGCCCCAACCGACCCCAGCGGGCAACCAGGCAGCCCAACACCGTTCGGGGCCGCCGGCAAACCAGGACTCGCTCCTGCTAGCTCACCAGGAACGGTTGTCCCGGTTGCGTACCCGGTGCCAGCCGAGCGCGGTCGCGGCCAGGGCGGTCTGCACCACGTCCTCGGCGACCTGCCGGTCCCCGGTCAGCACGTAGGCGAAGGACAGCAGGGCGGTCGAGCGGTCCGCCACGAATGCCGCGAAGTCCGCCTCGTCCGCGGCGTTCACCGGCCCGCCCTCCGCCTCATGCCACCAAGGACACCACGGCGGCCCTGGAGGTTGCCCCGGCGCAGGGAATGCCCGCCCGGGTACCGGCGTTGACAACCGCGTACCCGACAGGAGGTTGCCATGAAGGTACGCAGCTCGTTGAGGTCGCTGAAGAACCGGCCGGGCTCGGTGGTGATCAGGCGCCACGGCAGGACGGTCGTGGTGAACCGGACCAACCCCCGCCTCAAGGCCCGTCAGGGCTGACCCAGGACATAACGGACGCCCGGCGCATCGCGCGCCGGGCGTCTTGTCGTACCGCCGTGGAAGACTCGCAACCGTGACGACGGCCCAGTCAACGATCGATGACGAGTTCCTCCGCCAGGCCGACCCCTACCGGCGGGAGTTGCTGGCTCACTGCTACCGGATGCTCGGCTCCCTGCACGACGCCGAGGACCTGGTCCAGGAGACCTACCTGCGCGCCTGGCGCGCCTACGACCGGTTCGAGGGCAGGTCGTCCCTGCGCACCTGGCTGCACACCATCGCGACGCGGGCCTGCCTGACCGCTCTGGAAGGCCGGGCGCGCCGGCCCCTGCCGACCGGGCTCGGCGCCCCCGGTTCGGACGCGGACGACCCGCTGGTCTCCGGTGCCGAGGTGCCGTGGCTGGAGCCGATCCCGGACGAGCGGATCGGGATCGCCGGCGGCGGTCCGGACGGCGCCGACCCGGCGAGCGTGGTGGCCGGCGGGCAGAGCGTGCGGCTGGCGCTGATCGCCGCGCTCCAGTACCTGCCGCCCCGGCAGCGGGCCGTGCTGATCCTCCGCGACGTGCTGCAGTGGCGGGCCGCCGAGGTGGCGGAGGCGCTGGGTACCACGACGGCCGCCGTCAACAGCGCGCTGCAGCGGGCGAGGGCGCAGTTGGAGGAGGCCGCGCCGACCGAGGACGACATCGTCGAACCGGACTCCGTGGCGCTGCGCCGGCTCCTCGACCGCTACGTCAAGGCGTTCGAGGACAAGGACATCGCGGCGATCGTCTCGCTGTTCACCGAGGACGCCGTCTGGGAGATGCCGCCCTTCACCGGCTGGTACAGGGGGGCGGAGAACATCGGCCGGCTCATCAACCGGTGGTGCCCGGCGGAGCGGCCGGGTGACATGCGGCTGCTGCCAACCCGGGCGAATGGCCAGCCCGCGTTCGGCCTCTACATGCGGGAGGGCGATACCTACCAGGCGTACAACCTGCCGGTACTGACCGTGACGCGCGCCGGCATCTCACACGTCGTCAGCTTCTTCTCCCCGGGGCTGTTCGGTGCCTTCGGGCTGCCCGACAGCTTCCCCGTCAGCCGGTGAGCCCGAGGCCGACCATCGCGCCGGCCATCACGAGCAGCATGCCCACGAACGCCCACAGGCTCGCACCCGGCGCCCCGCCGCAGCGGTGAGCGCTGACTGGGGCCGGCTGCGCAGGCGTCGCCGACCGTCCCATCCGACTCTCCCTTCCCGGCAGTCACACCAGGATGCGGGGCCGGCGGGACGACGCGGATCCGGGACTGACCCGCATCCATCCCTGGGATCGGACCCTGACTCGGCTCAGGGGCGCCCGTCCGCTAAGGTGAATCTCACCATTCGGGCATCAGAAGGTCACGGTACGTAGATTTCGCGGGGACTGATTCCAGTTTGTGAGGAACTTTCGGCCGAACGTACATGGCGATCTGGGGAATCTCTCAGCACCATGGGTACCCGTGACAGGACGCCACCGTAATCCCCGCCGAAGGTTCGGCATCAAGCTCCTCGCCGGGCTCGTAGTGCTGGCCGCCGCCGTCGCAGTCGGCTGGGGCGGGTACCGGTTCGTCAACCGTGCCGCCTCTTCCTCCTGCACGGGTGGCGCGAACCTCAACGTGGCGGCCGCCCCGGAGATCGCGCCCAGCGTGCAGGCGATCGCCGCCGACTGGACCGCGCACCGGTCCGGTAGCTGCGTGAAGGTACTCGTCACGCCGACGGACCCCGCCGACGTGGCGGTCGCACTGGCCGCGAAGAAGAACGCGGTCATCGCTGGACTCGGCCAGCCCAACGGCAAGGGCCAGGTGCCCGACGTCTGGATCGCCGATTCGTCGACCTGGGTACAGCGGGTCCGCGCGGTCGGCGCCGACCTGCTGACCGCGGACGCGCCCTCGGTCGCCCAGAGCCCGGTCGTCCTGGCCATGCCGCAGCCGATCGCCCAGACCCTGGGCTGGCCGAACGCCAAGCTGACCTGGGCCGCCCTGCTGCAGAAGATGACCAGCGGCGACGGGCTCAAGGCGGGCATCGTGGAGCCCGCGCGGGACGCGTCCGGCCTCTCCGGCCTGCTCGCCCTCGGCTCCGCCGCCGCGGCAGCCGGCCAGAACGCTCAGGCGGCCACCGTTGCCGGGCTGCGTTCGCTGGCAAGCAACCGGTCCACGCTGCGCGCCGACCTGGTCGGCCGGTTCCCGCGCTCGACCGATCCGGCCGCGCTGGCCACATCGCTGGCCGCCGCGCCGCTGCCGGAGCAGGCGGTCATCGCGTACAACGCGGCCCAGCCGCCGGTGCCCCTGGCCGGCGTGTTCCTGGACCCGGCACCCGCGCCACTGGACTACCCGTACGCCACGGTCGCCGGGCTCGGCACGGATGTCGCGTCGGCCGCCCGTGACCTGCTCGGCCAGCTCACCGGCGCCGCGTACAAGAACCAGTTGGCGCTGCACGGCCTGCGGGCGGCGGACGGCACGATCGGTACCGGCTTCAGCGCCGGCCCCGGTACCCCGCCGACCCCGGCCGCGTCCCCAGTCAAGGTCAACGTCGCGGCCATCGGGCAGACCCTCAACACCTGGTCCGCGGTGACCCAGCCCGGCCGCATCCTGGCCGTGATCGACGTGTCCGGCTCCATGAAGACGCCGGTACCGACGGCCGGCGGGAAGAGTCGGGAGCAGGTCACCGTCGAGGCCGCGGCCGGCGGCCTGGGCCTGTTCGGCGACGACTGGTCGGTCGGGTTGTGGACGTTCTCCACCAAGATGAACGGCAACATCCCCTATCGCCAGCTCGTCGGCGTCGGCCCGCTGTCCAGCCAGCGTGCGCAGCTCGCCTCGGCGCTGGCCGGGGTGGTGCCGACCAGCGGCGACACCGGCCTGTACGACACCGTGCTGGCCGCGTACCAGGCGGTACAGGCCAACTGGGACCCGTCGAAGATCAACTCGGTGGTACTCATGACCGACGGGCAGAACGACGACCCGGGCGGCCTGACGCTGGACCAGTTGACCACGCAGCTGAAGAAGATCGCCGACCCGCAGAAGCGGGTACAGCTGATCGCGATCGGTATCGGTGAGGCGAGCCAGGCCGAGCTGGAGAAGATCACGCAGGTGACCGGGGGCGCCGTGTTCATCGCCTCCGACCCGTCGACGATCGGCCAGATCTTCCTGCAGGCGATCGCGCTGCGGCCGGGCTCGGGAGGTTAGGTCAGCCGGATCGACTGGGTGGGCGCGTCGGCCATCACGGAGCCGGTCTGCGCGCCGGTCACCGGCCCGTTCGCCCGGTCCGCCCGCCCGAGCTCCACGCCCTGGTAGAGCTCCACGGTGTCCCACTCGCCCAGCGGCGCGGACTCACCCCGCCCCAGCTGGGTACGCCGCGGTGTCTCCGCCGGCCCGCCGCGCCGCAGCACGGTCGTGCCGTTCGTGCTGGTATCGGTCACCTGCAGCTGGTGCCCGCGCAGCTCCAGCCGGACATGGCTGCGGCTGACCCAGCGCAGCCCGCGCTCGTCCAGGGCCAGGCCGAGGCCCACGCCGTCGGTCTCCTCGGGCGCCCGGCCGACCGGTACCGGCGACGCCTCGTCGACCGCGAACCGGTGCCACACCACGCCGTCCACCCGGGCGGCCATCGTGACCGCGCGCGGGCGCGGGCCCAGGTCGGTCAGCGGCGCGCCGTGCCGGGGGCAGGTCGGTACTCCGCCCATCAGCTGGGGCGGCGGCGGGCCGGCCGGCTCGGTGTCCTCCTGGGCCGGCGCGAACGGATCGGCGATCCTGCTCCCCGGGGGGCCGAAGCTCGGGCAGCCCGGCTCCGGGCAGCGCCACTGGCGGCCGAGCACCGGCGCGGGCGCGACCGGCCCCGGACCGATCATCTGCGGGATCAGGGCCGCGCCGCTGGACGTCGGGGCCGGCGTGTACGACAGCCCCGGGTACCCGGACACGTTGCGGCTCAGCAGCGGCAGGCCGGTCAGCGCGGCCACCTCGCGGGCGCGTAGGGCGGCAGACGGCCCCCCGGTGCGCAGCACCTCGACCTTCCCGTCGTCCGACCAGCGCCGGATCACCATCCGCTCGTTGGCGGTGAGGTCGGTATCGGACAGCACCGACCGGTCGGCGATGGCGTACACCGAGACGGTGCCGTCGGACAGGTGCCGCCCGACGGCGTCCACGATCAGCCCGAGGCGCAGCAGGTGGGCCGGGCGCCCGCCGTCCAGGTCGGCACGGCGGATCACTTCGCCAAGGTCGGCGACGCCGCCCGCGGCCAGCGGGTCGGTGCTGATGCGCCGCTCGATGGCGTCCAGTACGTGACTGACTCCGAAACGCACGATCTGCCCCCTGCCAGGTTGAACCCCGGCCCCTATCATGCCGTCCGGTCGCCCACGGGCAAGGTTCGGGTTTCTTTGAGCTTGCCGTGGAACTGTTGTCAAGGTGGGACGGGTGGGCACAAGGGACGACGACCTCGAGGCGACGAAGGTACCCGTCGTTCCCCGGTGGGCCGGTCCCGCGTTCGCCGTGCTCGCCATCGGTACCCTCCCCTGGATCGTGTTCCTCGCCGTGACGCTGCCCCGGCATGCCACCATGGTCCATTACCGCGGCGTTTGGGTTGGTTTCGACCTGGCCCTGGTGTTTGTCCTGGCCGCCACGGCGGTGCTGGCATGGCGGGGTCGCCCGCAGGTGACGATCGCGGCGACCGCGACGGCCACCATGCTGTTCGTGGATGCCTGGTTCGACGTGCTGACCACGCCGCGTGGTGGAGAGCGGTGGCTGTCCCTGCTCCTCGCCGCCGGGGTGGAGCTTCCGCTCGCGGCGACCTGCCTGTGGATCGCGCTGCACGCCAGCCGGGCGATCGAGGCGCAGGCGGCGCTCCGGGCCGGCGAACTGGCGCGGAGGTCGGGTACGGCGACCCGGACCGACTGGGGCCAGTGACGTGGGCGGCCTTGTCGGTGGGCGCCGGTAGGGTCGACGGGTGACCGAACTGGCCGACGAGCGCCGTCCCGCTGATCCGGCCCACGTGCCGGTTCACGAGGCGGAGGACGTCCTGCAGGCGCTCGCCGGTGCGGGGGCCAGCCTCCGCGACGATCAGTGGCGGGCGATCGAAGCGCTCGTCGTGCACCGCCGCCGGGTGGTGTGCGTGCAGCGCACCGGGTGGGGCAAGTCGGCCGTCTACTTCATCGCCACCGCCCTGATGCGTCGCCGGGGCGCCGGTCCGACCGTCATCGTGTCACCGCTGCTCGCCCTGATGCGTAACCAGGTCGACGCGGCGGGCCGGGCCGGCATCCACGCCCGCACCATCAACTCGGCCAACCTGCAGGAGTGGGAGGCGGTCAGCGCCGAACTGCACGGCGGCGCGGTCGACGTGCTGCTGATCAGCCCCGAGCGGCTGAACAACCCGGACTTCCGGGACGCCGTGCTGCCGAAGCTCGCCGGCACCGCCGGGCTGGTCGTGGTGGACGAGGCCCACTGCATCTCCGACTGGGGCCACGACTTCCGCCCGGATTACCGGCGGCTGCGCACGCTGGTCGCCGACCTCGCGCCGGACACGCCGGTACTCGCGACCACCGCCACCGCCAATGCCCGGGTCAGCGCCGACGTCGCCGAGCAGATCGGGGGCGACGCGCTGGTGCTGCGCGGCCCGCTGGACCGCGAGTCGCTGAGGCTGGCCGTCGTCCGGCTGCCCAGCCCGGCGCATCGGCTCGGCTGGCTCGCCGACCACCTGGCCGACCTGCCCGGCTCGGGCATCATCTACACGTTGACCGTCGCCGCCGCGCGGGAGACGGCCGCTTTCCTTACCGCGCAAGGGTTCCCGGTCGCCGACTACACCGGGCAGAGCGAGGACGCGGACCGCCGCGCGGCAGAGGCCGACCTGCTCGAGAACCGGGTCAAGGCGCTGGTCGCGACGTCCGCGCTCGGCATGGGCTTCGACAAGCCGGACCTGGGCTTCGTGGTGCACCTGGGCGCGCCGCCGTCGCCGATCGCCTATTACCAGCAGGTGGGCCGGGCGGGCCGGGCGGTCGGTCGGGCCGAGGTCGTGCTGCTGCCGGGCACCGAGGACGAGGCGATCTGGCGGTACTTCGCGTCCCTCGCGTTCCCGGCCGAGGACCAGGTACGCGCGACGCTCGCCGCCCTGGCCACCGACCGTCCGCAGTCGACGGCCGTGCTGGAGACCAGGGTCGAACTGCGCCGTGCCCGGCTGGAGTTGATGCTGAAGGTACTGGACGTGGACGGCGCGGTACGCCGGACGAAGGGTGGCTGGGTGTCGACCGGGCAGCCGTGGCGCTACGACCGGGAGCGGCTGTCCCGGGTGGCCGCGGCACGGGTCGAGGAGCAGCGGGCCATGCTGGACTACGCCGGTACCGGCGGCTGCCGGATGGACTTCCTGCGCCGCCGGCTGGACGACGACCTGTCTGTGCCTTGTGGACGGTGCGACAACTGCACCGGTGCGCACCTCGACGCCGCCGTGTCCGAGGCGGCGCTCGTCGCCGCGCGGGCCTTCCTCGGGCGTCCGGGCGTGGACATCGCGCCCCGCAAGTTGTGGCCGACCGGGCTGACGGCGGTCGGCGTGCCGCTGTCCGGGAAGATCCCGGCCGGCGAGGTGGCCGAGCCGGGCCGGGCGGTGGGCCGGCTGTCCGACCTCGGCTGGGGCGAGCGGCTGCGCACCGTGCTCGCTGCCGACCGGGAGGCGCCGTCCGACCTCGTGGACGCGGTCGTGGCGGTGCTCAAGGACTGGTCGGGTTCGTGGCCGGCGCGGCCGGTGGCGGTGGTCGGCATCGAGTCGGCGACCCGGCCGCGGCTGGTGAGCAGCCTGGCCGAGCGGATCGCCGCGATCGGCCGGCTGCCGCTGCTCGGCGCGGTCGCCACCGGTCGCGCCGGCCGGCCGAGCAGGGGGCCGGAAGGCGGGGGCGGGGTCAACAGTGCCGCCCGGGTACGGGAGGTGCACGCCGCGCTCGCCCTGCCCGAGGGGCTGGCCGGCCGGCTCGCCGGGCTGGACGGGCCGGTGCTGCTCGTCGACGACCTGGTCGACTCGGGCTGGACGATGACGCTGGCCGCCAGGCTGCTGCGCCAGGCCGGGGCGCCGGCCGTGCTGCCGCTGGCCCTGGCCACGACCACCTGAGAGTGAGCCGGGCCACCCCGGGGCGGACCGTTGGCGGCCGGATACCCCTGGGGGGTAACGTGACCGGCATGAGTCACGGGTACGCGGCGGACAAGCAGGCCCTCCTCGGGCGGCTGCGCCGGATCGAGGGACAGATCCGCGGGCTGCAGCGGATGGTCGAGGAGGACACGTACTGCATCGATGTCCTCACTCAGATCTCGGCGGCCACCCGCGGGCTCCAGGCGGTCGCGGTCGGGCTGCTCGAGGACCACCTCGCGCACTGCGTGGTGGATGCGGCCCGGGAGGGCGACCCCACCGCGAAGGTCAAAGAGGCGTCCGAGGCGATCGCCCGGCTGGTCCGGTCGTAGGAGGGTGACATGGCGGTTGAGCAGACCTACCGGGTCAGCGGGATGACCTGCGGCCACTGCGTCCAAGCGGTCACCGCGGAGCTGGACCGGCTGCCGGGGGTACGCGGGGTGCGGGTCGACCTGGCCACCGGGGAGGTCACCGTGGCGAGCGACGCGGAGCTGTCGGTCGACGACGTGCGGGCCGCGGTGGACGAGGCGGGGTACGAGCTGGTGACCGCGGGTGCCTGACCGCCGGGTGGTGCGCCGGCTCGTGCTGGGCGCGTGCGCCGTGGTGCTCGCGCTCGCCGTGGTGGTGCTCGCCCGCGCGCAGGTACCGGCGGCCTCCGCGCCCGGTGCCGGAGTCGCCGGTACCGATCCCGAGGCGGCCCCGCACACCCACGTGGGGATGGCCGGCATGGTCGGGATGACCGGAGCCGCGGTACCGGTCGGCGGAACGGCCTCCTCGGCCGGCGGCTACAGCCTGGTACCCGCGACGACCGACCTGCCCTCGGGTGCGCCGGCCACCTTCCGGTTCCACATCCAGGGTCCCGGCGGCACGCCGGTCACCCGGTTCGCGATCGTGCACGACCGGCCGCTGCACCTCATCGTGGTACGCGACGACCTGACCGGCTTCCAACACCTGCACCCCACCATGGCGCCGGACGGCACGTGGAGCATCCCGCTGACCCTGCCCGCCCCCGGGCGGTACCGCGCCTACGCCGACTTCTCCGCGCTGGACGCGAAGAACAACGCGGTGGCGGCGGTGCTCGGCGTCGACCTCACGGTGCCCGGCTCGTCCTCGGCCGCCCCGCTCCCGCCGACGTCCACAGTGGACACGGTTGACGGGCTGACCGTCTCGTACCAGGGCATCCCTCGTTCGGGCGTCACCGAGCCGCTGCTGTTCCGCGTCACGCGGGACGGCCGCCCGGTGACCCTCCAGCCCTACCTGGGCTCATTCGGGCACCTCGTCGTGCTCCGGCCGTCCGACCTCGGGTACCTGCATGTCCACCCCGAGCCCGGGCTGGCCGACGGCTCGATCACGTTCTGGCTGGCCGCCCCCGGTACCGGCAGCTTCCGCATGTTCCTCGACTTCCAGACCGACGGCGTGGTGCACACGGCCGCCTTCACCCTGGCGGTGACCTGAGTGTCCACTGTGCAGCTTGAGGTCGGCGGGATGACGTGTGCCGCCTGTGCGTCCCGGGTGGAGAAGAAGCTCAACCGGATGCCGGGGGTACGCGCGAGTGTGAACTTCGCGCTGGAGCGTGCCAGCGTCGAGTTCCCGGCCGGTACGACCGTCGACGACCTGGTGCACACCGTCGAGGCGACCGGCTACTCGGCGACCCCGGTGCGCGCCGGGGACGCGGACGGCGCGACGGTCGACGGGGCCGGTGCCGCCCGGCTCGTGGTGGCCGCCGCGCTCACCGTGCCGGTACTGCTGATCGCCATGGTCATGCCGCTGCGCTTCCCCGGCTGGCAGTGGGTGGTCTTCGCGCTCGCCACGCCCGTGGTCACCTGGTGCGCCTGGCCGTTCCACCGGGCCGCCCTGGTCAACCTGCGGCACCGCGCGGCGACCATGGACACGCTCATCTCCCTGGGCGCGCTGATCTCCTACGGTTGGAGCGCCTGGGCGCTGTCCGCCGGCGCGGAACTGTACTTCGAGGTCGGCGCCGCGCTGACCACCTTCCAGCTGACGGGGCGTTTCATCGAGGCCCGGGCCAAGCGCCGGGCGGGAGCCGACCTGCGCGCGCTGCTGGAACTCGGCGCCAAGTCCGCGTCCCTGCTGCGCGACGGGGTCGAGACGCAGGTACCGGTGTCCGCCCTGCGGGTCGGCGACCTGTTCGTGGTGCGCCCGGGCGAGCGGATCGCCACCGACGGTACCGTCCACAGTGGATCGAGTGCGGTGGACGCGAGCCTGCTGACCGGGGAGAGCCTGCCGGTCGAGGTGGGGCCGGGCGACGCGGTGGTCGGCGCGACGGTCAACGCGGGCGGCCGGCTGGTGGTCCGGGCGACCCGGATCGGCGAGGACACCCAGCTCGCCCAGATCGCCCGGCTGGTCAGTGCCGCGCAGTCGGGCAAGGCGCCCGCGCAGCGGCTGGCCGACCGGGTGGCGGGCGTGTTCGTGCCGGCGGTACTCGTCATTGCCGTGCTCACCTTCACCGGCTGGCTGCTGTGGGGCCCGGCCGGACTGCTCGCTCCGGCGGCCGGGTCGAGCGCCGGCCAGGCCGCCGCGGGTACGGCGCTGCGCGCGGCGATCGCCGTGCTCATCGTGGCCTGCCCCTGCGCGCTCGGCCTGGCGACGCCGATCGCGCTGCTGGTCGGTACCGGACGGGGCGCGCAGTTGGGCATCCTGGTGCGCGGTCCGCAGGTGCTGGAGGCCACCCGACGGGTCGACACGGTGGTGCTGGACAAGACGGGCACCGTCACCCAGGGCCGGATGGCGCTGACCGCAGTCGAGCCCGCGCCGGGCGAGTCCGCGGACGAGGTGCTGCGGCTGGCGGCCGCCGTCGAGCACGCGGCCGAGCACCCGATCGCCAAGGCGGTCGCCGCCGCGGGCCTCGCGGCGGCCGGTGCGCGGGCACTCCCCGAGGCGGTGGACTTCCGCGCCCTGCCGGGGCTCGGCGCACGCTCCACAGTGGACGGACACGAGGTCGTCGTCGGGCGCGCGGCGCTGCTGCGGGAGTACGGCATCGAGGTACCGGAGCGGGCCGCCGGCGCGAACGTCGCGGTCGCCTGGGACGGCCGGTACCGGGGGCTGCTGACCGTCGCCGACACCGTCAAAGCGACCTCCGCCGACGCGGTGGCCAGGCTGCGCCGGCTCGGGATGCGCCCGGTGATGCTCACCGGCGACTCCGCGGTGAACGCCGCCGCGGTGGCCCGCGAGGTCGGCATCGACGATGTGGTCGCCGAGGTGCTGCCGGACGGCAAGGTGGCCGCGGTACGCCGGCTGCGGGAGGCGGGTGCCGTGGTGGCCATGGTGGGCGACGGGGTGAACGACGCGGCCGCCCTGGCCGCCGCCGACCTGGGCATCGCGCTCGGCACCGGTACCGACGTGGCCATCGAGGCCAGCGACCTGACGCTGGTACGCGGCGACCTGACGCTGGTACCCGACGCCATCGGCCTGTCCCGCGCCACCCTCGGTACCATCCGGGGCAACCTGTTCTGGGCGTTCGC
>CAZYCD010000075.1:0-5682 GCA_964645345.1 uncultured Micromonosporaceae bacterium
GGGGCTGGTCTGCTCGACCCTCGCCTCGCCGAAGTCGACGCAGACGAGGTTGTCCTGGAACAGGGTGTGGTCGAACATGTACTCGGCCGCCTCGCCGAGGTTCATGATGCACTCGCCGAGCGGGGGGGTCTTGATGCCGTAGGCCATGTTCTGCGCGTACACCGAACAGGTGGTGTGGTTGTCGCCGCAGATGCCGCAGATCCGGCTGGTGATGAAGCCCGCGTCGCGGGGGGGCGGGCGCGGGGGGCAGGCGGGGGAGGGGCGGGGGCGGGGGGGGGGGGGGGGGGGGGGGGGGGCGTCGCGCGGGTCCTTGCCCTTCATGAACACCGAGTACCCGCGGAAGAGCGAGGACGTGGTGTGGCACTCCACCACCTCGCGGTTGGCGAAGTCGATTTTCGTGTAGACGCCGAGGTTGCCGATGATGCGCGTGATCGGGTCCCAGGCCATCTCGGTGAGCTGGCCGCGCTGCTTCTCCGCCGCCGGACGTTCCTCGATCTTTGTCACTGGTGTACGTCCTCTCGCTGGGTAGCCGGGCGGTCGGGGCGCCAACGCGGGTCGTACCCGCTGGTGAGCGCGGGATTGTTGTGGTGCCACTTCGGCTCGCGGTTGGCGGTGGCGTTGGTGAGGCCGCGCAGCCGCCGGATCACCGCGCCGTAGGGCTTGATGAGCATGGAGGACAGGCCGGCACCGGGCGGCATGTCCATGAAGGGCATGAACTTGTCCGGGAATCCGGGCATTGTGCAGGCGATGCAGATGCCGCCGACGTTCGGGCAGCCGCCCACGCCGCCCATCCAGCCGCGCTTCGGGACGTTGCAGTTGATGACCGGACCCCAGCAGCCGATCCTGACCTGGCACTTGGGCGAGTTGTAGTCCCGGGCGAAGTCGCCCTGCTCGTAGTACGCCGCCCGGTCGCAGCCCTCGTGCACCGTCCTGCCGAACAGCCACTGCGGCCGCAGCAGCTCGTCCAGCGGCGGCGGGGGCGCGGTACCGGCCGCGTGGTAGAGCAGCCAGGTGAGTGTCTCCATGAAGTTCTCCGGCTGGATCGGGCAGCCCGGCACGTTGACAATCGGCAGCGAACCGACCGACCGGTAGTCCCAGCCGAGGTAGTCGGCCAGCCCCATGCACCCGGTGGGGTTTCCGGCCATCGCGTGGATGCCTCCGTAGGTGGCGCAGGTACCCGCCGCCACCACGGCCCACGCCTTCGGCGCGAGCTGGTCGATCCACCAGTTGAGGGTCAGCGGCTCGCCGGTCTGTTCGTCGTTGCCGAACGACGTCCAGTACCCGTCGCCGTTGATGTTTTCGTTGGGGATGGACCCCTCGATGACGAGGATGAACGGGGTGTCCAGCTCCCCGCGCGCGGCGGCCCGGTACGGGGCGAGGAAGTCCTCGCCGCCGACGGTGGGGGAGAGCACCTTGTTGTGCAGGTTGACCTTCGGCAGTCCGGGGATGAGGCCGAGCACGATGTCCTCGATCGCCGGCTGGCCCGAGGCCGTCATGGACACGCTGTCGCCGTCGCAGCTCATCCCCTCGGAGATCCACAGGATGGTGACCTCGTCGACGCCCTGGGTCATGGTGGATGTCATCGTCGCCCGCCCTTCGAGTCAGTCCGCGTTGACCGTGATGGATTCCAGCCGCACGTCGTCGGTGCCGTCGACGTCGACGTCCACGCCGCCGCAGCGGGTACAGGCGACCATGGCGAGGTGATCCTCGATCGGCCCGACTCGTCCGCACCCGCGGCAGGTCAGGCGCATCGGCTCCAGCACGAGGTCCACGCTCACGTCCTCGGCCACCGTGCCGGTCGCGGCCAGGCGGATGCCTTGCGTGACAACGTCCGGATCGACCGGGTGGCCGCCGATGCGCACCCGCACCGCGGTGACCCGCCGGCCGGCCGCCCGTCGCACGGTCGCCGCCACGATCGCCTCGCACAGACCCAGCTCATGCACGTGCCGTCTCCTCGCTCCTGTCGTCCAGCGCCTGGTCCGCCGCACGCTCGGCGTCCTCCAGGAGGGCGGCCTCCCGGTTGGCGACACCGGCGACGGTGCGCACCGCGTCATCCAACGCGTCCCGCACTGGCGCGGACAGTTGCATGCCTTCGTCCAGGACGGCCGGTTGGCACCCGACCACGAATACCCGGGCCACCCGGCCACCGAGGCTGTGCAGCAGGCGTAGCACCGACTGCGGATCCATGCCGTGGCCGTTGACCCCTGGCGCGTCGAGTACCGCGGCGGGCGTGGCCCAACCCGGATCGTCGACGTCCACGTCGAGGACGGCCAGCGTGCCGGCCGCCTCCGCGAGGGGTACGGCGTCCACCATCACCAGGGTGCGGTGGCGCCCGTTCAGCAGATCGTAGGCCAGGTGCATGCCGCGGATGCCGTAATCCACGACATCTACGCGGTCGCTGAGAATGGTCTGCCGCAGCCGCCGTACCACCTCCACGCCGAACCCGTCGTCGCCGAGGAAGACGTTGCCGATCCCGGCCACGAGGACCCGGCCTCCGCGGGAGGCGCTCATGCCGGCGGTTCCGAACCGGTCAACGGCTCGACCTCATCGGGGCGGAAGTGCCGCAGCCGCCCGTACCAGTGGTGCAGTTCCGCACCGGGGTCGTCGTCGACCGTCACCGCGAGGAAGTGGGACCCGTCGACGTCTAGCAGGACATCCTCGACCCGGGCGGTCCGGCCGGCGAGGAACATGTCCTGGGCGTCGGTACCGTGCGGGTTGGGCCGCAGCCGCAGCCGGCTGCCCTTGCGGATGCGGGTACCGGCCACGACGACGCTGGCCGGTTCCGCTGCCGGGCCCGGGTCGCGGATCGCGCCGTGCAACCGGGCCAGCTCCTCCGGCGCCATGGCCTCGACCCGGTCGATGATCGCGGCCGACCGCGGATCGGTCGCCCGCGCCTCGGACTTCTCCACATCGGTGAGGGTGAGCGTGCGCAGCGAGAGGATCTCGTCGATCTCGGTCGCGTCGTGCAGGTCCCCGGGGCTCTCCGGGGCGATCCGCGGGTGGTCGTAGAGGATGATCGGCGAGGAGAGCATGAGCCGGTCCGCGCCGCCGTCGTCGAGAAGCACGGGGAAGGTCCGCACGTTGCGGCACGCCTCGGCCGACTCCCGGTCCCCGAGCGGAGGTTCCAGCAGGGACAGGAACCGGCCACGGTCCACGGCCATCAGCGTGTGCGTCGAGACGAGGGACCGGGACAGGGCCTGCGCCCGGGTGGCGTCCGGCCCCGTCGACCGGTCCAGGTTCTCGATCCGCATCCGCAGCCGCCAGGCCGGCGAGGGCGGCGGGCACGGCGAGCCGGACACGGTGACCAGAGCCGACACCGGCCAGCGCTGGCGGACCAGCCGGCCGGCCGGCCGGTCGTCGCCGATGGGCTCGGTGTCGCACCCGCCGGGGGCCGCCAACCTCACCCGGTACGCCCCGTGGCGCAGGTCGGCGACCCGGATGTCGACGTCGAACTCCTGCGGTACCGCCTCCTCGAAGGACAGGTACCTGCGGTCCCCTGCGTCCAGCGAGTCCACCGCATGGTAGGCGCCACCGTCCAGGCGCTCCACGGTTCGCCGCTGTACCTGCAGGAAGCGCACGCGGATCCGGAGGGTCGCGTCGGCCTCCGGCTCCAGCAGGCACTCGGTCTGCTGCCACCAGGACTCGGCCGACCCCGCCACGGAATCGCCCGCCGATGCGTGGGTACGCGCCCACGCCGGCGGCCCTAGTACACCGAACTGCCACCGTACGCGGTTCTTTTCCGACGAGCGGCGGTACGGGTACAGCAGGTACCCCTCGTACAGGAGAGCGTCGGCGAGCACCCGCGCGGCGGCCAGCGCGCGGTCGTTGTCGGACGGACGCGCATCCATCGGGCAGTTGCTCCCTCCGCGGGTCGGCATGCGGAATGTCCAGCGCGGGCTGGCTGCGCACGGTCAGTCCGGTTTAGCAAAGGCGGCTGCCGCGCGGTAAGTGCGCAACGCCGATAGGTGAGCGCGGCGGTCAGCCGATGGGATTGTCACCTGATTTGCCCACTACTCCGGCCGGATGAGGGAAGGGTCGTGCAGACAGCAGGTCGCAGGCACACATCCCGAGGGCGGATCCGGATGACCAAAACGAGCCCGACGAACGCCGCCGGTACCGCGGTCACGCAGGCGCCCGCGTCGCGAGCCGATACGAAGTGGTGGACGCTGACGGCGGTCGTCCTCGGCACGTTCATGCTGTTGCTGGACATCACCATCGTGAACGTAGCGCTGCCCGACATCCAGCTGTCGCTGCACGCGGCCTTCGCCGATCTGCAATGGGTGATCGACGCCTACGCGCTGACCCTCGCGGCGCTCCTGCTGACCACCGGCGCGCTGGCCGACCTGTACGGCCGCCGCCGCCTGTACCTGATGGGTCTGGTCGTGTTCACCGCCGCGTCCGCGCTGTGCGGTGCGGCGCAGTCCCCGCTGATGCTCGAGCTGTCCCGCGGCCTGCAAGGCATCGGCGGCGCGACCATGTTCTCGGTATCGCTCGCCCTGCTGGCGGACGCGTTCCGCGACGGCCGGGAGCGCGGAATCGCCTTCGGCGTCTGGGGAGCCCTGGCAGGAATCGCCGTAGCGGTGGGGCCGGTCATCGGCGGCGCGCTGGTCTCCAGCCTCTCCTGGCGGTGGATCTTCTTTGTGAACCTGCCGGTCGGCGTCGTCGCGCTGGCGCTGACCGCCACGAAGGTCGCCGAGTCGCGCGACGAGCGCGCCAGGCGCCCGGACTGGCTGGGGTTCCTGCTGTTCTCGACCGCGCTGGCGAGCCTGGTCTACGCGCTCATCGAGTCGGGGCGTACCGGCTTCACCGCCACGCGGGTCATCGCCTGCTTCGTGGCGGCCGCCGTCCTCCTAGTGGTCTTCCTCATCGTCGAGGTCCGCGGTTCGCACCCCATGTTCGACCTGAAGCTGTTCCGGCTGCCCACCTTCGTCGGTGGCGACATCGCGGCCTTCGGGGTGTCCGCCAGTATCTTCTCGATGCTGCTGTACCTGGTGCTGTACCTGCAGGACGCGCTGAACTACAGCGCGCTGCAGACCGGCCTGCGGCTGATCGTGCTGTCCGGCGGGGTGCTGGTGGCCAGCGCCGTGTCCGGGCGGCTGAGCGCCAAGGTACCGGTCCGCTTCCTGATCGGCCCGGGGCTTGTGGTGGTCGGTGCCGGGCTGCTACTCATGCGCGGCCTCACCGCCACCTCCACGTGGACGCACCTGGTACCTGGGATGATCGTGACCGGCGTCGGCATCGGGCTGGTCAACCCGCCGCTGGCCTCGACTGCGGTGGGAGTGGTCGAGCCGCGCCGCGCCGGCATGGCCTCCGGGATCAACTCGACGTTCCGGCAGATCGGCATCGCCACCGGCATCGCCCTGCTGGGCACCCTGTTCACCAACCGGTTGACCGAGGCCGTCACCACCGACGCCGCCCGTACGGCCCTCAACGGCCGCGCGACGCAGATCGCCTCCGCGCTGCGCAACGGCGACGCGCGCCAGTTGTTCGCGACCATGCCGCCGCAGCAGCGCGGCCAACTCGCCCTGATCGTCCGGGGCGGCTTCACCTCCGCGCTCAACCACGTCCTGCTGATCGCGGCGATCATCAGTATCGTCGCCGGGGTCCTCGCCCTCCTCCTCATCCGCTCGAAGGACTTCGTCACGAGCAACGACTAGCAGCCGACGCGTCGGTACGGGCTCC
>CAZYCD010000075.1:5782-8746 GCA_964645345.1 uncultured Micromonosporaceae bacterium
GGCTCCCCACAGCTGCGTGATGGCCTGGCCGTTGGCGAAGGTGAGGGCCTCGTGGACCTGGCGCAATGGAAGCACGGCTGATCAACCACTCAAACTCATCGATGTAAGCCAGGCTCGCCGGGCAGTGATGCACGTGGTCGTCTCGGGCCAGCCGGAGGCATCACCACGAAAATAGCTGAAACAAATGCCCCACGGCGGGCCGGCCCGCGCCGGCCCTCGGGCCCATAGGCGCAGGTCAGCGCGCTGACGGGCGGGCCGGTTCGGGCAGCGTCGCGGCGCCGATCGGCCCTGCTCTTGACGAAAGTGGATGCCGCGACCACGCTCCCTGGGAGCGCTTCCATCGAAGTATGTCCTCGGCTGAATGGGAGTCGCCCGCCCGCACCATCCCGCCCGCACCCACACCCCAATAGCAGGAGGATCAGTATGAGACGCCTGTCCCGTAGACGATTCGTCGCCGCCGCCGGCGGTACGGTCGCCGGGCTTGCCATCGGAGCGAAGGTACTGGACGCCAGCAGCAAGGCGATGGCGGCCACCGACCCTTACGCGCAGGCGTTCCTGGACCAGTACAACAAGATCAAGGCAGCGGCCAGCGGCTACTTCAGCCCGGCCGGTGTGCCCTACCACTCGGTCGAGACGCTCATGGTCGAGGCCCCGGACCACGGCCACGAGTCGACCTCGGAGGCGTTCAGCTACTTCATCTGGCTCGAGGCCGTCTACGGGCGGGTGACCGGCGACTGGACCCCGTTCAACAACGCCTGGGCGACGGCCGAGAAGTACATCATCCCGACCAGCATCGACCAGCCGACGAACAGCTCGTACAACCCGAGCTCGCCGGCCACCTACGCACCCGAGTGGCCGAGCCCCAGCAACTACCCCAGCGCGCTGGACTCGTCGGTGAAGTCGGGCAGCGACCCGATCGCGGGCGAACTGCAGTCCGCATACGGTACGGCGGACATCTACGGCATGCACTGGCTGCTGGACGTGGACAACGTCTACGGGTACGGCGGCACCGCCGGTACCGGCGCGGAGAACGGTCCGACCGCGCCCGGCCCCTGTTACATCAACAGCTACCAGCGTGGCTCGATGGAGTCGGTGTGGGCGACGATCCCGCAGCCGTGTACCGACCTGTTCAAGTACGGCGGCCCCAACGGGTACCTCGACCTGTTCATCAAGGACAGCAGCTACGCCAAGCAGTGGAAGTTCACCAACGCGCCGGACGCCGATGCGCGCGCCATCCAGGCGGCGTACTGGGCGTACCGGTGGGCCTCGGCGCAGGGCAACGCGGGCGCGGTATCGGCCACCGCCGCGAAGGCCGCGAAGATGGGCGACTACCTGCGGTACTCCATGTTCGACAAGTACTTCAAGCAGATCGGCAACTGCACCAGCGCGTCGGCCTGCGCGCCGGGCAGCGGCAAGAACTCGATGCACTACCTGCTCGGCTGGTACTACGCCTGGGGCGGCGCGGAGCCGGGCGGCGGCTGGGCCTGGCGGATCGGTGACGGCGCCTGCCACCACGGGTACCAGAACCCGGTGGCGGCGTGGGCACTGTCCACGGTGGGAGCGCTCGCCCCGAAGTCGTCGACCGGCAAGAGCGACTGGGCGAACAGCCTGAACCGGCAGATCGAGTTCCTGCGCTGGCTGCAGTCGGCCGAGGGCGGGATCGCGGGCGGCGCGACCAACAGCTGGAACGGGCAGTACGGCCAGCCGCCGAGCGGTACGCCCACCTTCTACGGGATGTTCTACGACTGGGAGCCGGTCTACCACGACCCGCCGAGCAACAACTGGTTCGGCATGCAGGCGTGGGGCATGGAGCGCTGGTGTGAGTACTACTACCTGAGCAAGGACGCCAAGGTCAAGCCGGTCCTCGACAAGTGGATCAGCTGGGTCTCCGGTCTGGTCACCGTGGGTACCGGCGGCAGCTTCTCCATCCCGTCGACGCTGAGCTGGAGCGGGCAGCCGGACACCTGGAACCCGTCGAGCCCGGGCAGCAACGCGGGCCTGCACGTCACGGTCGCCGACTCCGGCCAGGACGTCGGCGTCGCGGCGGCGGTGGTCAAGGCGCTGCTGTACTACGCGGCGGCGACCGGGAACACGGCCGCGCAGACGCTGGGCAAGAACCTGCTCGACGCGCTGTCCGCGCACACGGACAGCAAGGGCATCGCGATCCCGGAGTCCCGCAAGGACTACAGCCGGTTCGGCGATACCGTGTTCGTGCCGTCCGGCTGGACCGGCAAGATGCCCAACGGCGACACCATCGCGAGCGGGGCGACGTTCCTGTCGATCCGGTCCTTCTACAAGAGCGACCCGGACTTCCCGAAGGTCCAGGCGTACCTCAACAACCCGACCGGGACCCCGCCGTCGTTCACGTACCACCGGTTCTGGGCGCAGGCGGACATCGCCATCGCCTACGCAACCTACTCCGAGCTGTTTCTCGGCGGCGGTACCGTCAGCCCCTCGCCGTCGCTGACGGCCTCCGCAACGGTCTCGGCCTCGCCGTCGCGGTCCGCCTCGCCCTCGCCGTCGGTGTCGCCCTCGCAGTCGCCGTCGCCCACCCCGACCGGTGGCGCGGCCGTCACGGCCACGTACCACGCGGACAGCGACTGGGGCAGCGGGTTCGTCACCACGATCACGGTGACGAACAACGGCAGCACGCCGATCAACTCGTGGCGGGTCACCTGGACGTGGGCCGGCAACCAGCAGGTCACCAACGGCTGGAATGCGACCGTCAGCCAGTCGGGCAAGGTCGTCACGGCGGTGAACATGTCCTACAACGGCACGATCCCGGCGGGCGGTTCGACGACCTTCGGCTTCCAGGCCACCTACAGCGGTACCAACACCGCTCCGGTGCTGAGCGCGTCGGGGAGCTGACCATCCACAGAGGACAGTCGCGGGCCGGGACCGGACGGGGGCCCGCCCCCCGGGGGACAGAAACCCCTCGGAGAAAAGGCACCAGGTGCCCCCCCA
>CAZYCD010000075.1:8756-19545 GCA_964645345.1 uncultured Micromonosporaceae bacterium
GGGGGGGGGGCGGGGGGGCTCTGGGGGGGGGGGTGTTCACCACCCACCGCGCACTGGGGGGGCCGGGCCCCGCCGGGGTCCCGGCCCGCTGCTCTACAGTCCGCAGTCGGAGATCTGCCAGGCGGTGCCCACCCTTGTCAGCTGCAGGCCCTTTCCGTTGGTCACGTGGTACGCCGCGAGCGACCGGACCTGGGTACTGCGCGGCTTCGGCGTACCCTTGACCGTCTGCGGCGCCATCGTCGCGGTCACCGTGACGTCCGTCGTACGCACCTGCGCGGAGTCCTTCGTCTGGTGCAGCGCCAGCCGGACCGAGACATCCGCCAGTTCGTCCCGCTCGCCCACGGGCAGCTCGTCACGGGCGCGGCTCAGCGCGCCGGGGCAGTCGCCGAGCCTGCCGCGCAGCTGGTCGGTGAACAGTTGGCAGGCGCCGGCGAAGTCCCGGTTGTAGAGCCGGTGGAAATAGGAGGTCGCGACGCCCGAGGGGTTGTTGCCGTAGCCGGTCTGCGCGGAGCAGGCGGCGACCACGGTCACGGTCAGCGCGGCGGCCAGTGTCGCGGCGACAGGTGCTCGGTACACGCCGGCATGGTCGCCCGCGCCGTTCATAGTCCGGTCATGGTCCGTTGCGGCCGCAGTGGACCGAAGAAGGCGCGCAGCTCCTCGGCCAGCGCGCGCGGCTGCTCGATGGCGGGGAAGTGGCCGCCGTGGGGCAGCTCCCGCCAGCGGGCCACCCGGTAGTAGCGCTCGGCCAGCTCCCGGGGCGGGCTGGGCACCGGGCGGAACTCGTTCGGGAACAGGGCGAACCCGGCCGGGACGGGTACCGGCCGGCCGGCGACCAGGGGGATGCCGTAGCGCCGGTGCTCGTGGTACATGCTCATCGACGGGGTGATCGTGCCGGTCGCCCAGTAGAGCGTGAGCGTGGCCAGCAGCCGCTCCCGGCCGATCGACGTGTCGGCGTCGCCGCCGCTGTCGGACCAGTCGCGGTACTTCTCGGCGATCCAGCCGGCCAGCCCGGCGGGGGAGTCGGTCAGCCCGTACCCGACCGTCTGCGGCTTGGTGGCGTGCTGGTGCGCGTACGCGCCCTCCTCCGCCGTCCAGCGGTCCATGTCCGCGAAGTACCGCCGCTCGTCCTCGCTCCACGGCTCGGGCGGCCGGGCGAGCGCGGTCGCGCTGAGGTGGATGCCGACCAGCCGTTCGGGGTGCCGGAGCCCGAGCTGAGCGGTCACTCCGGCGCCGATGTCGCTGCCGTGAGCCGCGAAGCGCTGGTACCCGAGCCCGTCGGTCATCAACCGCTGCCACAGGTCGGCGACCACGGCGTTGATCACCCCCGGCCGTGCCGGCGGGCCGGAGAGGCCGAAGCCGGGCAGCGACGGGATCACGACGTCGAACGCGTCGGCCGGGTCGTCGGGCCGGGTGAGCAGCGGGATCAGGTCGAGGAATTCGAGGAAGCTGCCCGGCCAGCCGTGGGTGAGCACGATCGGCAGCGGGTCCGGGCCGTCGCCGCGGACGTGCACGAAGTGCAGCTCCTGCCCGTCGACGACGGTACGGCGGTGCGGCAGCTCGTTCAGCCGGTCCTGGAAGGCCGGCCAGTCGAACGCGTGCCACGAGTCGAGCAGGGCGCGCAGGTACCCGAGCTCGGTGCCGTACGCCCAACCGGGCTCGGGCGGCTCCTGTGGCCACCGGGTCCGCGCGATGCGCTCGCGCAGGTCCTCGAGGACGGCGGGGTCGAGGGCGACCCGCAACGGTTCGACGTTCAACACCAACAAACGGTAACACCGGTGTCTAGTAACATTGGTGTCGTGCACGTGCCTGACGACCTGCGTCTCGTCGAGGAGTTCCTCAACACGCTGGACCGGCGCGGCTTCCGCCGGCGCGGCGTGGACTTCACCGGCGGCGACGCGCTGCCCACGCCCGCCGCGCTGGTGGACTGGCTGGCCGGCCACGGCCTGGTCTCGCCCTCCGCCGGCGCGACGGCGGCCGATCTGCGTAACGCGCACAAGCTGCGGGCGGTGCTGCGCGACGCGGTGACACCCGGCGGGGGCGACGAGGACCTGCAGGCGCGAGCCGATGCGGTGCTCGGGGCGTACCCGATGCGGGTCGAGCTCGACCCGCAGGCCGGCCTGCGGCTCGCCCCGCCGACCACCGGGGTACCCGGCGCCCTCGGCCGCCTCGTCGCGATCGTCGTACGGCGCAGCGCGGACGGTACCTGGCGGCGGCTGCGCGCGTGCGCCGCCGAGGAGTGCCGCTGGGTCTTCTACGACGACTCGCGCAACGGCGCCGGGCGGTGGTGCTCGATGTCGTCCTGCGGCAATCGCGCCAAGACCGCCCGTTACCGCGCCCGCAGGGCCGGCACCGAGTAGAGGGTGCCGTCCGGTTGGGGCGCCATCTGTACGCCGAACGGACCGCTGATCTCGTTCAGCCGCTCGCAGAGCCACCGGGTGTCGCCCGGACCGGCCCGGCGCAGGCGCATCTGCCCGACGCGCATGGGCACCAGGCGCAGCCGGAGCAGTTCGCCGGTTTCCCCGTCCAGGCTGGCGAGGTACAGCAGTCGCAGGTCGTCGCGGTACTGCTCGTAGCCGCCGATCCCCTCGTAGTCGTCGATCAGGTCACCGCAGCCGTACAGCACGAGGCGGCCCCGGTACACCTCGACCGGCCGGGGATGGTGGGACGAGTGGCCGTACACCACGTCGACCCCCGCGTCGACGAGGGCATGCGCGAACTGAACATGGTCGTGCGGGACGTCGTACCCCCAGTTCGATCCCCAGTGGACAGACACCACCACCAGGTCGTGAGGCTCACGAACCCGGCGCATCCGCTCGATGAGCCGGGCCGCCGCGCCGGCCGACACGTCGGCCAGGACGGCCACCCCCGGCCGGTCGGCGGCCGCGTCCCACGCCGGAGGGGTACCGCTGGACGTCGCGGCCACCGCGAAGACGAGTACCCGGCGGCGGCCCACGGTGAGCCGGGCCGGACGCCACGCGGCGTCCTCGTCCCGTCCCGCCCCGACCGCCGGCAGCCCGGCCGCCCCGAGCGTGTCCAGGGTTTCGATGAGGCCGGCGGCGCCGAAGTCGAGCACGTGGTTGTTCGCCAGGACGCAGACGTCCGGACGCGCGACGGCCAGGCAGGGCACGTTGTCCGGATGCATCCGGTAGTGGATCGACTTGTCCGTCGCGTGCTCCTCGTGGCGGGTGATGCTGGTCTCCACATTGACCAACCGCAGGTCCGGCGCCGCCGAATCCAGCAGCCGCAGCGCGTCGCCCCAGGGCCAGGCGTGGTCGACCGGCCGCGGGATCTGACCGTTGGCCTTCTCGGCCAGCTCGACGTAGGTCCGTGCGTCGGTGACGGACGGTTCCCACAGTCGCGGCGAGCCGGGAGAGGGCAGGATCTGGTCAACGCCCCGGCCGGTCATCACGTCACCGGCCAGAAAGAGCACGACCTCGTCGCCCCGCCCGGCCATGCCGGCCGCGTACCCCGTTGCCGGCAGCTCACACGCGGCGCGCTGTCAGCTGTAGGCGACGGCGGTCGCGGTAGGTTGCGGAGTCATGGTCACGACCCGGGACGTCCGCGACGAGCTTGCCAGCCTCGCCGACCCTCGCCGGGCCCAGGACGTGCGCCGGTATCTGCGGATGGTCCCGGGAGGGTACGGCGAGGGCGACCGGGCCATCGGCGTGGCCGTGCCGGATCAACGCAGGGTGGCCGGCCGGTACTGGCGTGACCTGTCCCTGGCCGAAACGGCGGAGCTGCTGACGAGCGGTGTGCACGAGGAGAGGCTGACATCGCTGCTGATCCTGGTGCGCAAGTTCGCCAGGGGAGACGAGCGGGAACGCTCCGAGATCTTCACCATGGTCCTGGCCAACACCGACCGCATCAACAACTGGGACCTGGTGGACTCGTCCGCGCCGTACATCGTCGGCCCGTGGCTGATTGACAAGGATCGCGGCGTGCTGGACCGGTTGGCCGACTCGAGCCTGGTGTGGGACCGGCGCATCGCCATCATGGCGACCTTCGCCTTCATCAAGGCCGGCGACTTCCAGTGGACCTTCCGGCTCAGCGAACGGCTCCTGCGTGACCCGCACGACCTCGTGCACAAGGCGGTCGGGTGGATGCTGCGCGAGGTGGGCAACCGTGACCGGGCCGCCGAGGAGGATTTCCTTGCCGGACGGTACCGGGTCATGCCGCGGGTCATGCTGCGATACGCCGTCGAGAAGTTCGAACCGCAGCGCCGGCGGGAGTACCTGTCCGGGGTGGCATAGCGGAGTCGGTCGCGGGTCTCGGTTAGGTTTGGACGTGTCCCAGGACGACGGTCGGCTGGCTCGGGTCGAGGATGTGCACGAGCTGGCTCTGGCCATGCCGCACGTCAGCGTCGTGTACGGGACCGGCGACAATCCGGTCTACCAGGTGGGCGGGAAGTCCTTCATCTTCTTCCGTAACCCGCGGCCCGACGCGGTTGACCCCGGCACCGGGGAACGCTATGCGGACGTGATCGTCTTCTGGGTCGAGTCGGAGGCGGAGAAGCAGGCACTGGTACAGGACCCGGCGTCGCCGTACTTCACCACTGCCCACTTCGACGGCCACCCGTCCGTACTGTTGCGGGCCAGCCGGATCGGCGAGCTGACCCGCGGGGAGCTGGCCGAACTGATCCAGGACGCGTGGTTGTCCCGCGCATCGGCGCGTCGGGCGGCAGCCTGGCGTGCGGCCCACCTACCGACGCTGTGAGCTACTCGGCGGCGCGGTGCCGCCCAACGGTCGGTACCGGGTGAACCTCCGCGGCCGACGCGGCGGGATCACCGGCAGGGTCGGTGACGTCATCCTCGGGCGTCAACCAGTCCGGCGGATCGTCATTGAGGTTGACCCGGATGTCGGTCAACCAGTCTTCCAGCTCGTCTGGTCGACGCGTCTGCTCACCTGCGCCGGGCTCGACCGAATCGTCTGGGGAGGTGGTGGTCATGGTGCGTGCACGCTCCGATCGGGCTGAGAGCCGGCCGATGATGGTCGGGCTGCGAGCGCTGGGCCGAGGTGGTGGATTGCCGCGCCGCCGGGGTTGAGGTAGTCGAGGATGATGTCCGGCTCCTGACCGACCACGCTACCTCGCTGTTGCCCGTCGGCAGGCCGGTTCACGGAGACCGCTGACGGGTTGGTCCGGTTCGCCGCGCACAGCTGGATATTGATGCGGCATACGTCGGTCTCGTCCGCATCTGTAGTACGGCTGGTGATCACTGCGACGGTCGAGCCATCGGCACCGGCATGATCGGCTGGGGCGTACCCGGCGGTCGTCACGGGCTTGGACCTGGCGGTCAGGCAGCGGCCGGACCTCCCGCGGGCGCGCAGAGCCTCGGCCAGCTGGTCGGCGAAGGCGTTTTCGTCGGGTCGGGTGCAGCCCACGGCCACCCGCAGCGCCCGACCGGCGGCTGCCGTGACAATCAGGTCGGCGATAGTGGCCGTGACCGCCCGTTGCCGGGCCGTCGTGGTGATCGCGTCCATGCTCAACGGCTACCCACATAGCTCATGACCATCGGCCTCCCCGCGGCCTTCCTGGTCGGCCAGCTCCAAACGTAGACACGTCGAAAGGCGGCCGGACACCGGCCGAGTGTGGCGATGGTAGGCGCCGAGCAGCCAATGGCCGGTGGTACGTCCGTACCTCTCCCTTGGGGCCGACCCGGGGACGCCGTGCGCGCCGGCCGGGCGGAGATGGTCCGCTCGATGTCGGGCGCCCGCCGGGCTGGCACGTCGACGCAGGGCGATCCCGGCTACAGCCCGTACGAGCGCGCCTCATTGTCAGGACCACCAATGGCGGGGCCGCTTCGATCGGCGGTGGGCACCCAGAAGCGCAGCTTGTCGCCACGCCGGTCTTCGACGACTCCGCCGTTGCGCTCGATCACCTTGCGGGATGCGACATTGTCGACGTCGCATGTCAGAAGTGCTGACGGGATACCGAGACTGTTGGCGACCGGCAACGCGGCGTGCAACATGGCCGTGGCGTGACCGCGGCGGCGCGCCGTAGGCCGGACGTCGTAGCCGATGTGGCCGCCAACCTCGCGGAGCCGAGGAGTCAGGCGGTGCCGGATGGCGATCCGGCCGAGGTACTCATCGCCCTCGACCCACCACAGCGTCGTCGACGGCACCTGGGCATCGCAGCGGGGCGTGGCCTCGCGAGCCTGAGTCAGGAGCCACTGCACATAGGCCCGGAACCCATCCGGTCCGGACCACGCGTGTCCGAACCGCCGGATCTCGTCGCCGACCATGGTCCGATCCGTGGAGCTACCGCGTCCCTCGCCCCGGAACTCGGCCATCGCGGCGAGGAAGGACGGGCGTACGCGCACCCCGGGCGTGATCAGCTCAGCCATGGCGATAGTGCTATCCGAGACCGCCTCATGCCCGCACCTCAATTCCGGCAGTTCCCGAAGCCGGGACGGCACGGAGACGTTGGCCGCGCAACGAGGCGGCTGCGGCCTCGTCGGGTCCTTGGCGGTCGGGTTGTGGATGAACCGGTGGATAACTGGTGGAGAACCTGGGCCGGCCTGGGGGTAACGTGCCGGCTTCTGTGGATGGACACATCTAACGCAAAGAATCTTGGAACTAGGTTCGTTCGGCCTCTTGCGCAGGCCTTTCGTCGGCGGTAGAAATCTCGCACGCCACCAGAGATGGTGACCCGGCCCGAAGGGAAACCTCAGGGTCGAGCGGGCACAGGGAGCCGGGAGTTCGTGAAAGCGGGCGCTCGGAGGCCGGAGTTCGCGAGGTCCACCAACTGGCGAGCCGCCCTCGGAAGGCGCCTTCCGAGGAGGCGGGCACCGTGTCGACCGGGGTTCGCCAAGGCACAGCCGGGCGATGGTGGCGGTCCCGCAGAATCGCGGGCCGAGCGATCGGACCGTGGGACCGCTGGACTTGGAGGCCCCTTCCATCTCATACATGGAAGGGGCCTCTCCCGTCGTGCCAATGCCATTATTACCCATCCCTCGCGCCATCGTCGCCGACGACACGCGGGCGGCGCGACCGTTTCCAATGGCCGTCGGGCGGGTGAACTGGCTGACGGTGAACTCGGCACCCTGCGGATCGCGCACCAGGGCGGTGCGGGTCCAGACGTGGTTGGCGGACAGGATCGTCGCGCCCAACCACTCGGCCCTCGCGGCGCTGTCGTCCCGGGCCGCCACGGTGAACGTCACGTACAGGTCGCTGAAGTTCCAGGCGCCCGGCGCGTTGGCCACCTGAATGCCCAGCCGCCTGCGCGCGTGCCAGAGCCGGAACGCGGCACCGGTCGGGTCGGTGCAGCTGGCCGCCCGGCCACCCGGGCCGGCGTCCCACGGCGGCGCGTCGACCGTGCCACCCGCCGCCGCGACGCCCAAACCTGGGATGGTAACCAGATGCCCGCTCCTACCGATCGGTGCGACTCTGGCGTCGGCCGCGCGTCGCCGTTCCGCACCGGGTGGAGGTGGCCGCTGCGATGACCGTGGCGGTGACCGGCGGGGCCGGACACATAGGTACCAATCTGGTCGTGGCGCTGCGCGGTGCCGGGCAACCCGTGCGGGTGATCGATCTGGTACGACCCGCCACCGCCCTGCGGTGCGGTGCGCAGTGGATTCGCGCGGACGTGCGCGACGAGGCGGTGATGCGCCTGGCGCTGGACGGGGTGGACACCGTGTACCACCTGGCCGCCCTGATCTCCATCGTCGGCGGGCAGGGCGGGCGGGTCGAGTCGGTCAACGTGGATGGTGTGCGCGCCACCAGCCGGGCCGCCCTGGCCGCCGGGACACGCCGGTTCGTGCACTGCAGCTCCGTGCACGCCTTCGACCTGGCCGCTCTGGCCGGGCAACCGGTACACGAGGGCAGCCCCAGGGCCGAGCGTGCCGACCTGCCCGCCTACGACCGGTCCAAGGCGGCCGGGGAGGTCGAGCTGGACGGTACGGCGCGCAGCGGGCTGGACACCGTGACGGTCAACCCGACCGCAGTCATCGGCCCGGTCGATGAGGCGCCGTCGCGGATGGGCGCGGTGCTGCTGGCGCTGTGGCGGCGTCGACTACCGACGCTGACCACGGGCGGGTTCGACTGGGTCGACGTGCGCGACGTGGTCGCCGCGCTGCGGGCTGCGGCGTACCGGGGTCGCTCCGGCGAGGGTTATCTCGTAGCGGGGCACCGGCTGTCGATCTCGGCACTGGCCCGGCTGGCTGGCGAGGCGGGGAACCGCCCAGTGACCCGCCGGACCATCCCGACCTGGACGGTGCGGGCCATGGCCCCGGTGGGGACGGTACTGTGCCGGCTGACCGGCAACCCGTTGCTGCCGACGGTGGAGGCGTGGCGAGCGCTGGAGGCGTTTCCGGTCGTGGACGGCCGGAAGGCGGCCGACGAGCTCGGGTACCGTCCCCGACCGATCGCCGAGACTCTCGGCGACCTGTACCGCTCGTTCGCCGACCGGGGCCTGTTCAGCCGGGGCGGCAGGGCACGCGCGCCGGACCCCTAGGAGACCGGGTACCCCGGCTCCGCTCGGCCGGTCAGGACTTCTTCTGCGCCATGCTCGCCGCGCCGAGGAGGTCCTGCATCGAGTCGAAGTTGTCCACCGGAAGCTTCTTCAGCATCTCGATTTCTTCGATGCCCGCGCCATGCTGCGACGCCCACATCATCACGTCGTGTTTGCTCGCCGGAAAGCCCGCGCCATCCAGATGCTGCCGGACCATCTCCATGTCCATGGCCGGCGCCTACCCGGAGCGATCTGCCCCAAACGGACCGGTGCCGCCGGGCCGGAGAGAGCCGGGCGCGCACGTGCGTCACTTCCGCCGCGCCTTTGCGGTGGCGCGGGCGTTGGCCTTCTCGATCTGCCGTACCAGATCGTCCTTGCTCAGCGCTTCCGGCCGGCTGATCCCGACCCTCCGTGCCACATCATCCAGATGCGCCTTGGATGCGTTGGTGTCCACGCCCTGCGCGGTTTGTCGCCGCTGCTCGACCGCGGCGGGAGCGCCCTGCGCGGCCTGCGGGTCGGACGGGCCCCGGTGCTCCTTCGGCTCCCAGTGGTCGCCGACCTTCTCATGAGAATGCTTCAGCGCCGCGAACGCGGTGCGGTGAGCCCGCTCGCCGTCGCCGTAGGTGTCCTCCGCCGACTCCAGCGTCTTCTTGTAGGTACGCACCGCCTTGTCGTCCGAGCGCGCGACGGTGGACGGCACATCGTTGCGCATCCGCTCCGCCTGCTCGTGCTTGTCCGACATGCCGGCCTCCTCGACATCGCTGTACCGCCCGGCGTACCCCGGGGGGCCACAGCCACACGCCGCTGCCCGGTGCCGGACGGCCGCACGGGCGCTCAGGGGCAGTGGCCGGTCTCGGCTACGCCGGTGACGAGGTGAGCGCGCTGAAGTCGCCGACGAAGCGCGGAAGCAGGAGGGCCAGTGCCGCCCGATCCGCGTCGTTCCAATCCCGGGTCGCCTGGGCGATCGCGCGGCGACGGAAGTCGTGGATGCGGGCCAGCGCGCGGCGGCCGTCAGGGGTCAGCTCGAGCGGCGACCGGCGCCCGTCGCGCTGGTCGGCCAGCCGGCGGATCAGCGCCGCGTCCAGCGCCTGTCCGGCCAGCCGGCTGGCCCGGGGCTGGTCCACGTCGAGCTGGCCGGCGAGGTCCGTCACGGTGAGGCGCTCCCCGCGTTCCGCGGCAGCGGCGAGCAGGTCGAGGAGTTCGAAGACGGCATCGGGCAGATCCGCGTAGGCGCCGGTGCGCTGGCCGGTACGCCGGGCCAGCCGGGCCAGGTCACGGCGCCGCTGCGCCCGACGCAGCGCGACCACCGCGGTCTCGATGGCGGCGATCTGTGTGTCGGGGTCCCCCGTCTTGTGTGTCACAGCGGTCCTCAGCATAATCGAAGGCAACTACATGTCAGCGTACATGTTCATTCGGGGGATCGGATGCACCCGCCCAAGCCGTTGGGGTACTGGTTGCAACACCTGCACAACCTGCTGGAGGAGCAGTTCGCCGCCGTCCTGTCCGATGTCGGCGTCGACCGCCGGCAGTGGCAGTTGCTCAACACCCTCGCCCGCGGCGCCCGCGGTCGCGACGATCTCAGCAGCGCGCTCGCACCGTTCTGGACGGCTGGCGAACCGGATCTGGACCGGGCGTTGGCCGGCCTCACCGGGCGCGGGTGGGTGACCGAGTCGAAGGGGTTGTACGCGTTGACCGCGGCGGGGGTGGCGGCCCACGCGGAGCTGGCCCGGCGCGTCGACCGGAGCCGGGCGGCCGTCATGACGGGCCTCACGCCGGATCAGTACACCGAGACGGTCCGGATCCTGTCGGTCATGGCGGCGAACGTCGAGGCGGCCATCGCCTCCGCCCACAGCGAGACCGCCGGGTAGCCATCGTTCGCCACCGCGAGGCGCGCCAGCTCGGCATGGTCCGGCCGCGCAGCACACCGAGGCCGCCGACACCACCAGCGACGCGACAGGCACCGCAATCGTGAGCTGGCGTTTCACCAGTAGTCGCATGATCGCTTAATGGCTGTTCGGCTGCTCTACCTGATCATGGCGCGAGTGTTCGACCGGCTCACGCTCCTCGCCCGAAACGATGCTGCCACCGCAGCGGGAGCTGTGGCGTGATCAACAAGCACCAGCGAGCGGCCTAACCAGATCAACGAAACCTGAGGTCAGGGGCCATGCATCGAGTTCTGGCGCAGTACATCGTTCGCTTTAGCCGCGGCGAGCAGGCTCCGCCTCCAGCGCGGTCCCTTGTCAATTCTGCCGACTGCGGCTGCCCCCGGGGCCTACGTCTGTTTCGAAAGTGTCGGTGGTGGGTGGGATGCTGCGGGTTTGTGGGGAGGTTGACGGCGTTTCG
>CAZYCD010000076.1:0-19355 GCA_964645345.1 uncultured Micromonosporaceae bacterium
GGAATGGCGGGTTGGTTGGGGGATTCCAACGCAACCATTCAAAACTCACCACAGTCCAGCGTTCAGAACGTCGGATGTCAAGAGGCGGCGTCCGGTTCGTTTCAGGTCCGTGACACGGCCGTGTCTGCCTGGCAACTCTGCCGCGTTCGCGTTCCGGACAGTCCGTACCGGCCGGGCGGCCGACCTGCCGTCACACCGAGTGAGTGTTTTCTCTTGTTGACTAGTGGTGATTCAGGACGGCACTCTGTGGGGCATGGCGACACTCCCACACCGTCCACGCACACTCGTCTTCGGCGGGGACTACAACCCCGAACAGTGGCCGGAGGAGGTCTGGGCTGAGGACGTGGCGCTGATGCGCGAGGCCGGGGTCAACCTGGTGACGGTCGGTGTGTTCAGCTGGGCGTTCCTTGAGCCCGCACCAGGCCGGTACGAGTTCGGCTGGCTGGACCGGGTACTGGGCCTGCTCGCCGACGGCGGGATCGCGGTCGACCTGGCCACCGGGACCGCTTCGCCGCCGCCCTGGTTCTCGCACGCCAACCCACTGTCCCTGCCGGTCGACCGCGACGGGCGCCGGCTCAGCTACGGCAGCCGGCAGGCGTTCTGCCCCAGCTCACCGGAGTACCGGGACGCCGCGCTGGCCCTCGTCGAGCGGCTGGCGGACCGGTACTCCCACCATCCGGCGCTCGCCCTGTGGCACATCCACAACGAGTACGGCTGCCACAACCTGACCTGCTACTGCGACCGGTCCGCGGAGGCGTTCCGGCGCTGGCTCACCGACCGGTACGGCGACCTCGACGCGCTCAACGAGGCGTGGGGTACCAGCTTCTGGTCCCAGCGGTACACCGACTGGGCGCAGGTCCTGCCGCCTCGCGCCACGCCCACTTTCGGCAACCCCGCCCAGGAGCTCGACTTCCGCCGGTTCTCCTCGGACGCGCTGCTGGAGCTGTGCGTCGCCGAGCGTGACGTGCTGCGCCGGGTCTCGCCCGGTACGCCGGCGACCACCAACTTCATGACCGGCATGTTCACCGGGCTGGACTACTGGCGGTGGGCGCCCGAACTCGACCTCGTCTCCACCGACCACTACCTGACCGCGGCCGACCCCGACGCGCACGTGGGCCTGGCCTTCGCCGCCGACCTCACCCGGTCGCTGGCCGGCGGGTCCTGGCTGCTCATGGAGCACTCGACGAGCGCCGTCAACTGGCAGCCGCGCAACGCCGCCAAGGCGCCGGGGCAGATGATGCGCAACAGCCTCAGCCACGTGGCCAGGGGTAGCGAGGGCGCGCTGTTCTTCCAGTGGCGGGCCTCCCGGTCCGGCGCGGAGAAGTGGCACTCCGGACTGGTACCGCACGCAGGTACCGACTCGCGGATCTGGCGCGAGGTCAAGGAGCTGGGTGCGGCGCTCGACGCACTGGCACCGGTACGTGGCTCGGCCGTCGAGGCCGACGTCGCCGTGCTGCTGGACTACCCGAGCGGCTGGGCCACCGAACGCCCGACCCAGCCCAGTGTGGACATGACCGCGTTCGACGAGATCCGGCGCTGGTACGCGGCACTGTGGCGGGCCGGCATCACGGCCGACATCGTGCACCCGTCCGGCGACCTGTCCCGGTACCGGGCGGTGCTGGTACCCGCGCTGTACCTGGTCTCTGACGCGGACGCGGCCAACCTGCGGGGCTACGTGGAGGCCGGCGGTAGCGTCCTGATCGGCCCGTACAGCGGCATCGTCGACGAGTACGACCGGGTGCGCCTCGGCGGGTACCCGGGGGCGTTCGCCGACCTGTTGGGGCTGCGGATCGAGGAGTTCTACCCGCTGCTGGCCGGCGAGACGGTCGAGCTGTCGGGCGGCAGTGCGGGCCGGGTGTGGCGGGAACTCGGGCGCGCCGAGGGCGCCGAGGTTCTGGAGTCCTACGTGGATGGTCCGGTCGCCGGGTCGCCCGCGATCACCCGGAACGGTCGCGCCTGGTATGCCGGTACCCGTCTGGTGGACGCGGACCTTGAGCGGCTCGTACGGCGGGTGTGCGACAGCGCCGGTGCGCGGCCGGCGGTAAACGGTGCGCCGCCCGGGCTGGAGGCGGTACGCCGCCGTCACCCGGACGGGACCTCGTACCTGTTCCTGATCAACCACACCGGGAGCGCGCTGCCGGTCGATGCCAGCGGTACCGACATGTTGACCGGACGCCAGATCGTCGAGCAGGTGACGGTACCCGCCGGTGCTGTCGTGGTCCTGACGGCACAGCCGCCGGCAGGCAAGGAGGGGTGATGCTCGCACAGCAGCGCCAGCAGGCCATTCACGAAATGGTGCAGCGCCTGGGCGGGGTCCGGGTCGGCGACCTGGTCCGCGAGTTCGGCGTGTCCGACATGACCATCCGCCGGGACCTGGAGGCGCTGGCCGAACGCGGGCTGGTGGCCAAGGTGCACGGCGGCGCGACAACCCTCGACCAGCACTCGACCGACGAGCCTGGGTTCGCCGCGAAACTGGTGCGGCAGCAGGAGGAGAAGGAGGCGATCGCCGCCAAGGCGGCCACGCTGGTCGCGCCGGGCACCGCCATCGCGCTGTCCGCCGGTACTACCACCTGCATGCTCGCCGCACTGCTGCTGGATGTGCCCGGGCTCACTGTCGTGACCAACTCGGTACCCGTCGCCGACGTCTTCTACAAGGCGCGCCGGGCCGACCAGACGGTCGTGCTGACCGGCGGCATCCGTACCCCGTCGGACGCGCTCGTCGGTCCGTTCGCCGTCAACGCCATCCGGTCGCTCAACGTGGACGTGCTGTTCATGGGGGTGCACGGGATGAGCACGCACGCCGGCTTCACCACCCCGAACCTCATGGAGGCCGAGACGGACCGCGCACTCGTCGCGGCGGCACGCCGGCTGGTGGTCTGCGCAGACCACACGAAATGGGAGCTGGTGGGCATCTCGACCATCGCCGCGCTGCACGACGCACACATGCTGATCACCGACTCAGGGCTGTCCGACGCCGCCTGTGATCAACTCGCCAACGAGGTCGGCGAACTGGTGATCGCGGACTGATCCGCGGGGTCGCACCCCGGCTAGACGCCGTGTCCGGCAATCCCGAAAGAGTGCCCGTTACCGGTCACGAAGCAGATGATCGGACTAGCACTGGCATCCGGAACGGCGAAGAATGACGTCTCAGGTACGTCGCACTGCCCGGGTAAGCTCGCATCTGGTGCGGGCGGACACCGCCTACTCTGGCGGTGAAGACGGGGGCGCGGTGTGACGGCGCGAAGCGGCGCGGTACGGAATCAGGCGGGAGGAGGTCGGGTGACCCAGGTCGACGAGGGTCCGGAGTCGTCCGGCGTACCCGGCCTGTTGATCTTCGGGACTCCGAACGTCGGCGAGGTACTCGCCGAGCGGTACGAGCTCCAGGAGCACATCAACAACGACTCCGGAGGCCGCCAGGTCTGGCGGGGCATCGACGTCATCCTGCGCCGTCCGGTCGCCGTCGTCATGCGGTACCCGGGTGGTTCGGCCGCGGTCGAGATGCTCGACGCCGCCGTCGCCGCCAGCCGGGTAGTCCACCCGCACCTGGTCGACGTCTACGACGCGATCGACGAGGGCAACCGCGCCTACGTCGTACGCGAGTGGGTGGAAGGTAGCTCGCTGCGGGAGTTGGTCGCCGACGCTCCGTTGGAGGCCGACCGGGCGACCACGGTCGCGAGCGCCGTCGCCGGCGCGGTCGCCGCGGTGCACGCGACCGGGATGGTGCACGGCAACGTGCATCCGGGCACGGTACTGGTCGGAGCGGACGGGCGGGTCGTACTCGCCGACGCCCGGGCCGACGACGCCGCCACCGCCGACGCCGACGTGCGCGCCGTGGGTGCCGTGCTGTACTGCGCGCTGACCGGCCACTGGCCGCACGCCGAGGCGGGCCCGACCGCACTGCCCGACGCCGTACGCGACGCCTCCGGCGCGATCGTCGCGCCGCGCCAGGCCCGAGGCGGCGTCCCGGGGCACCTCTCCGACCTGGCCACTGACCTCCTTGACCCGACCGCCGCGCCGCCCTCGGCCGACGTGCTCGCCGCTGAGCTGGGCCGGCTGGACGCCGAGCAGGAGGACAGCCAGTTCTTCACGGACGGCGGCCCCCTGGACTTCGACCGCCCGCGCTTCGTCGACCAGCGGCTGACGGAGCCGCCGCGCTCCGCCGGCCGCAAGCTCGCCGTCGGCGTGATCGCCCTGTTCGTGCTCGCCGCGGCCGGCCTGCTGATCGCGGCCCGGTTCATCCCGCACGGCAACGGCTCCGGCGGGCCCGCGCCCACCCAGCCGGCCGTGGTCAGCAACCAGAGCCAGCCGGCCGGTAAGCCGACGACCATCGCACTGACCCCGGGCCAGGTCCGCGTCGTCGATCCCCAGGGCACCCGCTCCGAACTGCGCGACGTGGGCAACGTGGTGGACGGCGACCCGACCACCGTCTGGAAGACCGAGAGCTACAAGGGCAACCCCAACTTCGGCGGGATCAAGAACGGCATGGGCATCCTGATCGACCTGGGCTCGCCCAAGAACGTGACCTCCGTAAAGGTCAGCTTCACCACGCCCGGCGCGACCGTCGAGCTGAAGGCCGGTACGCAGGACTTTCCCAGCACCAAGGACGGCGATACGCAGCTAGTGGGGGCGTACGAGACGATCGGCACCCCCAAGGAAGCCGCCTCCTCGGTGCTGCTCAACAGCGACGGCCGCTCGGTCCGGTACCTGCTGATCTGGATCACCAAGCTCCCGCCGTCTCAGGACAAGGCCAACGAGTATCAGGTTGGCGTCGAAGACATACAGGTTCTGGCCAGCTGACCATTCAGGGCTCGGCCGCGACGCCGCCCGTCGGTATGGTGCTGCCCGTGGGCGATCCGCTGGTACCCGACGATGCCGCGCTGCTGCGCGCCCATGTCGCCGGTGACCGGGATGCGTTCGCCGAGCTGGTACGGCGGCACCGTGACAGGTTGTGGGCCGTCGCGGTACGCACGCTCGGCGACCGTGAGGAGGCCGCCGACGCGCTGCAGGACGCGCTGATCTCAGCGCTGCGCGCCGCCGACCGGTTCCGTGGCGACTCGGCGGTCACCACGTGGCTGCACCGGATCGTCGTCAACGCCTGCCTGGACCGGGTACGCCGGCGCCAGGCCCGGCCGACGGTACCGCTGGCGGACACCGACCCGGCGCCGATCGCGCCCGTAGACTCGGACACCGCCCTGGACGTCCGGGCCGCCCTCGCCCGGATACCGGACGATCAGCGGGTCGCACTGATCCTGGTGGACCTGCAGGGGTACCAGGTCAGCGAGGCCGCGGCGATCCTGCAGGTACCCGAGGGCACGGTGAAGAGCCGGTGCGCGCGCGGACGGGCGAGACTCGCGGCACTCTTGGGACATCTGCGGAACCCGGCGGTCGACGAGGCCGTCCCATTCCAGACAGGTACCGGCGGCGAGGAGGCGAGGTGAGTCCGATAACCGAGGAGGAGCTCGACCGGCTCGCCGACTACTGCGCCGGCCTGCTCGACCCCGCCGAGGAGGCAGAGGTCGACCGGCTGATCGCGACCGACCCCCGCTGGTACCGGGCGCACACCGCGCTGGTAGCCGCGCAGCCCGGCGTGGATCGGGCACTGACGGGGCTGGCCGAGGAGCCCATGCCGGCCGACGTGGCGGCCCGCCTCGACCGGGCGCTGGCGCGCGCGGCGTCCGCCGCCGGTACCGGTGCGGTGGTTGTCGATCTCAACCGTGCCCGGCTGTCGAGCGTTGGCGAGGTGCCGCTCCGACCGGCTACGCGGCTGTGGCGCCGCGCGGCGCTGGCCGCGACGGCGGTGGCCGCCACGGTCGGGGTCTGCGTTGGCGGCTACACGCTGCTCCGCGGCCAGGGCGTGTCCAACTCGGCGACCTCGTCGGCCGGTGGGAAGGCGGCGGTCGCGCCGCAGGTCGGATCGGGGACGGCCGGGTCTTCGGCAGCGCGGGCCAGCGGGACGAACTACACGCACGACACCCTCGGCCGGCTGCCCACCGCGCCACTGCTGGAGGCGCCCAACGGGGCGGCCCAGGCGCCCAGCCGCAAGGCCGGGTCAATGGAGGCCCAGGACTACGCCGCGGTCCCGCCGGGGCTGGCCCGGCTCACCGACCCGGTTCAACTACGCGCCTGCCTCGACCAGATCCAGGCCGTCGAGGGCGGCAGCGTGACCGGGGTGGACCTGGCCCGGTACCAGGGAGCGCCGGCGGTGGTCGTGGTCCTCGCGGGCGGGCGGGTCACGGCGGTCGCGGCCGGACCGGAATGCGGACTGCCTGGCCTCGGGCCGGCCATCATAGACACCGCCCCCTGACCGTCGCCGGGTGACCTGCGGCACCCGCGCCAGCGCATGGGGAATTCCGGGTTCGTACGATGGCGTTTGCGCGGATGCAGACCAGCTGACCGAGGAGCCGGAGTGGACGACGTTCGCAATCTCATCATCGTGGGATCGGGACCGGCCGGGTACACGGCGGCGGTCTACGCCGCGCGCGCCAACCTGCGGCCGCTGGTGATCGAGGGCGCCCAGTCCGGCGGCGCACTGATGACCACGACCGAGGTCGAGAACTTCCCGGGCTTCCCGGACGGCATCCTCGGCCCCGAACTGATGGACAGCATGCGCAAGCAGGCCGAACGGTTCGGCGCCGAGTTCATCACCGACGACGCTTCGCGCGTCGAGTTGACCGGCGACGTCAAGCGGGTCTGGATCGGCGAGACGGAGTACCGGTCGCGCGCGGTGATCCTGGCGACCGGCTCCGCCTGGCGACCGTTGGGGGTACCGGGCGAGCAGGAACTGCTGGGCCACGGTGTGTCGTCGTGCGCCACCTGCGACGGCTTCTTCTTCCGCGGCCAGCAGATCGCGGTGATCGGCGGCGGCGACTCGGCGATGGAGGAGGCGAGCTTCCTCACCCGGTTCGGCGACACCGTCACGATCGTGCACCGCCGCGACGAGTTCCGCGCCAGCAAGATCATGGCGGAGCGGGCGCTGGCCAACCCGAAGATCAAGGTCGTCTGGAACTCTGTGGTCACCGAGGTACTCGGCGAGGACGGCAAGGTGGCCGGGGTCCGGCTGCGCGACACGGTTACCGGCGCCACCTCGACGCTCGATGTCACCGGCGTGTTCGTGGCGATCGGCCACGACCCGCGCAGCGAGCTGTTCGCCGGCCAGGTTGACCTGGATCCATCGGGCTACGTGCTGGTCGACGCGCCCGGTACCCGGACCAACCTGCCGGGTGTGTTCGCCGCCGGCGACGTGGTGGACCACACCTACCGGCAGGCGATCACCGCCGCCGGTACCGGCTGCGCCGCCGCGCTGGACGCCGAGCGGTACATCGCGTCGCTGGAAGACTGACCCGCCGCACACAGCCGCCGGCCCGCGTGGCCGGCGGCCGGCGCGGGTATCCGTTTGCTCTGAGAGGAACGTACATGGGAGCCACCAAGGCGGTCACCGACGCGACCTTCGTCAGCGAGGTGCTCCAGTCCGAAACGCCGGTACTGGTCGACTTCTGGGCCGAGTGGTGCGGTCCGTGCCTGCGCGTCGCCCCGGTACTGGAGGAGATCGCCAGCGAGATGGGCGACCGGGTCAAGGTCGTGAAGCTGGACATCGACGCCAACCCCAACACGGCCCGGGACTACTCGGTGTTGTCGGTACCGACCCTGACGGTCTTCAAGGGCGGTCGCCCGGTGCAGTCGGTGGCCGGCGCCCGGCCCAAGGGTGACCTGGTTCGCCTGATCGAGTCCGCGCTCTGAGCTTGACCCCGGCCCGGCCGGGTAAGGCTTGTCCGCCACGCCCCGGGCCGGTGCTGCGGGCGCCCGCTCCCAGTACCCGTGTCCGCTGCCCGGTCGCGACACCGGGTTCGGCCGCCGGCACGGCGGCGCCGGACGCCTCCCGGGCGCCGGTGGTGCCGTCACGGTACGCTCCGGTGGCGCTGGCCGATATTCCGGCGCCGGTGCGGGGTCGGACGGGCGGCCCGTTGGGGTGGGCGTGGCGGACACAGACCGGATGTGCCGGTTCGGGCCCTGAAGGGAGCCGCATGCGTGCGATCAGGCGTGGCGACCGCGGCGACGCGGTCGCGGAGATCCGCTCGATCCTGCGCGGCCTCGAACTGCTTCCGGCCGCCGAAGGCGCGGTACCGGCTGCTGAGTTCGATGATCAGACCGAGATGGCCGTCCGGTCGTTCCAGCAGAGCCGCGGGCTGTCCGTCGACGGGCAGGTCGGCGAGGAGACCTGGCGGGCACTGGAGGCGGCCCGCTGGAGGCTCGGTGCCCGCACGCTCTACCAGTCGGTACCCGACCCGCTGATCGGCGATGACGTCCGGCAACTGCAGGAGCGGTTGCTGGAGATGGGGTACGACGTCGGCCGCGCGGACGGCATCTACGGCGCGCGGACGGCCCGCGCGGTGGCCATGTTCCAGCGGGAGGTCGGCCTGCCTCCGGACGGCGCATGCGGACCGCACACCATGGCGGCGCTGCGCCGGCTCGGACGCAAGGTCGTCGGCGGGGCGCCGCTGGCGCTGCGCGAGACCGCCAAGCTGCACCAGTCAGGCCGGGCACTAATCGACAAGACGATCGTGATCGACCCGGGGCACGGCGGCCCCGACCTCGGTGTGGTGGTACCGGACGGGGTCCTCCGCTGGACCGAGGCCGACCTGGCCTTCGACCTGGCCAGTCGGCTCGAGGGGCGGCTGGCGGCGGCCGGCATGCGGGTACACCTGACCCGGGGACCGGTACCGGAGGCGGAACTCGGCGACCGCGAGCGGGCCCAGCTCGCCAACGACCTCGGCGGCGACCTGTTCATCTCGGTACACATCGACGGGAGCCAGAACTCGGCGGCGAGCGGGGTGGCCACGTACCACTACGGCTCAGACAGCGGGGTCACGTCGACGGTCGGCGAGCGACTGGCCGGCCTGGTACAGCGCGAAATCGTCATGCGCACCGGGCTGCGCAACTGCCAGACGCACGCGAAGACCTGGGAGCTGCTGAGGTTGACGCGGATGCCGGCGGTACGGGTGGAGGTCGGGTACCTCACCTCGCCGGACGATCGCGTGAAGCTGATCGACCCGCTGTTCCGCGAGCGGGTGGTCGAGGCGATCGTGGCCGCGGTGCAGCGGATGTACTACCCGGTCGAGGACGACGTACCCACGGGATCGATCGACGTCTCTTCCTTGCGCGCCGCGGTCAGCGCATAGCCCGTCGCCGCCGCGCTAGCTCGTCGAGCGGGTGGCCGGGCGCACAGGGCGCAGCAGCGATTCAGGGCTCATCGAGCCGAGCAGTTTCTCCAGCGCGTACTCGACGTCCGACTTCCAGGACAGCGCGGTGCGCAGCTCCAGGCGCAGCCGCGGGTATCGCGGGTGTGGCCGCACCGTCTTAAAGCCCACCGACAGGAAGAAGTCGGCCGGCGCGAGACAGCCCTGGTCGTCCCCGGCCGGGTCGTCGGCCTTCGCGTCGCCGAATGCCTCGATCGCCTTGATACCCCGCTTGGTCAGGTCGCGCGCCACGCCCTGCACCAGCATCCGGCCCAGCCCGCCGCCCGCGAAGGGTGGGACCACGTTCGCCGTCATCAGCAGGGCCGCGTCCGGCGAGACCGGTGAGGTCGGAAACGCCATCGATCGCGGTACATATGCCGGCGGCGCGAACATCACGTACCCGGCGGGCATGCCGTCCACGTAGGCGAGCTTCCCGCACGAGCCCCACTCGAGAAGGGTCTGTGAGACCCACGCCTCCTTCTCCAACCCCGGATCACCCGCGGCACACGCCCGCTGTGCGGCCACCGGATCCAGTTCCCAGTACACGCACTCCCGGCAAGGACGCGGCAGATCTTCGAGCGTGTCGAGTGTCAGACTGACCAAGCGTCGCGACATCCGTCGATCCCTGGAGAATAATGTGGCCGACTACGCGCCGCCCCCCGGCCCCCAAGTTCGAAATCGTACGCCGAATTCACGTGCGTTGGGAGGCATGCCCGGGAGTACGATCGACGGACCTGGCGCGGGCTGCCCGGTCTGGTGGCAGCGCGGCCGCTGACCCGCCCCGCGCCGTGGCGCGCGCGAGGGAGGGCACATGACCGGAAGTATCCGGGTACCCGACGGCGAGGCGCCGTCCGACCGTGGCACTCCGTTCACCGGTACCGCCGGCACCACGCTGGATGACTACACCGACCGCTACGCCCAGCGGGTACGCGGCATGACCGCGTCGGAGATCCGGGCCCTGTTCTCGGTGACCAGCCGGCCCGAGGTCGTCTCGCTGGCCGGAGGCGCGCCGTTCGTGTCGGCCCTCCCACTGGACGCGGTCGGCGAGATGTTCGGCAAGCTCGGCGGCCCGGCGTTCGGCTCCACCACTCTGCAGTACAGCGGCGGCCAGGGCGACCCCGCGCTGCGCGAGCGGATCTGCGAGGTCATGTCCCTGTCCGGGATCGACGCGTCCTCGGGCGCCTCGCCGGACGACGTGGTGGTGACCGTCGGCGGCCAGCAGGCGCTCGACCTGGTGTCCCGGGTCTTCCTCGACCCCGGCGACGTGGTGCTCGCCGAGGGGCCTAGCTACGTGGGCGCGCTCGGCGTGTTCCAGGCCGCACAGGCCGACGTGGTACACGTGCCGATGGACGACGACGGAATCATCCCCGAGGCCCTCGCCGAGGCGCTCGCGACCGTGGCACAGGCCGGCAAGCGGGCTAAGTTCCTCTACACCGTGCCGGCCTACCACAATCCCGCTGGTGTGACGCTGTCTGAGCCGCGCCGCGAACAGATCCTCGACATCGCCGAGCGGGCCGGGCTCCTGGTCATCGAGGACGACCCGTACGGACTGCTCGGCTTCTCCGGCGAGCCGCTGCCGGCGCTGCGTTCCCGGCGCCGCGACGGGGTCCTGTACATCAGCACGTTCTCCAAGACCTTTGCGCCCGGGTTGCGGGTCGGCTGGGTACTCGCACCGCACGCGGTACGCGAGAAGTTGGTCATCGCCACTGAGGCGCAGATCCTCTGCCCGAGCATGTTCGCGCAGACGGCGATCGCGACCTACTTCGCGACGATGCCCTGGCGTGAACAGATCAAGACCTTCCGCGAGCTCTACCGCGAGCGCCGGGACGCCATGCTGGCCTCGCTGGCCGACCTCATGCCGGCCGGTACCCGGTGGACCAGGCCGGAGGGCGGCTTCTACGTCTGGCTGACGCTCCCCGAGGGCCTCCACTCGAAGGAGATGCTGCCGCGCGCGATCGCGGCGCGCGTGGCCTACGTCCCAGGCACCGGCTTCTACGCCGACGGTTCGGGCGGCTCACACATGCGGCTGTCCTACTGCTTCCCGACCCCCGAGCGCATCCGGGAGGGCGTGCGACGCCTGGCCGGCGTGATCGAGGAGGAGATGAAGATGCGTGCCGTCTTCGGTACCGCCGCACCCGGTGCGCGACCTGGAGTCTCGTGGACACCGGCGGGCACCTTTGGCGCCGCCGCGGCCAACACCCCGTCGCCGGGTCAGGAGTGACGGCGATGGACCCGCGTGTGCTGGTACTCGCTGGCGGCCTGTCGTACGAGCGGGAGGTGTCGCTGCGCTCGGGGCGACGGGTACTCGACGCGCTGCGGGCGTCCGGCGTCGACGCGGTGGTACGGGACGCGGACGTGTCCCTGCTGCCGACTCTCGAGGCGGACCGGCCGGACGCGGTCATCATCGCGCTGCACGGCGCCACGGGGGAGGACGGCTCCCTGCGGGGCGTGCTCGATCTGTGTGGCGTGCCGTACGTCGGCTGCGACGCCCGCTCGTCCCGGCTCGCCTGGGACAAGCCGTCGGCAAAGGCGGTGCTGCGCGAGGCCGGTATCCCCACGCCCGACTGGGTGGCCCTGCCACACGACCGGTTCTCCGAACTCGGCGCGGTCGCCGTTCTTGACCGGATCGTGGACCGACTCGGCCTGCCGTTGATGGTCAAACCGGCACAGGGTGGCTCGGGGCTCGGCGCCGCGGTGGTACGGGACCCGGCCGAACTGCCGGCCGCCATGGTCGGCTGCTTCGCCTACCACCAGACGGCCTTGGTCGAGCGCTTCGTACCTGGCGTGGACGTCGCGGTGTCCGTGGTCGACCTCGGAGACGGTCCGACCGCGCTTCCCGCGGTCGAGATCGTGCCGAGCAATGGGGTCTACGACTATGCGGCCCGGTACACAGCCGGCATCACGACGTGGCACGCACCCGCGCGGCTCGATCCGAAGGTGGCGGCGGACATCGCCGAGATCGCCGTGGAGGCGCACAACGCTCTGGGTCTCCGGGACCTCTCGCGGGTTGACCTGATCGTCGAAGCGGACGGGGCGGCACACGTACTGGAGGTCAACGTAGCGCCGGGGATGACCGAGACGTCGCTCCTGCCGCTGGCGGTATCCGCCGCCGGTCTTGACCTCGGGAAGGTACTCGCGACGCTTGTGACCCGCGCCGTCGAACGCGGCTGACGCGCGGTCCACCACGAAGAACGGCCCGCTCCCTTGGGGGAGCGGGCCGTTCGATGTTTCACGTGAAACCAAGGGCGGTGTCAGGACGCGGCCGCCCTGGCCCCGCCTGCCCCCGCCGCCTCCGCAGTGGCCGGACTGCCGCCGCTCGACTCAGGAGAGGTGCGCGGTCCTGGAACCGCCGGGCGGTCGGGCCGTTCGGTCGCCACCTCGGACGAGGGAACTTCGCGCACCGCCGGGCCGCCGTTCTCCGCCGGAGTGCCACCGGTGGTTGTGCCGTTCGTCGCCGCGGAGTTGGGCACGGTGCTGTTCGTCGCCGCGGCGCCGCCGGTCGCGGCGTCCGGAGCGGCGGTTGCCGTCGGCGACGGAGAACCGTTGGCGGCGGGTGTGGCGGTCGGCGCTGTATCCGGTCCGGGTCCACTCGACGCCGACCGCGCCGGTACGACCGGGGACTCGACCGTCGCGCGGCCGATCGCCGGCGGCATCTTCGTTGCGGACGGCGGCCCGGCGGCTGACGTCACACCGGCCTCGCCGCGGCCCTCGCCGGCACTGCCCTCCTCGGCAGTGCCGTGGCCTTCGGCAGTGCCGGTCACCTCGACGGGACCGACCGCACCGGGGCCCTGTCCGACCGCTTTCGCAGCCTGAGCGGCCGGGTCAACGGCGGCAAAGGTTGCCGGCGCCTGCCATTGGATCCGGGGTGGCTCAGCGAGCGGCCGACCGCCGAACTCGGCGAGCCAGGCCGCGACGAGTGCGAGGTTCTCCCGCCACTGCGCCTCCGGTACCGCGGGCAGGATGTCGTTCCACAGCGACAGGAACGAGCCTCGCAGTTGGAGCCGCCCGGTCGGCCGAGCGAGGAACCACAGGTGCAGGTGCGCCGAGCCGTCCCCCCAGCGGTTCACGTGTACCCGCGCGACCCCGTCGAGCGAACGGATGGCCCGCTCCAGTCGTACAGTCATCACGCCCAACTCGGCCGCCAGCAGGTTCGGCAGGTCCCCGAGGTCCAGATGGGACCGGGACTCGAGGATCAGTACCATCGGCAGCCCTGTCGGCCGGTCCATCGCCCGTACCCGCCAGCGCTCGCTCACCCAGATGTACGCCTGGTCCGGAGCGGCACATGCGGTGCAGTTCGCGATGTCCTCGCCGTCGCGGGACGGCTCGACATCTACGACCGGTTCCAGGGGCCTGACCCGCAGGTCGCCTTCGAACGGAAAGCTTGGCCAGGTAACGAAGTCAGGCAGCTTGCGAGGGGTTTCGGGCACGAACATCAACCTAGCGGAGCCGACCCTTTGTGTCGTCACCCGATGGGCTCGGGGTCGGGTTTCGGAATCCACCAGATGGCCGTGTCGACCGCGTGGAAGCCCAGCTGCTCGTACAGCGGGCGACCCTGCTCCGTCGCGCTCAGCGTGACCTCCACATCGGGGTACCGCCGGAGGACGGCCGCCATAAGCGCGCGGGCCACTCCGTTGCCACGGTGCTCGGGGAGGGTGGCGACCTGGTAGACGCCGACGCTCTCGCCGTCGTGGAAGGTGTAGGCGGCTCCGGCCGGTACTCCCGACCGGTGGGCAAGCCATACGCACCAGCCCTTGAGCCCGAGTACCCGGGGCGGCTGGATGCGGCCACGCATGGCCGGTACCACCCGCGCGGACGGGAAGACAGCAATCATGATGCTCTCCGCCACGGCCAGGCGCTCGGGGTCCGTGACGGCCGCCGCAACGACGGTGAACGGGTGTCGCTCGGCGGGGGCCGGTACGGCGGGCAAGGAGGGCTACCGCACCATCACCGGGAATCTGAACCGCTCCTGGAATCCGTGCGGAGCGAAGTCCAGCGTTCCGCTCGGATCCTCGACCACGCGGCGCTCGGCCCGGGTGTACGGGAGCAGGGCCCCGGTCACCTCTGCGACCGCCAGCTCGGGCTCGGTACCGGCGTCGAGCACGATGGCGCGCGCGGCGTGGTACGGCGACGGCGCGATCACCTCGACCCGCTCGGACCGGACGAGGATCCGCCCACCGTCCTCCGCCAGGGCCGCCCACATGGCCGCGCCGTTGCGGGCGTGCGTGCCGTAACTCGTCACCGGCGGCAGTCTGCCACCCGTCGTCCACAGGCGGCCACCCGGTTCTACGCGGGGTTTCGGCCCTTCCCCGGCCCTCCTGTGGATAACTTCTGTGGAAAAGATGAGGGGCCCGCCGAACCCGGCGAGCCCCTCGATGTGGCAATGTCAGCGCGTGGCGGAGCGCCCCTCGACGCCGATGATCCCCACGATCCGCTCCAGGTCGTCCACCGTCGCGAACTCGATGGTGATCTTCCCCTTGCTCCTGCCGATGTCGACCCGTACCCGGGTGTCGAACCGGTCCGAGAGCCGCTCGGCGAGGTCAGTCAGGGCGGGGGCGTGCGGCCGCGCGCGCCGCTTCGCCGGGGCGGCCTTGGTCGGGCCGTCGGCCGCCGCGAGTGCGACCAGTTCCTCGGTGGCGCGGACCGACAGCCCCTCGGCGACGATGCGGGTGGCGAGCGCCTCCTGCTGGTCGCCGTGCTCCATCGCGAGCAGAGCCCGGGCGTGCCCGGCCGACAGCACGCCGGCGGCCACCCGCCGCTGCACCGGGGCGGGGAGGTTCAGCAGCCGGATCGTGTTGGAGATCTGTGGCCGGCTGCGACCGATCCGCCGGGCGAGCTCCTCATGTGTCGCACCGAACTCGTCGAGTAGCTGCTGGTACGCGGCGGCCTCTTCCAGCGGGTTCAGGTCCGCCCGGTGAATGTTCTCCAGGAGTGCGTCCCGGAGCATCGCGTCGTCTTTGGTGTCCCTGATGATCGCCGGGATCACCGTTCTGCCCAGCGCCTGGGCAGCCCGCCAGCGCCGCTCGCCCATGACCAGCTCGTACTGCTGGGGGCCCGTCTCACGGACAACGATCGGCTGCAGGAATCCGACCTCGTTGATCGAGGTCTTCAGCTCGGCCAGAGCCTCCTCGTCGAAGACCGACCGCGGCTGCTTGGGGTTCGGCACGATCGAGTCGACCGCGACCTCGGCGAAGCGGGCTCCCGGTACCGGCGACAGTGCGTCGTTGACCTCCGGCAACCCGTCGGTACCGTCGGCTCCGTCCACCGCCGGTACCCGCGTCGTCGGTGCGGGTGCGGTGGTGGGGATCAGTGCCCCAAGCCCCCGACCCAGTCCACCGCGAGCCTTGCTCATGCGAGCCCTCCCACTCGTGCCCCTCGTTCGGCGATCTCCTGTGCCGCCTCGAAGTAGCTGATGGCTCCGCGGGAGCCCGGGTCGTAGGTCATCACGGACTGGCTGTAACTGGGCGCCTCGGACACCCGGACGTTGCGCGGGATCACCGCCTGGAGGACCTTGTCGCCGAAGTGGGCTCGGACGTCCTGCTCCACGAGGTCGGCGAGCCTGGTCCGCCGGTCGTACATGGTCAGCAGCACGGTGGTGATCTCCAGTGGCGGGTTGAGGTGCGACTTCACCAATCCGATGTTGCTCGTAAGCGCCTGCACACCCTCGAGCGCGTAGTACTCGCACTGAATCGGGATCAGCACCTCCTGGGCGGCGACGAGTGCGTTCACCGTCAGCAGGCCGAGCGAGGGAGGGCAGTCGATGAAGATGTAGTCGTACTCGGCCTGGCACGCCTGGATCGCGCGGGCCAGCCGGGACTCGCGGGCTACCACGGAGACCAGTTCGATCTCAGCACCGGCGAGGTCTATCGTCGCGGGCACGCAGGCGAGGTTGGGGATGCCGTCAACGGGCTGGGTTACGTCTGCGAGCGGGGTGCTGTCGATGAGGCAGTCGTAGACGTCCGGTACCCCCGCGTGGTGCGGCACGTTCAGTCCGGTCGACGCATTGCCCTGGGGATCGAGGTCGATCACGAGTACGCGGTTGCCGTGAAGTGCCAAGGCCACGGCGAGGTTCACGGCCGTGGTCGTCTTCCCGACGCCACCCTTCTGGTTCGCCACGCAGATCACCCGTCGGTGCGTCGGGCGGGGCATGGTGATCTCTCCACTCGGGTTCAGGATCTTGACCGCGCGCTCGGCCTCTTGCGCCAGCGGCGGATCCTCGGTTTCACGTGAAACATCTGCGTCGGTCATGGCTGTCCCTGTCTCGGCGTGCCCCGGAACCCGCTCTCCGGCCGAGTATGCCGCACTCGGCACAATGGGGCGTGATCCGTAAGGGGGAGGAACTATCGGCGAGGCCACTGTTGGGCCGGCCGGAACGTTGACCTCCGGGTGCGACACGCCGGAACGCGACACGCCGGTCGTATCGGCGACGCGCCCCACGGGCCAACCCTCGTAGCGAGGGTCGGCAGGGCCGTAGCCGTCGGCGGAACCATTGTCGTGCACCGTGTCATCCTGCCCGTGAGGAGTGGAGGTCGCGTACCGGGAGTCGTGATCACGTCGTCCGGCTGGCGCGAGTCAGCCTACGGCGGGCGGTCGATGCGAGGCTACCGCCGTCCAACTCCCACGGGCATCGAGGGCGCTCGGGCGGCAGGCAAGGGCTGACACTCCCGCCCGTCGACCCGCACCGCCAGGGCGCCGGGCACCGGGGCACCGGGCACCGGGCCACCGAAGCACGCGGGCAACGGGCCACCTGACAACCGGCCACCCGAGCACCCTGGGCCCCGGAGGGACTAGCGGGTGCGGGCGCGACCCGACCGGTCCTGGTCCGACCGGCCGGATGCCCACCGCCCCGAGCCCGACCGGCCGCGGGTCTCCACCACCCGCTCGCGGACGACCTCCACGACCGTCGCGGGCTGGTCGAGGACGCCGACGCCACACCGCCGCACCTCGGGGGTACCGCCGCCGAGCCGCTCGACGACCGTCCGGTGTTCGGCGACCTCCTCGGCCGCCGAGCTTCCCTTGAGCGCAAGTAGCCGGCCGCCGACCCGGGCGAGCGGGAGGCACCAGCCGGCGAGGCGGTCGATGGGGGCCACCGCCCGGGCGGTCACCACGTCTGCCGAGCCGGCCAGCGCGGCGTGCGGGCCGAAGGCGAACTCCTCGGCCCGTCCGCGCGCCACTTCGACCCGGCCTGCCAGCCCGAGTTCCTCGACCGCCTCGGTCAGAAACGCGGTCCGCCTGGCCAGCGGCTCGACCAGGGCGACCGTGAGGTCCGGCCGGGCGATGGCCAGCACGATTCCGGGCAGGCCCGCACCGGATCCGACGTCAACGACGTAAGCGCTTGTTTCGACCAATTCGGCAAGAACCGCGCAGTTGAGGAGATGCCGGTCCCATAGCCGGTTCGCCTCCCGGGGGCCGATTAGCCCCCGGACCACCCCGGCGGTACCCAGCAGCTCGGCGTACCGGCCGGCAAGCGCGAGCCGGTCGCCGAACACTGTCCGGGCGGCATCGACCAATGCCTCCGGTGGCTGCGCGACGGACATCGTCAGGCGGTCGGCCGGACCACGATCCGCCGGTTAGGCTCCACGCCCTCGGACTCGCTCTCCACGCCCGGCAACGCGTTGATCACGTCGTGCACGCACTTGCGCTCGAAGGCCGACATCGGCTCCAGGCGCACGGACTCGCCGTACTCCTTGACCTTCTCGGCGGCGTTCTTCGCGATCGCGCCCAGCTCCTTGCGCCGGTTCGCCCGGTACCCGCCGACGTCCAGCAGCAGCCGGCTCGGGCTACCCGTCTGCCGGAAGATCGCCAGGCGGGTCAACTCCTGCAGCGCCTCCAGCGTGGCGCCGCGCTGGCCGACCAGGGCCTGCAGCCGGCCGCCGACCACCTCGACCACCGGTCGGCCGTTCTGGATCAGCTCGTCGATGTCGCCGTCATAGTCGAGGATGTCCAGCAGGCCCTCGACATAGTCGGCTGCGATCTCACTCTGCCGGAACAGTTCGCCGTCGGTCGCGGGCGGCGCGGCCTCCTCGGCGGTACCTTCCGTGAAGCTCTCCTCGACCTCCGCCTCGGCGGCGGGGCTGCTTGTTTCCGTCACGTTGTCATCTCCGGGTCACTGAGCTCTCGCTTTCCCCGTTGGCCGGTGTGCGACACCGGTCCGAGGACGTCTGTTCACGGCGGAAGTCGCCGCCCGCCGGCTCGCGGCGGGCGGCGCGGGGTCAACCCGAGGTGCGCCTGGCCGCGCTGCCCTTCTTCGGGTTCGCGGCCTTGCCGTTGGACGCGCCGTTGGCGGCCGCAGGGGTGTCGGCCGGCGTGGCGCCGCTCGCCCGCGTCGCGCCGTTCGGCGTATCGGTAGGCGTGTCGACCGGGCCGTTCTCCACGCCGGTCGCCTTCCTGGCCGCGGCCGCGGCCCGCCGGGCCTGCAGGCCTGGGGAGGCCGTCTTCTTGGCCACCGGCTTCGCGCCGACCTTCGGGGCGAGCGCCTTCGCGGCCGCGCTGGGCTCGGCCTTGGCACCGACCGCCTTCGAGCCGGCCTTGGCGCCGGCCTTGACGGCCTTGCCCTGGGTACCGGTCTTCGCCGCGGAACCGGTCGTGGCCCTGCCCAGGTTCGGCGGCGGCGGGTACTTGCGCAGCACCCAGAACTGCTGGCCCAGGGTGAAGAGGTTGGTGGTGGTCCAGTAGATGACCACACCGATCGGGAACGCCACACCCGAGATCAGCAGCGATACCGGGATGCCGTACAGCATCAGTCGCTGGATCATCTTCTGCTGCGGGTCCTCGGCCCAGCCGGTCTTGCGGATCATCTGGCGGCTGGTGAGGAACGTGGTGCAGATCATGATGGCAATGAGCACCGACGCGACGATCTTGACGGTGGTACCGCTCGCACCCATCGCGGCCAGGTCGCTCGAGCTGGACCGGAAGGAGGCGGCGATCGGGGCACCGAAGAGCTTTGCCTGCGCCGCGCTGTGGAACTGCGCGGCGGTCCAGCCGTACAGAGTCCAGTAGCTGCGCGGCAGGGCCGGGCGCAGGTGGCGCAGCACGTGGAACAGGGCGAGGAACACCGGGATCTGTACCACCATCGGCAGGCAGCCCATGAGCGGGTTGGCCTTCTCCTTGCGGTACAGCTCCATC
>CAZYCD010000077.1:0-19318 GCA_964645345.1 uncultured Micromonosporaceae bacterium
GCCGCCTCGGCCGGACCGCTGCGCCGGGTCGGGGCCGCGGCCTTCCTGGAGTGGGTACACGGGGTGGATCTGTTGCTGGCCAACGCGGACGAGGCCGTCGCGCTCGCCGGGACGGCAGAACCGGCCCGGTTGACCGGATCCGCGCGGCACGTCGTGGTGAAGCGGGGCGGGGAGGGGGCGGGCTGGGCGTCGCCGGGTACCGGTACCCGTTGGATCGCAGCGCAACCGGCGACGGTGCTGGACGTGACCGGTGCGGGCGACGCCTTCGCGGCCGGCCTGCTCTCGGCGTGGCTGGCCGGTGCGGAGCCGGCAGGCGCGCTGCGGGCCGGGGCGCGGCTGGGCGCCCGCGCGGTCTCCCGCACGGGCGCCCGGCCCTGACTGCTTCGTCAGCCGACCTGGTAGGGCCGCATCATCTCGTTGTCCTCGTGGTCGATGATGTGGCAGTGCCAGACGAACCGGCCGGCGATGTCGAACCGGGCCCGGACTCTGGTTATCTCCGAGGGCAGCGCGATGAGCGTGTCCTTGAAGCCGGTCTCCCAGACCTCGGGCGGCCTCGGCACGCCGCCGAACGGCTGGCGGTTGACCACCTGGAACTGCACCTGGTGGATGTGGATAGGGTGGCCGTCCTGGGTGAAGTTGTACATCTCCCAGACCTCGGTGGAGTTCAGCGCCGGATGCTCGGTGACGTCCGACATCCACTCCAGCGGCAGGCCGGTGCCGTCCGGCGCCAGGACGCCGAGCCGGCCGACGATCGGCGCGCCCGGGAAGAACCCGGAGTCCAGCTCGTTGAGCGAGACCTGGCGCGTGTTGCCGGCCGGGCCGATCGGCATGATCGGCGGCAGGTGCAGCCGGGCCGGCGGCGTGCTCGTGTCGGGCGAGGTGGACGCGGTCACCTGGAACTTGAGAACCTGCCCGGTGGTGGCGATGTCGGCCGGCTCGAAGTCGACACCGGGCTGGCCGCCGCCGTACGGCTCGTCCGGCCCCTCGTTGATGAGGTACAGGCTGGTGCCGGCCGGTACCCCGGTGAAGTCGACGATGACGTCGGCCCGCTCCGAGACGCCCAGGCGCACGGACGGGAGCGGCACCGGCGCGGGCAGCAGGCCGCCGTCGGTACCGATGACCCACAACGGCAGGGCCGCGGGCGCCGGCCGGGCGGCCGTCGGGCTGGTCACCACCTTCAGCAGCACCACCCTGGTGTTGCACGCGTTGAGCAGGCGCAGCCGGTACCGGCGCGGCTCGACCGCGAACACCGGCCAGGTGCGGCCGTTGACGACGATGGTGTTGCCGAAGAACTCCGGATTCCACTGTGGAGGGACGTCGGTCGTCGGGATCCACGGGCCGTTCGGCGGGGTGTCCCCGAAGAAGCCGCGGCTGGCCGGGAAGAACAGCGTGCCGTCGGTGTTGAACGACCGGTCCTGGATGACCATCGGCACCTCGTAGTGCCGCTGACCGGACGGCTCCCCCAGCTTCGACGCGGGGCCGGGCAGCGCGCCGGGCGGCAGGTCGGACGAGCCCCCGCGCAGTAGGTACATCCCCGACAGTCCACTGTAGATGGTGGTCCGGGTCATGCCGAGCTCGTGCGAGTGGTACCAGAGGTTGGTCGCCCGCTGGTCGTTCGGGTACTGGTAGACCGCGGTACCCGGAGCCCAGGTGATCCCGTAGCGGCTGTTCGCCTCCGCCTTGAACCGGTCGTAGTACGTGCCGACGGTCGCGTACCCGCGCGGGATGTTCCGCGCGACCGGCAGGTACCACGCCTCCGGGTACCCGTCGCTCTCCTCGAAGACGTGCGCGCCGTGCAGGTGGGTCACCAGCGGCACCGGCCCCCGGTACGGGCCGGGAGTGCGGGTGAACTCGGATCGCATGTCGCGCCCGGACAGGCCACCGGACGGGTTGGCCCAGTGCAGCGTCTGGTCGACCGTCACCAGCGGGGTCCGGAAGTCGCCCGCGCTGGTGACGAGCTGGTTGGCCCAGGTGACCCGTACCGGCCGGGACACGCGCGCCTCGATGGTGTACGCCGGCGCATGGAAGGTGCCCGGGTCGGTGGTGGAGCCGTAGCCGAACACCGCGGTCGCCGGGAAGCCCGGCGGCAGGATCTGCTGGTTGAACTGCCGGGCCGCGAGCGAGTATGTGTCCACTCCGGATGGTCCGGTACAGCTGGGCATGGCGGGCAGCAGGAACAGGGGCGTGACGTACTTGGGTACCCGGGCGGGGTCGAGGGTACCGCCGGGGACGGGCTGCGCCTGCGCGGAGCGCCGCACGAGCACCGCCGCCGGTACCAGCAGGGCGGCGCCGCCGACCACGCCGCCACGGATCAACTGCCGTCGCTTGACCATGCGGAGCCTCCAACGCATTGACAAACTTCGACAGTCAGCCAAGCTGGGGCCGGCGGTACCGGCAATGACGGGGCTCCCCTGGGGCGGCGCGCGGCCCTTGGGGCGGCGGGAAGCCCCTACGGGTCGCTACGGCCGCTCCCCGCGCCGGGCGGAGCCGGGTGAGCCGGGCCGGCTACTGCTCGGCGTCGATGATCCGGATCGGCTCGATGGCCAGCGGCTCGGGCAGCGCCTCGGCGGGCGGTGCCTGGCGGGCGGCGACCGGGCGCTGGCGCTTCTTCGGCGGCCGGTCGTTGGCCAGGATGACCGCGAGCCACGGCACCACGACCATGCCGAACAGGCAGATGGGGATCCACACCCACAGCAGCGGGGCGTGGGCGCCGACCAGGGCCGCGGCCGCCACCAGGCACAGCGCGCGGATGGACATCATCAGCAGGTACCGCACCTCGCGCGAGTGCAGCTGATCGTCCTGGCTGCGCTCGGCGTTGGTGATCAGCACCGGTCGGGCCTTACGCCTCACGTTCCGCGACCTCCTCGGTGTCCTGCTCCATGGTCGCACCGTCCGGCGGGTACCGGCAGGCCAGGGCCAGCTCTGTCGCCTGCTCGGGGTCGGAGGCGCGCACCGGCCCGGGTACCGGGGATCCGTCGCGGTCGAGGACCTGCCAACCGCCGAGCGTGACGACGGGTACCCCGCCCCGGCGCATGGCGAGCGCCACCTCGGACAGGGTGCCCCAGGAGCCGCCGACCACGATCACCGCGTCCGCGGACTGCGCGATGACGGCGTTGCGCGCCTCGCCGAACCCGGTGGCGATGGCCACGTCGAGGTCGGCGGCGGGAGCGACCCCGCCCGGCCCGGGGAGGATGCCGACCGCCAGTCCGCCGGCCGCCCGGGCACCCTCCGCGGCGGCGGCCATCACGCCGGTCCCCCCTCCGCAGATCACCACAGCGCCCCGTGCGGCCAGCAGCTCGCCGACCCGCCGGGCCGCCCACGCCTCCTCATGCGTGCAGTCGGCGGGTCCGCAGACCGCGACCTGTACGGGTCGGGCACGCATCTGACCTGCCATGCGACGAGCCTAGGCCGACCGGCGGTAGCATCGGCAGTAGTAGTACCCGTTGGACCGGAGCACGACAGCGGCGCAAGGTCGGCACGCCCCGGCCGCCGGTGCTGAAGCGCCTGGCCGAGGGCTACGCTCCCCATCCGGGACTCTGAGCCGCCGCTCAGGACCCGGCCTTCGCGGCCGCCTTCATCTGCTGCTTGTACGAACGGACCTTCGCCAGCGAGTCGTCGTCGGTGATGTCGGCCACCGAGTGGTACCCCTCCTCGCCGAACAGCCCGGCGGCCTCCCGCCAGCCGGTCGGCCGGATCCCGTACCGCTTGCCCAGCAGCGCCACCATGATCTGCGCCTTCTGCTTCCCGAACCCGGGCAGTTCGCTGATCCGCTTCAGCAGGTCCCTGCCGTCCTTGGCCTCCGACCACAGCAGGGCCGGGTCGCCCGCGTACCGGTCGGTGATGAGCTGGCATGCCGCCTGTACCCGGGCCGCCATCGCCTTCGGGAACCGGTGCAGCGCAGGGCGCTGGGCGAAGATCTCGGTCAACGCCTCCGGGTCGTAGCCGGCCAGCTCGGCCGCGTCCGGCTCGTGCCCCAGCCGCCGCACCAGGTCGTACGGCGAGCTGAATGCCTTCTCCAGCGGTACCTGCTGGTCTAGGACCATCGCGACCAGCAGGGCGAGCGGGCTGCGCTGCAACAGATCGTTGGCCGCGGGCTCGATGGGCAGCGAGAGCGTCATGGCCCTATCGTGCCCTGACCGGTACGAAGGGCGCCATCGGCCCAGGTGGTCACAGACCGTGAAGCGTCGCGCACGGACCGGTTCCGGCAGGAGTGGACGGCGGGAACCGGGAGCAGTCGCCGGTACCGGCACAATAGGGCGGTGGACGCACTGCTTGACGCCTCCGGAACCGCCCGGCTCCGCACGGCGCTGATCGCCGCCGGGTACAACAGCTCCGGGATCGCGGTCCGGATCGGGCCGGCCGCCACCGCCGCCATCCGGCGCGGGGACTTCCGGGCCGCCCTCCGGTCCACTGTGGACCGTGACCCGCTGGCCACGCTGATCCGGCTGTTCGTCTGCGGCAAGATCGAGCCGGAAGGGCCGGTCGCCGCCGCGCTCCCGCTGCAACCGCTGCTGGAGGCCGGCATCCTGGTGCGCGAGCCGGACGGCATCCGGGCCGGCGTCGACCTCGAACCCTACGGCGACGGCTGGTGGGTGGTGTCCGACCTGTCCGCCGGTACCCGCGCCGGACCGCTGCCCGCCGACCACGTGCTGGGCATCGGCGGCGCGTCCACGACCCTGGCCCAGGCGACTGTACGCTCCACTGTGGGCAGTGCGCTCGACCTCGGTACCGGCTGCGGCGTCCAGGCCCTGCACCTGTCCACGCACGCCCGCCGGGTGACGGCGACCGACCTGTCCGACCGCGCGCTGCGCTTCGCGGCCACCACCGCGGCGCTGTCCGGCGTGGACATCGAGCTGCTCGCCGGCGACCTGGCCGATCCGGTTGCCGGGCGCCGTTTCGACCTCGTGGTCAGCAACCCGCCGTTCGTCGTCGGCCCGGGCATCGCCACCCACACGTACCGCGACTCCGGCCGGCCGGGCGACGCGCTGAGCGCGGAGCTGGCCGCCACCGCCCCGGGACTGCTGACCGAGGGCGGAATCTGCCAGTACCTGGCCAACTGGCTGCACGTCGCCGGCGAGGACTGGACCCAACGGGTGGCCGGCTGGCTCGCCGGTACCGGCCTGGACGCCTGGGTGATCCAGCGTGAGGTGAGCGACCCGGTGTCCTATGTGGACCTGTGGCTGTCCGATGCCGGGGAGAAGTCGGACCCGGTGCGGGCCGCGGCGTGGCTGGACTGGTTCGACGCCAACAAGGTGGAGGGGGTGGGACTGGGGCTGATCACCCTGCGCCGCGGCGGCCACGACGATCCGGTGGTACGCATCGAGGACCTGCGCCAGGCCGTCGAGCAGCCGTTGGGGGCGCAGGTGACCGCGTGGCTGGCCCGGCAGGACTGGCTGCGCGGCCGGGACGCCGCGGCGCTGCTGCGCGAACGGTACCGGGCGGCACCCGGCCTGACCCTGCACCAGGAGGCGACGATTGGCGACGAGGGCTGGGCGGTCGACCGGCAACTGCTGGCCCTGACCGGCGGACTGCGCTGGAGTGAGGACGTCGATCCGCTGGTACTCGCGCTGGTCGGCGGCTGCGACGGCACGGTACCGCTGGCCGACCAGCTCAGCGTGCTCGCCGCGGCGCACGGGGTGGAGGAGCCGGTGCTGGCCGAGGTCGCCGGGCCGATCGTCGGCCATCTCGTCGAGCGCGGTTTCATCGAGGCGGTCGGGTGAGGGCACTGGTCCAGACGGTCAGCCGGGCGAGCGTGACCGTGGACGGCTCGGTGGTGGGCGCTATCGAGGACGGGCTGCTGGTACTCGTCGGGGTGACGCACACCGATGACGCGGCCGTCGCCGGCCGACTGGCCCGCAAGGTCCACGAGTTGCGCATTCTTCCGGGTGCCAGCGACGACGCGGCAGGGGCGTCGCGGTCAAGCGGCCCGTCCGCTACTGGCAGAGCCGACGAGAAGTCCGCGGCGGAGGTCGGCGCGCCGGTACTGGTGGTGAGCCAGTTCACGCTGTACGCCGACACCCGCAAGGGGCGGCGCCCGTCGTGGAGCGCGGCGGCCCCGGGCGACGTGGCGCAGCCGCTGGTCGAGGCGTTCGGGCAGGCGCTACGCGACCGGGGCGCGACGGTGGCCACCGGCCGTTTCGGCGCGCACATGCTTGTGGAGAGCGTGAATGTCGGCCCTCGGACAGTACTCCTGGAAATCTGACCAGTCGGGCAAAAACACTCACGAATTCATGCCACCGCGCCGCCGCCTCACCCCGACTTCACGCCGGTGGGTTCACCCTCGATCCCGTAAGCCAGTGGAGCTTCGAGTACGGGGAGGCGAGTGCAGGTGGCCCAGCCACTCACCGCAACCAGCACGGACGACGCCGCTGTCGCGGACGACGCGGTTCTGGACAGGATGGAAGCCGGTCTCGACGACGAGGAGCCGGTCGACCTGGACACGGACGACCGCGGGGTATCCGCGGACCTGGTCCGCGCCTACCTCAACGGCATCGGCCGGACCAAGCTGCTCTCCGCCGAGCAGGAGGTCGACCTGGCCCGCCGGATCGAAGCCGGGCTCTACGCCGACGAGGTCCTTCCCGGGGTGTCCGACGCGCAGACGCGTGCCGACCTGTGCACCGTCATCCGCGAGGGCCGCGCGGCAAAGGACCATCTCCTGGAGGCGAACCTGCGGCTGGTGGTCAGCATCGCCAAGCGGTACACCGGGCGGGGCATGGCCTTCCTCGACCTCATCCAGGAAGGCAACCTCGGCCTCATCCGCGCCGTCGAGAAGTTCGACTACACCAAGGGCTACAAGTTCTCCACCTACGCCACCTGGTGGATCCGCCAGGCCATCACCCGCGCCATGGCCGACCAGGCCCGCACCATCCGCATCCCGGTACACATGGTCGAGCAGGTGAACCGGATGGTCCGGGCGCGCCGCGACCTCGCCATCGCGCTGGGCCGCGAGCCGGTGGTCGCGGAGATCGCGGCGGCGCTGGGCGTGGAGGAGTTCCAGGTCATCGAACTGATCTCCTACGACCGCGAGCCGGTCAGCCTGGACCAGGCCGTGGGCGAGGACGGGGAGAGCGCGCTGGGCGACTTCGTGGCGCGGGTCGACCCCCGGGAGGAGCCGGCCGACAGCGTCACGGGCGGCATGCTCCGCGAGGAGGTGGAGATCGTGCTCGCCACCCTGTCCCAGCGGGAGCAGGCGGTCATCCGGCTGCGCTTCGGCCTGGACGACGGCCGCCAGCGGACGCTGGACGAGGTGGGCCGCGAGTTCGGCCTCTCGCGCGAACGGATCCGCCAGATCGAGAAAGTGACGCTGCTCAAGCTGCGCCACCCGTCCCGGGCCAAGCGCCTGGAGGCGTACGCGAGCTGATCCGGGCTCAACGCAAGGACCGCGGGGTGCCGGCCGCATGGCCGGCGCCCCGTTTCACGGGTACCCGTCACAGCCGGCGCGGACCGGTGTCCGGCCGGTCGACATCCGGTCCATAGTGGACGGTCGCGTGCAGCACGGACAGCCCGTCCGGCCTCGCCAGTACCGGGTTGAGGGTCAGCCGCCGTACCTCCGGCCGGTCGTCGATCAGCCGGCCCACGCGCGACAGCAGCTCCGCCAGGTCCTCGAGGGACACCGGCCGGGCGCCCCGGTGCCCGAACAGCAGGGCGGAGGACCTCGGCTCGCGGACCAGCGCGGCCGCGTCCCGGTCGGTCAGTGGCGCGGGCCGCCAGGCCAGGTCGTCGAGCAACTCCCCGGTCACCCCGCCCGGCCCGAACCCCACCACCGGCCCGAACCTCGGGTCCTGGAGCGCCTCGACCACCACGGAGACGCCGGGGGCCACCATCGGCTGCACGATGACCCGGCGCGCCGTGCCGGGCCAGCCGCCCGACTCGGCCAGCCGGGTCAGCTCGCGGTACGCGGCACGCACCGCGGCCGGGTCGGGCAGGTCGAGGCGTACCGCGCCGAGGTCGATGCGGTGGCGCAGCGCGGGATCCGCGACCTTCAACGCCACCGGGTAACCCAGCTCACCGGCCACCGCGACCGCGCTGTCGGCGTCCGTGGCGGCCTGGGACGGTACCACCGGGATGCCGTACCGGACGAGCGGATCAGGATCGTCCACAGTGGACAGCTCGGGTACCGTGCCGGGAGGCTCCCGCCGCCATTGCGCGTACCGGGCGACCCGGGCCAGCGCCCGGACCGCCTCCTCAACCGACGGATACGCCGGTACCCCCGCCGGACCGGTACCGGTCAGCAGCGTCGCCACCACCGGCTTGTCCGCGCCGTGGGCCGCGCCGACCGGCAGCCCGGCCCCGCCCATGCCACCCGAGCCGAGCGAGCCGGCCACGGTGGCGATCGCCGACCCGAAGCCGGCCTCCTCCTCGGTACCCGGCAGCGGCGGCGCGCAGGCGACCACGACGGCGTCCACCTCGGCGTCGGCGAGCGTCGCCTGGAGCGCGTCGGCGAACAGTGCCGGCCCCGCCTGCGCGCCCACGTCCGACTCGACGGTGACCGGGAGGCCGGCCTCGGCACACGCCCCGGCCGCGAGCACCCCGAGAGCCGAGGAGTTGGTGACGATCCCGACCCGGGTACCGGCCGGCAACGGCTGCCGCGCGAGGAGCACGCCGACGTCGAACAACTCGGCCACGGTGTCCACCCGGATGACGCCGGAGCGGCGCAGCAGCGCGGCGGTGTCCGGCCGCGGCCCGGCGTCGCCGTCGGCCAGCGGGGGCACGTGCGCGACGGCGACCAGTGGCTTGTGCCGGCCGATGCGCCGCGCCAGCCGGGCGAACTTGCGGGGGTTGCCGAACGTCTCCAGGTACAGCAGGACGGCGTCGGTCGACGGGTCGTCCTGCCAGTACTGCAGCAGGTCGTTGCCGGACACGTCGGCCCGGTTGCCGGCGGACACGAAGCTGGACAGGCCCAGCCCCCGCCGGTTCGCCTCGGCCAGCAACGCCACGCCCAGCACACCGGACTGGCAGAAGAAGCCGACCCGCCCGCGCGCCGGCAGCCCCGGCGCGAACGTCGCGTTCAGCCGCACCGCCGGGTCGGTGTTCGCCAGGCCCAGGCAGTTGGGCCCGATCAGCCGCATGCCCGCCGCCCGTACCATGGCCAGCAGGTCCCGCTGTGCCACGCCGCCGGCGGCACCGGCCTCCGCGAACCCGGCCGAGTACACCACCACGCCGGCCACCCCGGCCGCGGCCGCGTCGGCGACCGCCTCCGGTACCGCGGCGGCCGGCACCGCGATCAGCGCCAGGTCGGCCGGGCCGGTCAGCGTCCGTCCACTGTGGACCACGTGTACCCGCCCGGTGAAGGCGCCCAGGTTGCGCAGCACCGCGGCGCCGATCCCGGTACCGTCGCGCCGGGCGCCGTACACCGCGACCGCGGACGGGGACAGCAGCCGGGCGATCGAGGCGGCCTCGGTGGCCTGCTCCCGCCGGTACTGGACGGCCATCGACCGCTCGGTCGGCGCGATTGGGAACTCCAGGTGCACCACACCGTCGGCGTAGGCACGCTGGAGCTGGTACCCGGCGTCGGCGAACACCCGCAGCATCCCGCCGTTGACCGGCAGCACCTCGGCGATGAACCGCTCGATGCCGGCCTGGCGTGCCGCCTCGGCCAGGTGCTCCAGCAGCACCGAACCGATCCCCCTGCCCTGGTGCGCGTCCTCGACCACGAACGCCACCTCGGCCTCGCCCGCCTGCGCCGCCAGCCGCTCGTACCGGCCGACCGCGATCAGCCGGCCGCCCGCGGACACCACCAGCGCCTCCCGGTCGGCGTGGTCCACGTTCACGAACCGTTGCAGGTCCCGCTCGGGAATCCTCGGGTACGGCGAGAAGTAGCGCAGGTACCGGGTGCGCTCGGAGAACCGCGAGTGCAGCTCGACGATCGCGTCCGCGTCGCCCGGCCGGATCGGTCTGATGTGGACAGTCGATCCGTCGGCGAGCAGGACGTCCGCGTCCCGCGGGCCGGCACCTGGGCCGGACCGGTCAGCCGTCGTTTGCCCGTCGGATGACACTGTCAGTCCCGCGGGTCGTCGGGATCCAGACCGAGCAGCGGGAAGACAGCTTTGCGGGTGGCCAGGATCGCCCGGTCCACCGCGTCCGGCTCGCCCGACGGCTGCCACGGTGTCCACTGTGGAGCGATGCCGTCCGTCATCGACACCGGCACGTCCCGGCTCGGCCGCCGCCGGTGCGCCAGGTTCTGCCAGGAGTCCGGTACCGGCGCGGCCGGGTCGACCGGGTCGCCGGTCGCGATGGCCAGCAGGTGGGTCCATGCCCGGGGTACCGCCTCCACCAGCGCGTACCCGCCGCCCCCGGTGGCCACCCAGCGCCCCTCGCACAACTCCTCCGCCAGGTCGCGCAGGGCCAGGTACGCCGCGCGCTGCCCGTCGACGGTCAGCCGGAGGTCCGCCAGCGGATCGAGCCGGTGCCCGTCGGCGCCGCACTGGGTGAACAGGACCTGCGGCCGGAACGCCCGAAGCGCCGACGGTACGACCGCGTGGAAGGCGCGCAGCCAGCCGGAGTCGCCGGTACCCGCCGGGAGCGCCACGTTGACCGCGCTGCCCACCGCGTCCGCGCCCCCGGTCTCGGTCGGGAAGCCGGTACCGGGGAACAGCGCCAGCGGTGTCTCGTGCAGGCTGACCGTGAGTACCCGCGGGTCCCGGTAGAAGATCTCCTGTACGCCGTCACCGTGGTGCACGTCCACGTCCACGTAGGCGACCCGCTCGGCGCCCTGCGCCAGCAGCCGGGCGATGGCCACGGCCGGGTCGTTGTAGACGCAGAACCCGCTGGCCCGGTCGGGCATCGCGTGGTGCAGCCCGCCGGCCACGTTCACCGCGCGCCGCGCCGAACCCGACCAGACCGCGTCCGCGGCGGCGACGGTGGCCCCCGCGATCAGCGCGCTGGCCGCGTGCATGCCGGGGAACACGGGGTTGTCCGCCGTGGCGAGGCCCCACTTGGCCAGCGACGCCTGCCCGTGCTGCCCGTCGGCGGGGGGCCGGCCGGCCGCGCGTACCGCCTCGATGTACCCGGGGGTGTGCACCAGGCCCAGCAGCGCGTCGTCGGCCGGCTCCGGGGCCACCACCCGCACACCGGGACGGTCGAGCACGCCGAACTCCTTGGCCAGGGCGATGGTCAGCTCCAGGCGAACCGGGTCCAGCGGGTGGTCGCCGAGGTCGTACCCGAGCAGCGCCTCGTCCCAGACGACGACCGTCCCAGTCATGCCCGTGCTCGCTTCGCTGCGCGCGGGCACGACGCACGTTCACACTGTGCTGCCCGATCCGCTCGCTGACGCTCACTCATGAGGTGGCCACCGGGCGGTCCGGGTCGGTGATCCACTCGCTCCAGGAGCCGACGTAGAGGGCCGGGTCCGGGTACCCGGCGACGGTCAGCGCGAGGACCGTCTGCGCGGCGGTGACGCCGGAACCGCAGTAGGCGCCCACCGGTCCGGCGTCCGGTACCCCCGCGGCGGTGAAGCGCTCGCGCAGCGCGGCCGGCGGCAGCAGGCGGCCGTCCGCACCGACGAGGTCGGCGGCGGGCACGTTACGGGCGCCCGGGATATGGCCGGCGACCGGGTCCACCGGCTCGCTCTCGCCCCGGAAGCGCGGCCCGGTCCGCGCGTCGATCAGCGCCCCCCGCCCGGCGGTCGCCGCCGCGGCGGCCGCGTCGAGCACCGGCAGGCCGCCCGGCCGCACGGTCACGTCGCCCGGCGCCGGGGTGACCTCGCCCGGCTCGACCGGCCGGCCCTGATCGGTCCAGGCCGCGAAGCCGCCGTCGAGCACGCGGACGTCCGGCAGGCCGGCCCAGCGCAGGGTCCACCACGTCCGCGCGGCCGGCATGCCGTCGCCGTGGTCGTAGACCACCACGGGGTACCCGTCGCGGACGCCGGCCGCCCGCAGCTCCTTCTGCAGCCGGGCGGGATCGGGCAGCGGATGCCGGCCACCGGCCCCGGGCGCCCCGCTGAGCTGCGCGTCGAGGTCGAGGAAGGCGGCGCCCGGTATGTGCCCGATCAGGTAGCTCTCCCGACCCGGTGGGCCGCCGAGCCGCCAGCGGACGTCCAGCACGATCGGCGCGGACGGCCCGACCAGCCGGTCCGCGAGGTCCACGGCGTCGATGAGCGCGGCTGCTGGTTTCACACCGACAGTCTGTCCTACCGGCCAGGTAGCATCGAGAACCGGGAGGAAGCCACCCTTGAACGATCTTGTCGACACCACCGAGATGTACCTCAAGACCATCCTCGAACTCGAGGAGGAGGGCATCACGCCGCTGCGTGCCCGGATCGCCGAGCGGCTGCACCAGAGCGGCCCCACGGTCAGCCAGACGGTCAACCGGATGGAGCGCGACGGGCTGCTCCGGGTCGAGGGCGACCGCCACCTGCACCTCACCGAGAGCGGCCGCGAGCACGCCGTCGCGGTCATGCGCAAGCACCGGCTCGCCGAACTGCTGCTGGTCAACGTCATCGGGCTGCCGTACGAGGAGGCGCACGAGGAGGCCTGCCGCTGGGAGCACGTGATGAGCAGCGCCGTCGAGGCCAAGGTGTGGGAGCTGCTCGGCCGGCCGACCCGGTCCCCCTACGGCAACCCGATCCCGGGGCTCGCCGAGTTCGACAAGGGCGCGGCCAACCAGCCGGCCGGGGACGGGGAGCGGAACCTGGCCTTCCCGGGGCTCACCGGGGCCGTGATCATCAAGCGGATCTGCGAGAGCGTGCAGACCGACGCCGGGGTGCTTCGCCAGCTCCACGCGGCCGGGGTCGACCCGGGCGCCACGGTGGTGGTCGCGCAGGACCGCGACGAGGTGCTGGTCGGCCAGTCCGGCGAACAGATCCGGCTGCCCCGCGAGGTGGCGTCCCGGGTCTTCGTCGCCGTCGGCTGACCGCTCAGGACGTCGTCAGATCGATCTTCTTCGCCAGGTCGACCAGCTTCGGGGCCAGGGCATCCAGGTCACCCTGGGCGGTACCGGTGGCGCTGCGGTACCGCAGGACCATGAGCCGCTGGTTGGCCGACAGCCAGCCGACCTCGACGCCCGGCCCGGCGGTCGCCGACGCCGGTACCCCGACCCGGTACCCGAGCTTGCCGAGGTCCTCGATGGTTGTCCCGCCCTTGGGCACCACGGTGGTTCGGAACACCGAGATGTCCGCCTCGGTGGCCGTCACCGCCAGGGACAGGTCGGGGACGTCGGCCCCGTCCGGCTGGAGCACACAGGTGAAGGTGGCCGCGCTGGTGGCCGAGGCGGCGATCGCGAACCGTACGCCGATCGCGGCCTCCACGACGTCGTAGTCGAGCAGCTGGCAGGCGCCGCCGGAGAGCGCGGCCGGCTGCGGAGCCCGGGTACCGGTCGGGTGCGGCTGGCCGCCCGAGTCGGCATTGGCGTTGCCCGAGCAGCCGGCGGCCAGCACGGTCACGAGCGCCAGCGCGAGGACGGCCCGGCCCGGACGGCCTGACCGGGGCGCCCGGACGGGAGGCCGGGCCGCCGGAATCTCCTGCCGGGCCGGCGGCGGAGGCGGGGTACCGCGGCTACTCGGGAAGCTCATCGACGATCCGGCGGGCGATTTCTAGGGAGCTCGTCGCCGCCGGCGACGGCGCGTTGAGCACGTGCAGTTGCCGCTCGTGGCGCAGCAGCAGGAAGTCGTCCAGCAGACCGCCGTCCCGACCCACCGCCTGCGCCCGTACCCCGGCCGGCGCCGGTATCAGGTCGTCCGGGGTCACCTCCGGTACCAGCCTGGCCAGGCTGGCCGCAAAACGCTTGCGCGACAGCGAGCGGCGCACCTCGTCCACGCCGGTACCGAGGTGCCGCCGGGCCAGCCGCCAGGTGCCCGGGTACCCGGCGGCGTCCGCGATGTCCCGCAGGTTCACCCGGCCCCACCGGTACCCCTCGCGGGCCAGCGCCAGCACCGCGTTCGGGCCGGCGTGCAGGTGACCGTCCACGGTCCGGGTCAGGTGCACGCCGAGGAACGGCAGGTCCGGGTCGGGTACCGGGTAGATCAGACCGCGTACCAGCTCGGCCCGCCCGATCGTGAAGTACTCGCCGCGGAACGGCACGATCCGTACCGGCGGCCGTGCCCCGGCCAGCCGGGCGATCCGGTCGGCGTGCAGCCCGGCGCAGTTGACCAGCGCGTCCACGGGCAGGTCCCCGCCGGTGGTGTGGACCTGGCCGCCGGCGATCCCGGTCACCCGGACGCCGGTGCGCACCTCGCCGCCCCGGTCGGCGATCAGCTTGGCCAGCGTCTCGCAGACCGCGCCGTAGTCGGCGATGCCGGTACTCGTGATGTGCAGCGCGGAAAGGCAGGAGACGTTCGGCTCCACCTCGCGCGCCTCGGCCGGGTCGACCAGCCGGGCCGGTACCCCGTTGGCCTCGGCGCGATCCGCCAGCGCGCGCAGCCGGGGAAGTTCGGCCTCGGCGGTGGCCACGATCAGCTTGCCGGTCACCTCGAACGGGAGGCCGTGCTCCCGGCAGAAGTCGACCATGGACCGGGCGCCGGCGACGCAGAGCGTGGCGCGCAGGGTGCCGGGCCGGTAGTAGATCCCGGAGTGGATCACGCCGGAGTTGTGCCCGGTCTGGTGGGCGCCGACCTGGTCTTCCTTCTCGAGTACCGTCACCGTCGCGTGTGGACGCTCCAGCAGCAGCCGGTGGGCCACGGCGAGGCCGACGATGCCGGCCCCGACCACGACATATTTGGTAGCGGGCACGGGCACACCCTACCGGCGCCCGACCAAGATCCGGGCTATCAGTTCTCTTCGAAGGCGACCCGCCAGCGGACACCGGTGTGGCCCGGCCGGCGCAGCTGCAGCGACAGCACCGCGGCCAGCAGGGCCAGGCCGCCCGCCGCGTAGAACGCGGCGTTGTAGGTGCCCAGGTTGTCGCGGACCAGCCCGGCGGCGGTGGCCGCCACCGCGGCGCCGATCTGGTGCGAGGCGAACACCCAGCCGAACACCACCGGCCCGGCCGCTCCCCATCGCTCCCGGCACAGGGCGATCGTCGGCGGCACCGTGGCGACCCAGTCCAGGCCGTAGAACAGAATGAAGATCAACATGCTCGGATGGGTACTGCCGGCGAACAGGTCCGGCAGTACCAGCAGGGACAGGCCGCGCAGCGCGTAGTAGGCGCCGAGCAGCACCCGGGAGTCGAACCGGTCGGTCAGCCAGCCGGAGAAGATCGTGCCGACGATGTCGAAGATCCCGACCAGGGCGAGCAGGTCGGCCGCTGCCGTGGTCGGCATGCCGTGGTCGTGCGCCGCCGGGATGAAGTGGGTACCCACGAGGCCGTTCGTCGTCGCGCCGCAGATCGCGAAGCCGCCGGCCAGCAGCCAGAAGGTGGGCGTACGCGCGGCGTCGCGCAGCGCGGACAGCGCCCGTCGACCCGCTCCCGTGCTCGCGGGTGCGGCCTCGTCCAGGGCAGCCGGGTCGGCGCCGTAGGCGGTCAGCCCCACATCGCGCGGGTGGTCCCGCAGCAGCCACAGCGCCAGCGGGGCGACCAGCAGCGCCGCGCCGGCCACCACCAGGGCCGCCGAGCGCCAGCCGTGCGCGCCGGCCAGGTAGGCCAGGATCGGCAGGAAGCAGAGCTGGCCGGCCGCGCCACCGGCGGTCAGCACCCCGGTCACCACCCCCCGGTGCTTCACGAACCAGCGGCTCGTGACGGTGGCCACGAAGGCCAGCGCCATGGAGCCGGTACCGAGGCCGACCAGCACTCCCCAGCACAGCACCAGTTGCCAGCTCTCGGTCATGAAGACGGTCAGACCGCTGCCCGCCGCGACCAGTACCAGCGCGCCCGCCACCACCCGGCGGATCCCGAACCGCTCCATCAGCGCCGCGGCGAACGGCGAGGTCAGGCCGAACAGGACCAGGTTGACCGATACGGCCGCCGAGATGGTGCCCTTTGACCAGCCGAACTCCTGCTGTAGCGGGGTGATGAGGACGCCGGGGGTGGCCCGGAAGCCAGCCGCGCCCACGGTGGCGACGAACGCCACGGCCGCCACGAACCAGGCACGATGGATCTTCGCGGCGCGGCGCGCCGGCGCTTCGGCTGTTGTCACGCTGCCATGTTCGCCGGCCGCCGAACCAGCGACGAGTGGCCTGAACGCCAACATGTGAAAGGATCGGGCCATGGGTACCCATCAGGTGGCCGTCCTCGCCCTCGACGGCGTGATCGCGTTCGACCTCGGGGTACCGCCACAGGTCTTCTTCGCCGCGCGGGACCGCGGCGGCGCGCGGCCCTACCGGGTCAGGGTGGCCACGCCGGGCGGCGCCCCGGTCCGCACGTCGGCCGGCTTCCAGGCCCTGCCCGACCACGGCCTGGAACTGCTGGACGAGGCGGACACCGTGGTCGTCCCCGGGATCGCCCACAACTCGCCCTCCCTCACCGGCACGCCCGAGGTACGGGCAGCGCTGCGGCGGGCGGCGGGCCACGCCCGGATCATGTCAATCTGTACCGGCGCCTTCGTGCTCGCCGAGGCGGGCCTGCTCGACGATCGGCCGGCGACGACACACTGGGCGTACGCCGACGACTTCCGCCACCGGTACCCCAGCGTCAAGCTCGACCCCGACGTGCTGTTCGTCGACGACGGCGACGTGCTCACCTCGGCCGGGGTCGCGGCCGGAATCGACCTGTGCCTGCACGTGATCCGGCGTGACCACGGCAGCGAGACGGCCAACCGGGCGGCCCGGCGGTGCGTCGTACCGCCGTGGCGCGACGGCGGTCAGTCGCAGTTCATCGAGCGTCCGCTGCCGGAGGCCGGCGACAGCACGACCACGGCGACCCGGGCCTGGATGCTGCAGCGGCTGGAGCAGCCGATCGAGCTGGCCGACCTCGCCCGGCACGCGTCGATGAGCGTGCGCACGTTCACCCGGCGGTTCCGCGACGAGACCGGCATGAGCCCCGGCCGGTGGCTGTTGCACCAGCGGGTCGAGCACGCGCGGCGGCTGCTGGAGGGCACCGACCTGCCCATCGACGCGGTGGCGCGGCAGTCCGGCTTCGGTACCGCCGCATCCCTGCGCCAGCACCTGCACGCCACCGTCGGGGTACCGCCGGCCGCCTACCGCCGCACGTTCCGCCCGGTCAGCTGACCGCCGGGTACGGGCAGTGCCGGCAGCCGCGCCCGCAGCAGGTACCCCGGGCCGCCAGGTATTCGGCGGTCAGTACGAACAGTCCGCTGTCCGGGTCCAGGTACCCGGCCTGGCCGGCGTCCACGGCCGCGTCGTGCGCCGCCAGAATCTGCGCGTACCGGGGATGTTCGGGTGGCAGCCGGTCCGGCTTGGGACGGTTCACTCGCCGGTCGCGCCGTCGATACGCTCCCGCAGCAGGTCCGCGTGGCCCAGGTGGCGCGCGTACTCCTTGATCAGGTACAGGTAGTGCCACCGCAGCGTCGCGTCCAGCGGTCGGGCGGCCATCACCTCCCGCGACCGCTCCCAATGCTCCGTGAGGCTGACCAGGTCAGCCTGCACGCCCTGCGCCGTGACGTCGTCGAAGTCCCCGTCCGGGCTGGCGTCGGTCACATACCGCAGCGCCAGCCCCGGGTCGGCCAGCCGCTGGGCATACACCCGCTCCATCTCGGTCAGGTGCCGTACCAGCCCGGCCAGCGACATCGCCGACGGCGGGCAGGACCGCTGGACGAGTTGCTCCGCACCGAGCCCGGAGACTTTGCGCATCATCCCGAGCCGGTAGTGGTCCAGCCAGCCGTCGAGCAGGTCCCTCTCCTCCGCGCCGCGAGGCGGTTCGCCGCCGAGGTCAGCCTGGGTCACACCGGCGACCCTATCGGGCCGCGGCGCGCGCCGCCCCCCGGCAGGATGGTGGCGTTCCGCTGCGCCCGGTACCCGACCCCGAGCTGACCGAGCGGCTGCGCGCGGAGGTCCTCGCGCTGTGGGTCGACGTCACCAACGCCGGCGGCGCGGTCGGCTTTGCCGGCCGGGTCGGGCCGGCAGAGGTCGGGCCGGTTGCGGAGCGCGCCCTGGTCGGCGTCGCCGAGGGCGCCGACCGGCTCCTCGTCGGGTACGCGGGCGACCGGCTCGCCGCCATGCTGCTACTGGTCGACCAGCGCTTCGCGCTCGCCGCCCATTGCCGGAGCGTCAAGCGCGTGATGGTGCACCCCGACGCGCAGGGCACGGGTACGGCGCGGTGCTGATGCGTGGCGTCGAGCGCGCGCGAGGACAGGCTGCCTCGCTGCACCTGACGGTACGGGCCGGTGCCGGGGTCGAGCGGTTCTACGCGGCGCTCGGGTACAAGGAGGTCGGCCGGCTGCCCGGCGCGATCAGGGTCGCTCCAGAGGATGACCGCGACGAGATCCACATGTGGTTGTCCCTGATGTAACTCACGGACATTCTTGACGGACCCCCTCCAGAGCGGCATATGTGGTGAAATGGACTTCAGCGCGACCCGGAACGGATCGCCGCATCCAGTACCGCAGTCGCCTGGAAGGTTGTCATGAGCACGACGGAAGCGCCCACGGCAGTGTCCACCAACGCAACGACGCCCGGTACCACGCCCGCCGACCCGGCGGCGCCCGCGGCGGAGACCAAGGAGCTCGGCCCCACGGCCGAATTCGCACCCGCTACCGAACCCTCGCCGGAGAGCTCCGCGCCGGTACCGGCCGAGGGTTCCTCACCCATCTCGGCCCACATCGGGACGGGGACGGCCCGTGAACCCGGACCCGGCCTGACGTCCCGGGTCGGTCCGATCCCGACCCCGCCGGCCACCATGCCGGCCTCGAAGGTGTCGCCGGCTATGGCGCCGCCCGCGACCATCGCGCCGACAGGTACGCCGACGCCCTCGGCCGCGCCGGTCTCGCCGTCGCCGGCACCCAACCCGGGTGCGCCGGCCGTCTCGACCGCGGCACCCACCGCCCCGCCCGGGGCCCGCCCGCGCCGGCCGATGCGCGCCGATGCGCGGCGCAACTACGACCGGCTGCTCGCCGCCGCCGACGCCGCCTTCACCCAGCACGGTGCCGAGGCGTCCCTGGAGGACATCGCGCGCCGCGCCGCGGTCGGCATCGGTACCCTCTACCGCCACTTCCCGACCCGGCAGATCCTGCTGGAGGCGACCTTCGGCGGCCGGCTCGACGCCCTGCGCGACGAGGCCGACAACCTCGCCAGCACAACGCCGCCGATGCAGGCCCTGACCACCTGGCTGCGCTCGCTGCTGCGGTACGTGACCGAGTTCCGGGGGCTGTCCGAGCTGGTCATGACGACCATGCGCAACCGCAACTCGGAACTGCACGCCTCGGGCGCCGGAATGCGCCGGGCGGGTGGCCGGCTGCTGTCGCGCGCCCAGGCGACCGGCGAGGTCCGGCCGGACCTGGACGACGCCGACCTGATCCTCATGGTCAACGGCATCGTCTGGGCAGCCGAACGGG
>CAZYCD010000078.1:0-19297 GCA_964645345.1 uncultured Micromonosporaceae bacterium
TCTCGGACGTGGACTACGACACCGACGACTACCGCGAGACCGAGCAGCTGTAGCCAACCAGCCCGGCTGCGGATCACTACAAGGAGCACCAATGCCCACGCCCACCAAGGGTCCCCGCCTCGGCGGCAGCCCCGCGCACGAGCGGCTGATGCTGGCGAACCTCGCCACTTCGCTGTTCAAGCACGGAAAGATCACCACCACCGAGACGAAGGCCAAGCGCCTGCGCCCGCTGGCTGAGCAGCTCATCACCAAGGCCAAGCGCGGTGATCTGCACAACCGGCGGCGCGTGCTGAATGTGGTCCGGGACAAGGACGTGGTCTTCCAGCTGTTCGACGAGATCGCGCCGCGGTACGCCAACCGGGACGGCGGGTACACCCGGATCGTCAAGACCGGGCCCCGCAAGGGCGACTCGGCCCCGATGGCCGTCATCGAGCTGGTCGAGGAGCTGACCGTCGCGGCGCCGACCAAGGCCGCCACGAAGTCGGCCGCCCGCAAGGCGACCAAGGCCGAGGCGGTCGCCGCGCTGGCCGGTGACGAGGAGGTCGCGTCGTCGGCCGCCGACACGGAGGCCTCCGCTGCCTCCACGCTGGCGGCCGAGGACGAGCCGGTGGCCGACGCGCCGCTGGCCTCGGCCGACTCGCCGGACGACGTCGAGCCCGGGGACAGCAAGTCCTGACCGAAGCTGGGACCGGACCCGGCGCCCCCGATGGGGACGCCGGGTCCACTCATGTCCGGCTCCGGCTCGACGTGGCGTACGACGGTACGGACTTCTCCGGCTGGGCGGCGCAGCCCGGGCAGCGGACGGTCGCCGGTGCCCTCGGCGCCGAGCTGGCCAGGGTGTTCGGGGCCGCGGAGGGGCTGACGGTCGCCGGCCGTACCGACGCCGGAGTCCACGCAGCCGGCCAGGTGTGCCATGTCGACGTACCGGCCCGGGCGTGGTCTCAGCGAGGCGGGACGCTGATCCGCCGGCTGGCCGGGCTGCTCCCGCCGGACCTGCGGGTACTGGCGGCGGGACCGGCCCCGGAGGGATTCGACGCGCGGTTCTCGGCGCTGTCGAGGTGCTACGAGTACCGGGTGACGGACGCGCCGTACGGCGCCGATCCGCTCGCCGCCCGGTACACGCTGTCCTGGCCGCGGCCGCTGGACCTGCCGTCGCTGGCGGCCGCCTCGCAGCTCCTGCTGGGTGAGCACGACTTCGCCGCGTTCTGCCGCCGCAAGGAGAACGCCACCACCATCCGCGCGGTCTCCGAGCTGTCCTGGTGCCGGGGACCCGACGCGGTTCTGGTCGCGACCGTGCGCGCGGACGCGTTCTGCCAGGCGATGGTCCGCAGCCTGGTCGGCGCGCTGCTCGCTGTCGGCGACGGCCGGCGTCCGGTACCGTGGCCGGCCGGCCTGCTGACCCGGGCCCAGCGGGCCAGCGAGGTGGTGGTCGCCCCGCCGCACGGGCTCACCCTGGTCAGGGTCGAGTACCCGGAGCCCGGCGGCTACGCGGCGCGGGCCGAGCTGACCCGCAACCGCCGCTCACTTCTTTGACGGTGATGGCTTCCCGCTGCCGCCGGTACCGGCCGAGGCCCCGCTGGCCGGCGGCGCGTCCACCCTGGCCTGCAGCACGGTGCCCTTGAGGTAGTCCTCGACCAGCGCGTTGATGATCCTCGTCGCGGTCGGGTCGTTGGTCGCGATCGTCGAGCCGTCCGCCCGTGCGATCACCGCGTACGCCAGGAAGTGCCCGCGGCTGTCCCAGCCGAGCTGCGTGGCGACCTTGGTGATCACGTCGGTGGTCCCGCCGCCGGCCAACCCGTTGAACCGGCCCTTGCCGCTGCCCACGCTGGCCTTCACGGCGTCCTCCGCGGACGCGGCGCCCGCCTGGTCACGCAGGTTGAGCAGGCCGGTGGTGATGACGAACGCCTTGTCCGCCGAGGTGAGCGTTGCGCGCACCACCTGGGTACAGCCGTCGCTGGCGAACGTCGTCACCAGGTCGCCCACGGCGACCACCTTGCAGTCCGCGGACAGCTCGGTCTTGACGACCTGGTACCCCGCGTTCGTACCGGTGGCACCGACGGTCGGGCCGGGGAACACCTCCGCCACGGTCAGCGGCGCCGGGTCGACGGCCTGACTGGAGATGTCGCGCTTCGGCGGGGCGGACGGCCCGGCGGCACCGGCGCTACCCCGGTCGACCAGGGAGAACGCGCCAACGCCAACGATCACGAGTAGGGCTACCACGACGACACCGCCGAGGATCGACTTCCAGAGCGTCGCGGGCAGCCGGCGGTCCGGTACGACCTCGGCCGGGGGGCGCCGGTCCGGCGGCGCGAGCTGCCGGTCCGGTGCGAAGTCACGCCCGGGCGCGAACTGTCGCGGCGGCGCGAAGGGGTCCGCGGCCGGGAACGGTTCGGCGCGCCCCTCGGACCGGCCGGACTGATCAGGGCGGCCGAACTGGCCGGGACGGGTGGCCGCCGGATTGGCGGCGAACTGGCCGGCCGGAAACTGGCCTGCGGACAGCCCTGATCGGCCGCCCGGCCCGGGCGGGGAGGTGGGCGCGTGCGGCGGCGGCTGGGCCGGCGGTGGCGGCGGGGCGAAGCCGGTGGCATGGGCGGACGGGTAGACCGCGCCGCGCCGCGGCACGTACCGATCGGTCAGCGCGCCCTCGTCGGCCGGGGGCCGGTGCGCGCGCTGCACCGGCGGCTGCTCGGCGGGGCGGTACTCCGCCGGCCGCTGGTCCTGCGGCGGGCGCTGGTCGTATGGCGGGCGGGCATCCGCCGCCGGGCGGTGCTCGGCCGGGCGCTGGTCCGGGGCGTGCCGGCCGTAGGGCGGGATGCCGCCCTCCTGGGGTGCCCGGAGACCGTCGCGGGCCAGGGGCCGGGCGCCCGGGGGCGGAGTGGGCGGGGGCGGAGAGCCGGGAGGCGTCGCCCGGCCGACCGCGTGCCGGCCATACACCGTCGGCTCGCGCCCGGTCTCGCCGTACGCGGGCGGGTCGTACACCGGCGGGGGCGGCGGCGCCTGGAAGGCGCGCCCGTCGTCGTACCGGCCGCCGTCGGCCTCCGGCCGCTCGTCGGGGTCGGGCGCGCGGCGGCGCCCGCGGGCCGGCGGGTCCGTCTCGGGCGGCGGCCACCCGCCCGGCGCGTCGCCGTACCCATATGTCATGCCCGACAGGCTACCCAACGCCACGCCTTGCCAGGAGCCGCCGATCGCACGGCGGGGTGGCCGGCGAAAATGGAGCCATGACCGGCGACCACTACTTCACCCCAGTGCCCAGTGCCACGCCCGACCGGTACGACGTGACGTTCGAGGCGGGCGGCCAGGAGTACACGCTGACCGCCGCCGCCGGGGTGTTCTCCGCGCACCGGCTGGACCCGGGTACCGCCGTCCTGCTGCGCAAGGCGCCGCTGCCCGGCCCGAGGGGCGGCGTGTACCTGGATCTCGGCTGCGGGTACGGGCCGATCTCGGTGGTGCTGGCCGCGACCTCGCCGGCGGCCAGGGTCTACGCGGTCGACGTCAACGAGCGGGCCCTCGAACTGGTCGTGGCGAACGCCGCGCGGCTGGGCCTGGCCGACCGGGTGCTCCCGGTCACGCCCGACGCGGTACCCGACGAGGTGCGCTTCGACGAGATCTGGAGCAATCCGCCCATCCGCGTCGGCAAGGCACAGCTGCACGAGAGCCTGCTGCGCTGGCTGCCCCGGCTGGCCCCCGGTGGCAGCGCCTGGCTGGTCGTCGGGCGGCACCTGGGCGGGGACTCGCTGCACGCCTGGCTGAGCGACCAGGGGTACCCGACGCGGAAGCACGCGTCGCAGAAGGGGTACCGGGTATTGCAGGTGACGGCCGGCGACTGACCGGCCAGAATCCCCATCTGTGGGGTACGTCGACGTCGCCGGGGTGGGGTACAGGCTGCCGGACGGCCGGGTGCTGTTCGAGGACGTGTCGTTCCGGGTCGGCGAGGGCGCGAAGATCGCGCTGGTAGGGCCGAACGGCGCCGGTAAGACGACCCTGCTGCGGATGGTCGCCGGGGACACCCCGGCCCAGTCCGGTGTCATCGCGCGCTCCGGCGGGCTCGGCGTGATGCGGCAGTTCATCGGCATGATCGCGGACGAGCGCACGCTGACCGACCTGGCCCTGTCACTGGCCACGCCGGCCATCCGGGAGGGGGGCGAGCGGCTGGCGACGGCCGAGCGGACGCTGCACGCGGCGCCGGCGGACGAGCGGGCACAGTTGCGGTACGCCGACGCGCTGACCCGGTGGGGCGAAGTCGGCGGGTACGACGCCGAGGTGCTGTTCGACACCGTGGCCGTCGCCGCCCTGGACCTGCCCTGGGACGCGGTTCGCGACCGCCCGGTCGCCACCCTCTCCGGCGGCCAGCAGAAGCGGTTCGCCCTGGAGTTGTTGCTGCGCGGAGCCGACGACGTGCTGCTGCTCGACGAGCCGGACAACTTCCTCGACGTGCCGGCCAAGCGGTGGCTGGAGTCGCGGCTGGCCGAGTCGACCAAGTCCGTGCTCTACGTGTCGCACGACCGTGAACTGCTGGCCCGCACCGCCGACCGGGTGGTCGCCGTCGAGGGCGGCTCGGCCTGGGTGCATCCCGGCGGGTTCGCCTCCTGGCATGAGGCGCGCTCGGCGCGGCACGAGCGGCTGGAGTCCGACCGCCGCCGCTGGGACGAGGAGCGCGAGAAGCTGCGCGCGCAGATGCTGATGTACAAGCAGAAGGCCAGCTACAACTCGGACATGGCCTCGCGGTACCAGGCCGCGCAGACTCGGCTACGCAAGTTCGAGGATGCCGGGCCGCCGCCGTTGCCGCCGAAGGACCAGGACATCCGGATGAACCTGTCCGGCGGCCGGACCGGCAAGCGGGCGGTGATCTGCGAGGGTCTGGAGATCGAGGGACTGACCTACCCGTTCGACCTGGAGATCTGGTACGGCGACCGGGTCGCGGTGCTGGGCGCCAACGGTACCGGCAAGTCCCACTTCCTCCGCCTGCTCGCCGGGCTGGCCGAGGCCGGACCCGACAGCGCACTGTCCACTGTGGAGTCTGTCGCCTGGTCGGGCGGGGCCCGGCTGGGTGCCCGCGTGGTACCGGGCCACTTCTCGCAGACCCACGACCGTCCAGAGTTGACCGACCGCACGCTGGTGGACATCCTCTGGCGCGGCGACGAGCACCGCTCGGGTCTGGACCGGCACGCGGCGATGCGCGCACTCGGCCGGTACGAGCTTGCCGGGCAGGGCGACCAGCGGTTCGGTACGCTCTCCGGCGGCCAGCAGGCCCGGTTCCTGGTGCTGCTGCTGGAGTTGGCCGGCGCGACCCTGCTACTGCTCGACGAGCCCACGGACAACCTCGACCTCGCCTCGGCCGAAGCGCTCGAGGACGGGCTGCGCGGCTTCGCCGGTACCGTCGTGGCGGTCACCCACGACCGCTGGTTCACCCGGTCCTTCGACCGGTACCTCTTGTTCCGCGGCGACGGCGACGTGGTGGAGACACCCGAACCGGTCTGGGACGTCCGCTGAACTGCCGTTGCGCCGCACCGTAAACACCGCCTAACGTCGAGTACAACATTCCCACGGGAGCCCGGAGCACCGGGCTGAGAGGGGGGCTGGCGCGCCCCCGACCGTCTGACCTGATCCGGGTAATGCCGGCGCAGGGAGGACCCGTAGTGCTGTTGTGCATAGGCCGGTTGGTCCCACCTGGAGAACGCGCAGGGGTGGAGATCCGGTACCGGCGGCAGGCGCGCTACCCAGGGCGAGTCCACCGGTCGTGCAAGTACCGGTGGCAGTTGACGGTTTCGGACGGCGGGCGGCCCGCGGATGTGCCGCGCCCATCGGCCGTGGCGGTTTCAGTGAGGGGGACCAGATGAAGGTGTATGTCGGCGGCTCCCGGCCGGACATCCGGGTTCCGTTCCGCGAGGTGCTCCTCTCCTCGGGCAGTCCACCGGTGCGGCTCTACGACACCACCGGCCCGGTACCCGACGGTCCCGCCGAGGGACTTCCCCCGTTGCGCGCGCCCTGGTCGGCGTCCCGGCTCGGTACCCAGTTGCGCTTCGCCAGGGCCGGTGTGGCCACGCCGGAGATGGAGTTCGTGGCGCTGCGGGAGGGGCTGCCGATCTCCCTGATCGTGGACGAGATGGCCGCGGGCCGCGCGGTGCTGCCCGGCAACTCCCGCCACCCTGAGTCCGAACCGATGATCATCGGCAAGCGGTTCCTGGTGAAGGTGACCGCGAACCTCGGCGGCGCGACCGACGAGTCCACTGTGGACGAAACCGTATCCTGGCTGCGCTGGGCCACCCGGTGGGGCGCGGACGCGCTGATGGACCGGTGCACCGGCCCGCTCGCGCCGCGGTCGCGCGAGGCTCTGCTGCGCAACTCGCCGGTACCGGTCGGCAGCATCCCGCTGTACGAGGCACTGGACCGGGTGAACGGCGACCCGGCCCGGCTGTCTTGGCAGCTGTACCGCGACATCGTCACCGAACAGGCCGAGCAGGGCGTCGACTTCATGACGGTGCACGCCGGCGTGCTGCTGCGCTACATCCCTCTCGCGGTCGGCCGGGTCACCGGCATCGTGTCCCGCGGCGGGTCGGCGATGGCCGCCTGGTGCCTGGCCCACCACGAGGAGAACTTCCTCTACACGCACTTCGAGGAGCTGTGCGAGATCTTCGCGCGGTACGACGTGACGGTGTCCCTCGGTACCGGACTGCGCCCCGGCTCGGTCGCCGACGCGAGCGACTCCGCCCAACTCGCCGAGCTGCGTACCCTCGGCGAACTGGCCAGGATGGCCTGGCGGCACGACGTCCAGGCGATGATCGAGGGTCCCGGCCACGTACCCCTGCACCGGGTGAAGGAGACCGTGGACCTGCAGCAGGAGTGGTGCCACGAGGCGCCGTTCTGCACTGTCGGTCCACTCACGACGGACGTGGCGCCCGGGTACGACCACATCACCTCGGCGATCGGCGCGGCCGTGATTTCGCTGCACGGCGCGGCGATGCTCCACTACGTCACCCCGAAGGAGCACCTCGGCCCGCCGGCGAAGCCGGACGTCAAGGCCGGCCTGATCGCCTGCAAAATCGCGGCGCACTCGGCCGACCTGGCGAAGGCGCACCCGGCCGCGCGGGCGTGGGACGACGCCTTGTCCCGGGCCCGGTTCGAGCTGCGCTGGGAGGACCAGTTCAGCCTGGCCATCGACCCGGAGGCCGCCCGGGCGTGCCACGACGACACGCTGCCGGCCGAGCCGGCCCGTACCGCGCACTTCTGCTCGATGTGCGAACCTCGATTCTGTTCGATGAAGATCACGCAAGATCTGCTGCGGTACGCGTCGGAGCACGGCGTGAGCCTGGACGCCGCGGTGGCCGCCGGGATGACGGAGAAGTCGGCACAGTTCCTGGCGTCCGGGGGCGCCGTCTACCTGCCGGCACAGTCGCTGACATCCGCCGGATGACCAGGAGACCTTTCGGCCGCCAAGAGTCGGCGTTCGGAGGGGGTACCCTCGACTGATCATTACGCATTGATCGGCGTAACGGTGGACCCTAGACTGTCGGGCGGCCCCCGCCAGTCAGCCCATCGAAGGGATTCACCGTGAGATCCTCCGTGCGGATCCGATCGGTCGCCATTGCCGCGACCGTAGTGATAGCCGCGATCGGCGTCGCCGCCTGCGACAGCTCCGGCGGCAAGAGCACCCCCGCGGCGAACAGCAATAAGGCTCCTGACAAGGTCGGCTACGTCACCGGGTTCGGCAGTTTCGGCCGCGAGTCCTACGCCTGGGTCGCGGACAAGAAGGGCTTCTTCAAGGACGCCAATATCGAGGTCACCATCCAGCCCGGTGCGGCCGGTGACACGAACACCAACCTGCTGGAGTCCGGCAAAGTGCAGTTCGCGGTCGTCGACTTCGCCACCCTGCTGACCCAGATCGGCACCGGCAAGCACACCGACATCCAGGCCGTGGAGGCGATCCAGCAGCGCACCGTGTCCAGTGTCATCACGTTGGAGGGCAAGGGCATCAGCGGACCCAAGGACCTGGTCGGCAAGAAGATCGGTGTGGCGCCAGGCTCGGTGCTGCAGCCGATGTTCATGGGGTACGCGCAGCTGGCCGGCTTCGACGCGAAGACGATCCAGTGGGTCAACGGCACCCCACAGGCGCTGCCCGGCCTGCTCGCCGGTGGCCAGGTCGACGCGCTCCTGCAGTACCTGGTCGGCGCGCCGGCCATCGAGGCGGCCTCGCACAAGCAGACGATCACGCTGCCGTACAGCGACTACCTGGCCGATCCGTACGGCTCGGTACTGATCGCGACGACGAAGACCATCAAGGAGAACCCGGACCTGGTGAAGCGCTTCGTCGGGGCGCTGGCCAAGGGCCTGGACTACGCGGTCAACAACCCGGACGAGTCCGGTGACATCCTGCACGCCGCCGTACCGGCGCAGGACCCCAAGACCGCGGCCGCCGAGCTCAAGCTCATGAAGCAGTACGTGGTGGGTACCGACGCCGGCAAGCCAGTCGGCTCGTTCGACCAGGCCCGGGTCGCCCGGGCGATCGCCTCCCTGCAGGCGCTGGGCCTGTTCCCGGCCGGCCTGACCCCGGACAAGGTGATCGACTTCGACCTGACCCCCAACGTCTGACGGACGGAGACGCTTCATGACGACCGTGGTCGACCCCGCCAGCAAGCCCTACCCGTTCGACAACCGCAGCGAGCCCTCGCGCGCTCAGCACCGTGGCCTGTCCGCGCTGCTCGACGAGTTCACGACGGTGCGCATCAGCAACTTGCTCGACCTGCGTGGCAAGCGCTGCCTCGAGGTCGGCGCGGGCGGCGGCAGCATCGCACTGTGGCTCGCCGAACGGGTCGGGCCGGAAGGTTCGGTGCTCGCCACCGACCTGCGGCCGGAGCAGATCCCGAGCCACGAGCGGCTGACCGTGCTGCGGCACGACCTGGTGAACGAGCCGGTACCTGACGGCCCGTTCGATCTCATCCACGCGAGGCTGGTGCTCAACCACCTGCCCCAGCGGCGGGAGATCCTGCAACGGTTGATCGGCGCGCTGGCGCCCGGCGGCTTCATCCTGGACGAGGACTGGGACGCCACGCGAACCGATCTCGTGGTCGCCGCGCCGACTCCGGAGGCCGCCGAGCTCTACCGGCTGTACCAGGAGACGATCGGCCCGAAGATCCTGACCAAGGCCGGTACCGACCGGGCGTGGGCTCGACGGGTACACGCTCTCCTGCTGGAGGCGGGACTGACCAATGTGGACACTCACGTCAACGCCCGCAACTGGACGGGTGGGAGCGACGGTGCCCAGCTGGTCATCTCCAGCCTGTACCAGCTGCGCCAGCAGTTCCTCGACCACGGCATCACCGAGCGGCAACTGGACGAGCTGAGGTTGCTGCTCGACGATCCGCGGCTGGTGGTCAACGGCCACCTGCTGTTCTCCACGAGCGGGCAGCGCCCCGCGTAGCTGGTCCCGTCCCGCCCCGCGGATAGACGGCCCGGGTCCAGCGCACACGCGCCGGGCCGGGGCCGCAGGGCGGCGGTAGGTCAGCGCCCGCTGCGGGTCAGCGGCCCTGGCCGGTGTCACCGTCGCCGGGCTTGGCGTGCCGCGCGGGGCCGCCGACCCGTACGCCGTCCCCGCCGCCGGACAGTCCCTTGACCCAGTCGACGTAGTCCGACTCTGGCGCCTGGCGACCGCCGTCGGCGCGCTTGCGCGACCGTCGACCGGCCCGGCCGGTCGGCTCCTCGGGTACCGCCTGGGTGGCCTCCTCGCCGCGCCCGCGGCCCGACTCCTCGGACCGCGGCGCACGGCGGGGCTCCTCGGTGCGCGCACGGCCCGGCTCCTCCGACCGCGAAGGGGCGGGCGGGGGCGGGGGCGTGGCCCGCAGCGGTGTGATCGTCACGGGCTCGGCCGGCGAGAGAACGGTGGCCTTCTTGGCCCCCCTCCGTATTCCACGCCGCGACTTCGGCTCTGCCGGCGGCGGCTCGACTGAGGGCGGCTCGGCCGCCGGCGGAGGACCGGCCGGCGGGCTGACCCGCGCCGGGACCGGGGCGCTGACGACCGGCGGCGGCGCAGCCGGCGACACGGGGTCCGGGGCGGCCGGCCAGCCGTAGTCGGGCGTGGTGCGGCCCGCGGGCTTGGGCAGGGTGGGCGACTCCCAGGGGTCGACGATCGTGCCGTGTACCGGCTCGGCAAGCGTCTCGTGATTCGGTTCGTGGCGAGGGCCGGCCGGTACCGTCGTGATCGCCGGTACCCGGCGGAGGACCGCGATGAGCACCGAAACCGCCGCCCCGGTGAGTACCGCGACCAGGGCGTACCGGTACGCCTGCGCGGCCACTCCGGCGCCCGGGCCGGCCACCAGGTACGCCGCGCCGAGGAGCACCGGTCCGGCCGCACCGGACGCTCCCGTGAAGCGGGCGTCGTTGCCGCCCATCCGGGCCACGCCGGCGACCGCGGCCGCGATGAGGACGGAGCCGCCAAGGAGGGTCACCGGTACCCAAAGCCCGGTGGCGGGCAGCAGGCCGGGCCGCGCGGTACCCCACGACGCACCCCCGCCGAGCGTACCGACGGCGGACAGCGTGCCGGCCAGCCAGACCCAGACGATCCAGGCCGTGATGTTGCCGGACACCACCGGTACGGTGAGCACCGCGACGGCGGCCACCACACCGAGGGCCAGCCCCGCGCCCGCGGTGATCGCGGCCGTCAGCCGGGGGTCGCCGCTCTCGGCCAGGTGGCTGGTCGCGGCCGGGCGGATGACCAGGGGGAGTACCACGAGCGCGCCGAGCGTGGCCGCGCCGACGACGGCGACCCGCTGGAGCACCCCGGCCAGCTCGCCACCGCTGCGCCAGCGGCCGGCGACCGCGCCGCATACGACTGCGACCGCGGATAGGAACGCCACCCAGGCGAGCTGCGTGTGCCAGGCGTCGGCGGTGAAGTCGCGGTTCCAGCGCAGGATCCCGAGCCCGTACCCGACGCCGAGCTGCCCGGCGCCGGCAAGCACACCCGCGCCGGCCGCGACGCCCAGCGTCGTCACGGTGCGTGTTGAAACGGCCATGGCCATGCCGGCCAGCCTACGGTTCGCCCGCCGCCCGGCGCGACCCACGGCCGGCACCGGTTCGCGCCGAGGCCGGGTACCGCGCCGGGGCGGCCGTCAGGCGGCGATCGGCTCCAGCAGCAGCTCGTGCAGTTCGGCGCTGGCCCGGGCCACCTCGTCCACGTGCGCGCCCATGCCCAGCGAGCGCGGCCGCGGGATGTCCACGTCGATCACCTTGCGCACCTGACCGGGGCGCGAGGACAGCACGGCCACCCGGTCGGCGAGCAGCACCGCCTCGGGGATCGAGTGGGTGACGAAGACGACCGTGGTCCGCATGTGCATGTGCAGCCGCTGCAGTTCGTCGGCGAGTTCCTCGCGGGTGAGCGCGTCGAGGGCGGAGAACGGCTCGTCCATCAGCAGCAGGCGCGGCCGCTGGATGAGCGCCCGGCACATCGCCACGCGCTGCTGCATGCCGCCGGACAGCTCGTGCGGCAGGCGCTTCTCGAATCCGGCCAGGCCGACCTTCTCCAGCAGCTCGACGGCCTGCCGGCGGCGCTCCCGACGGGGCCAACCGAAGATCTCCGCCGGCAGCACGACGTTGTCCAGGACGCTGCGCCAGGGCAGCAGCGCCGGCCGCTGGAACATCAGCGCGACGTCCCGGCGGGGGCCGTCGACCAGGGTGCCGTCGATGGCGACGCGGCCGGCGCTCGGGGCGAGCAGCCCGGCGACCAGGCGCAGCAGGGTCGACTTGCCGCATCCGGAGCGGCCGACCACCGCGACGAACTCGCCCTCGTCGATGGAGAGGTCCACGTGACGCAGGGCGGGTACGTCGCCGGCGTTCCCGACGAACGTGTGCGAGACATCGTCCAGCGTAATCATCGCGTCAGGCTCCCGAGGGGAAGATCGGATTAACCATTGCGCGCGTTCGATGCACCACCATATCCGGTCCGTGTTTCCAGCGCACTAAGAAGATCCAAACCGTTCATCGACCGTGCTTGATCAAGCCGGGCCTGCTTACGGATAGGTGGATCTCGTACGATGTGGCCCGACGACTCGCCCGCGGTACCGCCTGACCGGCGGACCCTACGACCGTCCACTGGGGACGGTCGGCCGAAGGAGCGACCATGATTGATATGAAAATGGCCACACCACGCGCGTCCGCGCCGCGCCGCGCGACCGGCGACAGCCGGCTGCGGGCGATCCTGCTGCCGGTACTCGGGCTGGTGCTCGTGATCGCCGTCTGGTGGCTGTCGGTACTCGCCTTCGACATCCAGGAGGCCGTGCTGCCCACGCCGGGCGAGGTCGTCACGGCGTTCGTGACGCAGCCCAGGGAGATCCTCGACGGAACCTGGACGACGACCGAGGAGGTACTCGTCGGGTTCGGCATCGCGATCGCGGTCGGACTGCTCATCGCGTTTGTGCTGACCTCGTCGCGGACGCTGAACCAGCTGTTCTACCCGCTGGTCGTGGCCGCCAACGCGATCCCCAAGGTCGCCGTGGCTCCGCTGCTGACCGTCTCCGTCGGGCTCGGCGTGACCTCGAAGACGATCGTCGTGTTCCTGGTCAGCTTCTTCCCAATCGTGGTCGCCGCCCACGCCGGCTTCCGGTCCACCCCGTCCGAGTTCGCCGAACTGGCCCGGGCGCTGTCGGCCTCGCGCCTGCAGACCTTCGCCAAGGTGCGGTTCCCCGGCGCGCTCCCGCAGATCTTCGTCGGGCTGAAGGTGGCCGCCCCGCTGGCCGTGGTCGGCGCCGTGGTCGGGGAGTTCGGCGGTGCGCTACGCGGCCTCGCCCAGGAACTGTTCGCCTACAGCGGTCAGGGTCGCACCGCCGAGGGGTTCGCCGCGGCCTTCCTGCTCTCGATCCTGGCTCTCGTCCTGTTCTATCTGGTCGTGCTCGCCGAGCGGCTGGTCGTGCCGTGGGCCGCCCGGACGTCCGGCTGACGGCAGTCGCCCCCGGCCGCAGCGTCCAGCCCGCCGGCCGACCGCTCAGCCCTGCAGCCGCCAGCGGTAGGCGGCGTCCACGACGGTCGTCAGCGCCTGCGGCATCAGCCCGGAGTGCTGCTCGGGGGTGAACCGCAGCGGCCCGGAGACCCCGTCGAACTGGCTGTGCTCCATCGCGTCGCGCAGCCGCTGGTGGTCGGTCCCGCCGGTACCCGTGACCACGTTGCTCAGGAGCTGGATCGCGTCCGCGGCGTACAGGGAGTACCCGGAGAACGCGCCGTACCTGGACGTGTAGGCGTTGAACCAGTCGCGCCGTGCCGCCTTGGCCGGGGTGTTCGCGATGACGTCCTGGATGACCAGGCTCTGCGGGGCGACCATCACGATGCCCTCCATGGCGCCCGAGCCGGCGCCCGTCTGCAGGAACAGGTCGCCGGCGGCCAGCGAGTTGAAGAACATCGGCCCGTCGAAGCCGGCCGCCCGCGCGGCGGTCGCCGCCAGCGCGGCCTGGGTCGGGAACGCCGAGATCACCAGGGCGTCGGGTGCCTTCTGCAGCGCCGTCCGTACCGGCTGCATCAGGTCGGTGTCGCTCGCCTTGAACACCTGGGCCGGCGAGGTCGTCGGGTTCGCGCCGACCTTCTTCGCCTGAGCGGTGATCGCGGTCGCGGCGTCGGTGCCGTTGACGTCGTCCGTCGTCAGTACGGCGAACTTGTGGATCGATTCGGAGCTCAATTGCGCGGCGAGCACGTCGGCGTCGTCGTCGACGTTGGGCCCGAGCTTGAAGACGTACCGCCGGTCAGACACCGGCCGGCTCACCCCGTTGGCGGGCGCCAGCGAGATGGTGGGCATCTGCTTGTCGTCAACCGTCTTCGCCACGGCCATCGCGCACTCGCTGCACGAGCCGATCACGATGGCCGCCAGGTCGGGCTCGTTGATCAGGTCGGCGACGTCGCCCACGGCGACCGTGGCATCGCTGTGGTTGTCTTTGACCACCAGGTGGATCGGGTGCCCGCCGGCGCCGCCGGCCGCGTTGATCTCGTCCACCTTCAGCTGCAGTGCCCGCTGGTAGGTGGTGCCCACGGCCGCGTCGACACCGGACAGTTCCAGGTCGGCGCCGATCACGATCGGGCTGGCGTCGCTGCCGATTTTCACGACGCTGCAGGCACCGACGGAAAGCGGCAGCAGTGCGGCCGTGGCGAAGACCGCGACACGGAAGAGCCTCACTTTGGCGATCCTCCCATTCACCCGGCCGAATGCCGCCGGCGGTTCGGCGCGAGCGGGTGGCCCGTGGGGGCAGCGATGGTCTGTTGTGGTCGTTCGGCCGGCGTGGCCATCCAACCTTGCCGGTACGCGTACCCCTCGGTCAAGCGACTGGCGCGGTCCGGCAGCCCAATGTCGAGGCACAGGTCACTGTGCGCGCCCGTATGCATCCGCGCGGTCTGCCAATTCCGGATGGGGTCTTGGTGAAGTGTTCTTGAACAACTTCGCACAACCGCCGCCGACTGCGGACATTCGCGCTGGTCAAAGCGTTGTCCTTATCGGACGGACCCTGAGCTACCGCGCAGTATGGTGGATCCGCGGGCGATTCCTCCCCACCTGAGACTTCCGCTAAAGGTATCGAACGTGATGCAATCGCGGCCGTGCCGCGTGTCCCCGCCGACGCCTGGCTCGGCTCGGCCGACCCATCGACGTGCGGCGGTGAACCATGGTTGATGCGGTGGCGTGGCAGCGGATGCGGTCGCGTGACCGGTAGGCGAAGGGTGTGTCGGTGGGCACGATGAGTGGGCACGGACGGCACCGCGGTGGCGAGCGAAGGGCAGACGCGTGAGCACCCGGATGAGCGGATCCAAGCCCAGCCGCCAGGTCCGGCCGGGTGTAGCACCGTTACGGCGCCGCGGGCTGCGGGACGCGAGAATCCGGTCCAAGATGGCGCTCATCCTGGTGGTACCGATCATCGCCATCGTCGCGCTCGCCGTCGACCGGTTGGTGGAGAGCGGCAGCCGGGCGCTCAGCGCCCAGCTCGCCACCTCGCTGACCGGCGTATCGGCGGACATCGCGGGCGTGACCCACGAACTGCAGACCGAGCGGATCGTGGGTGCCAAGCTGACGGCCGACCCGAAGATGGACGTCACGACCTTCGACAGCCAGACGAAGAAAAGCGACGATGCGATCGAGAAGTACCGGGCGGACCGGCGCGCGCTGCGCGGCGTGCCGAGCACCATCAACGACCGGCTGAACCGCATCGACGAGCAGCTGGACACCCTGGCCGCGCTGCGCCAGCAGGTCATCAAGAAGGAGGGCGTCTCCGTCACCGAGCTGGTGCTGCGTTACGGCGTGGTCGTCGACGAGATGGTGTCCTTCCACGGCCAGGTCAGCCAGATCGCGGGCGACACCCAGCTCGCCGACAGCCTGCGGGCCGTCGCCGCCTTCGCGGAGGCGAAGGCCGCGACCTCAATGGAGCAGGCGATCGGCTACGCGGCGCTGCGCTCCGGCACCCTCGACCGGGAGCAGTACAACTCCTTCGTCGCGACACTGACCAGCCAGGAATCCGCGTTCGCCGCGTTCGACCTGGCCGCGTCCCCGGCCCAGCGCACCCTGGTCCACACGATCATCACGGGCGACGCGGTCCAGCTCGCCGACCACGTGACCGACCAGTTCCGGCTGTCCATCGACAGCACCGCGAAGCTGACCGGTGATGACCTGGCCGGCGCGCTCGGCGCGGTGGTCGACCTGATGCGCTGGACCGAGCAGCGCCTCGACGACGGGCTGCTCGTCGACGCCCGCAACCTGCGGGCCTCGGTCATCCGCGAGGTGGTCATCGAGTCGGTCCTTGTGGTCATCACCCTGATCGTCGCGGTCATCATCGCCGCAAGCCTCGCTCAGGGCATGGTCCGGGCGCTGACCCGGCTGCGCGAGGGCGCCCTGGGCGTGGCCGGCCGGGACCTGCCCGAGGCGGTGGCCCGGTTGAGAGACGTCCGGGACATCGGCGAGAACAGTCCGGAACAGATAGCCCGGCAGGTACGCGACCCGATCCAGATCGACGCGCGGGACGAGATCGGCCAGGTCGCCCAGGCGTTCAACGTGGTACACCGCGAGGCCGTCCGGGTCGCTGCCGAGCAGGCCGCCCTGCGTACCAGCGTCTCGGCCATGTTCCTCAACCTGGCGCGCCGCTCGCAGGCGCTGGTCGACCGGATGATCGGCGAGCTGGACGCCATCGAGCGGGGCGAGGAGGACCCGAAGCGGCTGTCCCAGCTCTTCCAGCTCGACCACCTCGCCACCCGGATGCGCCGCAACGACGAGAACCTGCTGGTACTCGCGGGGGCCGACTCGAGCCCGCCGCGCCGGGACGACGCGCCGCTGGCCGACGTGGTCCGCGCGGCACAGTCCGAAGTGGAGCTCTACAACCGCATCGAGTTCGGCACCATCGACCCGGACGTGTCCGTGGCCGCCCGCGCGGTCAACGACGTCGTGCGGTTGCTAGCCGAGCTGTTCGACAACGCGACCCGGTTCTCCCCGCCGACCGCGAGCGTCCTGGTCGACGCCCGGCGCATCGGGGACTACGTGCTCCTGCAGATCGAGGACCACGGCCTGGGCATGTCCGAGGAGCAGATGGCCGCGCTCAACGACCGGCTGGCCCGGCCGCCGTCGGTCGACGTCGCCGCGTTCCGGATGATGGGCCTCGCCGTGGTCTCCCGGCTTTCCGACCGGTACGGGATCCGGGTGGAGATGCAGGCCAACCCCGAAGGCGGCACGATCACCCACCTGACCCTGCCCAGCGGCATCCTGATCCTGCCGCGGCTGCGCGGGCGCGAGCCGGTCATCACGAGGTCCCGGCCGCCGCTGGCGGTGGAGCGGGGACCCTCCGCGCCGCCCGCGGGCTGGCCGATGCCGTCGCTGCCCGGGCTGGCGGCGACCGGTACCCCGTCCACGTCCGCCGGGGTCGGTACCGCGACCCTCAACGGCTGGGCCGACCCTGCCGGCGGTCGCCAGGAGTTCACGCCCAACCACCAGCACGCGCCGAACCACCAGCCGGGCCCGGCGGTACCGGCGCCCGCCATAGCGGCCCCGCCGTCCCTCGATTCACTCGGGCTGGCCGGGGCGCCCCGCCGGGTATCGGCGGACGAGACCGCCGAGCTGCCCATCTTCCGCGAGGCGGAGGCGGTGTGGTTCCGCAGCCACGGCCGGCCCGCGACCGGCGGCTGGCCGGTGGTCGGGGGCCCCGGGGACATGTCCGCCGGCATGGGTCTGCACGAGCCCGTGGCGCCGCAGCAGCCGGTACCCGTGCAGTCCGCCCCGCCGCCCCAGCCCGCTCCGCTGCCGTACGTGCCGCCCGCCGCGGTACCGCCGCCCATCCCACCGAGCCCACCCGTGCCGCCGGCGCCCGCCCCGGCGGCCCCGCCGCGCCCGCGCCCGTCGGCCGAGGAATCCTGGCAGACAGCCGCCGACGACGGCTGGCGGGCCGCGGCAGCGGCCTCCACGCCGGCGACCGGCGGTACCACCCGGTCCGGCCTGCCCAAGCGGGTACCGTCGGCGCAACTGGTACCGGGTGGGATCGATGCACAGGCCGCGGGAGTCAAGGCGCGGCGTACCCCTGACGAAGTCCGCGGCCTTCTGTCGGCCTATCACCGGGGCGTGCAGCGCGGCCGCACCGGTGACGGCGGCGGCCCGGCCCAGCGGTCCACCGACGAGGAGAGGCATTGATGACCAGGCCCGGCACCATGCAGGACATGAGCTGGCTGTTGACAAACTTCGCCGACCACATCGCGGGCATCGCCCACGTGGTCGCGGTGTCGGCCGACGGCATCCTGCTGGCCTCCTCGCGCGGGTTGCCCGAGGACCGCGCCGACCAGCTCTCCGCGATCGCGGCAGGCGTGGTCAGCCTGACCCACGGGACGGCGCGGTACTTCAACGGCGGCGCGGTGCTGCAGACGATCGTCGAGATGGACGGCGGGTACCTGTTCCTGATGTCCATCTCGGACGGTTCCTGCCTCGCGGTACTCGCCGGCCGCAACTGCGACGTGGGCCAGGTCGGGTACGAGATGGCGTTGTTGGTGGAGCGGGTCGGCCAGGCGCTGGTACCGGCCCCGAGGCTGGGCGTCCAGACGGGTTGACACGGTCCCCGTGGTGACTGCCACGGCGGCGCGACGGTGAGGGGGTGAGGGAGGTCATGGAGTCCGCCGGCGAAGATCCCCGCGGCGCGCTGGTCCGGCCGTACGCGGTCACGCGTGGCCGCACCGAGCCCACCCGGGACATCGCGATCGAGGCGGTCCTGCTCACCACGCCCCGCGGCCAGCAGGAGGCCCGGTTCGCCGGGCGCGACAAGCAGGCGATCGCGGCGCTGTGCGATGGGCGTGCCCAGTCGCTGGCCGAGATCGCCGCGTACACCAGGCTGCCGCTCGGGGTGTCCCGGGTGCTGGTGGCGGACATGGTCGCCGACGGCCTGCTCGCGCTGCACAGCGCGGCACAGGCGCAGGACGACGACCGGATGCACATCTTGGAAAGGGTGTTGAGTGGACTTCGCAGGCTCTGACTCCGCGCGCCGTCCGACGCCGCCATCCGCGATCAAGTCCGCGAAGATCGTGGTGGCCGGCGGCTTCGGGGTCGGCAAGACCACGCTGGTCGGTTCGGTCTCGGAGATCACTCCGCTGACCACTGAGGCCGTCATGACGTCGGCCGGCGTCGGGATCGACGATCCGTCGAAGGTACCGGGCAAGGGGACCACCACGGTCGCGATGGACTTCGGCCGGATCACTATCGCCGACGACCTGATCCTGTACCTGTTCGGTACTCCCGGGCAGACCCGCTTCTGGTTCATGTGGGACGAGCTGATCCGGGGTGCGCTGGGCGCCGCGGTACTAGTCGACACCCGCCGGGTCACGGACAGCTTCGCGCCGATCGACTACTTCGAGAGCCGGAAGCTGCCGTACCTCGTGGCGGTGAACTGCTTCGACGGCGCGCCGCGGTACGCCGCGGACGAGGTGCGCGAGGCGCTGGCGATCGCACCGGAGGTACCGCTCATGTTGTGCGACGCCCGGCACCGGGACTCGGCGAAGTCGGTGCTGATCACGCTGGTCGAGCACGCGATCGCGACGCTGCGCCTGGAACTTGCCCGCACCGGCGGCTGAACCCGCCACAACCCGGCTCCGGCGACGCTCAGTCGGTTTACGTCTTGACTGTGCTCGCCTCCGCCACAACCCGGCTCCGGCTACGCTCAGTCGACTCGCAGGCGGTAGCCGCGCTTGACGACGGTCTGCACGAACCCGGACCCGCCGAGGGCGGCGCGCAGCCGGGCCACCGCCATCTCCACCGCGTGCTCGTCGGCGCCCCGGGGCAGGGCGGTGAGCAGCGCGGCCCGGGACAGCACCCGGCCGGGCGCGG
>CAZYCD010000079.1:0-18922 GCA_964645345.1 uncultured Micromonosporaceae bacterium
CCGTCAACGAGTCGAGCCGGTCAGTCCACGGCGTCGGATCGTGGTCGACATGCGACACCGCCCCGAGCAGGTCGACAACTTCGGCCGGCGGCCGACCGCCGACCAGTGCGAAGTCCAGCGCGGTCCCGAGGACGTCGAGGATCGCCGAGCGTTGTGCGGCCGACCAGTCACCGAACCGGGCACCATACGGGCCAAGCCCCCGCAGAAGCCGACCCATATCGATCCCGGGCTCGTTGACGACCACGAGCCGGATGATCCGCGGCGCGAAGCGCCGCCACAACGATCCGTACTGCTCCGTGTCCCAGTGGTCCAAGACCTCCTCCGCGAATTCGCGTACAAGCGAGTCGGGGACCAGACCAGGGTCGCCGCCGAGCAGGGCCAGTTCCGACTCGAGGTAGCAGCGGGTACACCCACGGACAGGCCCCACGTCCGGCTCGTTGGCGAATGCCTCGTCGACGACGTGTAATGCGTCGTCCAGTCGGCGACGGACGCCTTGGTCATCCCGGTCTGTGGCAGCCACGGTCCGCGAGCCTACGTCGGCGCTCGTCGGCAGCGCTCGGGTTTGTCGGCGGTCACTGCGAGCCGCCTTTCGGCTACGAACATGTGATCTTGATTGGCAAACTTTGCCGCGTATATGCCGCAGCGAGTCAGCCGGAGCGGGTCTGGGCGGTACTCAGCGGGACTGCCCGATCTTGAGGAGGAGATCTTGACCCGAGCTATTTCCGCTGGTCAGGTGTCAGAAATAGGTGGCTGGAGCGGAGGGCGTGGGATTCGAACCCACGATGAGTGTCACCACCCATAGCGGTTTTCAAGACCGCCGCCATCGGCCACTAGGCGAGCCCTCCTGAACTGCCGACTCGTACGCCCCGGATCCGATTGCCGATCCGTGGTCGCGACCGGTCCGCAGCCGTGCTAAGTGTGCCACGGTCGCCCCCGCCGGCCAGCACCGTGCCGACCTGATCGTGCTCGTGCTGGACGCTGCCGGCGTAGCCGTCCGGTACCGGCCAGAGCCGCCGGTCTGGCCGGCCCGGTCCGACCTGCCACATGGCAGTCGGTACCAGTACGGGTTGAGGTAACCGGCGTCCGGGAGCGCGAAACCGACGGTGTATGTACCAATCGGCGGGCTCGCCGCCATGGACGGGTACGGCACGATGGAGCCGTGAGAGTGCTCGGATGTTCCGCCGACCAAGTGAGCGACGACGTTGCCAGCGCAGTCGTAGACGTAGGCCTCGTAGCTCGTGATCGGTGCTGCGCCGGGGCGACCTGGATGGTGAGCGTTACCGGGGGCGCGGCGCCCAGGGCGATGCGGCACCGAGGACAGGACAGCACGCCTCACCCGGCGAAGTACCGTGCGACCTGCGACCGTACCGGCGGCACGTCCACCGGTACCCCGTCGTTGCGCAGCGACTCGGTCGCCGCGCAGCCCGCTGCGATCGCGTCCCGTGCCTCGACCGGGGAGATGACCGGCCGCACTCCGTCGCGGAGCATCGACAGGAACTCCTCCACGATCCGGGGGTCCGCCCCGCCGTGCGAGCCGGCCAGGTTGTCCACCGTCAGAACCCGGTCCGCCTCGCCGAACGTGGTACGCCGGTTCCAGACCTTCACCACGGGATCCACGAAGTCGCCGAAGTTCTCCAGCCGGCCCTCGGTACCGATGACGGTGTAGTTGCGCCAGTAGTCCGGCGTGTAGTGGCACTGCTGGTAGCTGGCGAGTACCCCGTTCTCCAGTATCAGGTTGACCAGACTCAGGTCCTCGACGTCAAGCTGTGGCGACAGTTCCCGCTGCGCCAGTGGCGGCCAGTTCGCGAGGTCCGGGGCGACCGGTACGGACGGGCCGCTGCCGTCGTGCCGGTCGGTCACCTGGCCGTACAGCGTCAGCGCGCCGACGGCATTGGTACGGCGGGTGCGAGAGCCGGCAAGCCAGTGGATGACGTCGATGTCGTGTGAGCCCTTCTGTAGCAGCAGGCTGTTGGTGTACCGGCGCTCCGCGTGCCAGTCCTTGAAGTAGTAGTCGCCGCCGTAACCCACGAAGTGCCGGCACCACACCGACTTCACTTCCCCGATCTCACCGGCGTCGATGACTTGCTTCATCAGCCGGATGACCGGCATGTGTCGCATGTTGTGGCCGACGTACAGCGGGGTCCGGTGCGTCATCGCGCAGTCGAGGATCGCGTCGGCGTCCTCGACGGAGATGGCCATGGGCTTCTCCAGGAACGTGGGTACCCCGGCGGCGAGGCAGCGTCGCGCCATCTCCGCGTGCAGGTAGTCGGGGGTGAACAGGCCGATGCCGTCCAGCGGGCGGCCGTCGACCCCGGCGAGCAGCTCGTCCAGGTGCGTGGCGAGCAGCACGTCGTCACCGAAGACCCGGGCGGCGGCGGCCAGCCTGACCGGGTCGGGGTCGCAGACGGCGGCCACCCGGCTGCCCTGGCCGGGCCGGTGCGCCAGTTCGAACAGGGCCCCGCGCATGCCGAGGCCGACGACACCGAGCCGCAGATCCACCATGCCGCACGATAACCCGGAGGGCCGCGAGGCCGCGGGGCGCGAGGCCGCCCGACCCGGGCCCGGTCCGCGGGTGACGGCGGCCGCGCCCGCCGGGGAGGCACCGGCGATGATGGAGGAATGCACGCGATCGTCATCCGAGAGCCGGGCGGGCCGGAGGTACTGGTCTGGTCCGAGGTACCCGACCCGGAGCCCGGGCCCGGCGAGGTCCTCGTGGACATCGCGGCAAGCGCGGTCAACCGGGCGGACTTGTTGCAGCGGGCCGGGTTCTACGACCCTCCACCGGGCACACCGCCGTATCCGGGACTGGAGTGCTCGGGCCGGATCAGCGCGCTGGGCGAGGGAATGTCCGGCTGGAGCGTCGGCGACGAGGTGTGCGCCCTGCTCTCCGGCGGCGGGTACGCGGAGAAGGTCGCGGTACCGGTCGGGCAGCTCCTGCCGGTACCGACGGGGCTGACCGAGGCGGCGGGCCTGCCCGAGGTGGCCTGCACGGTCTGGTCGAACCTCGTGGGCGTCGCCCATCTGAGCGCGGGCGAGACGGTGCTGATCCACGGCGGCGGCAGCGGTATCGGCACGTTCGCCATCCAGTTCGCCAAGGCCCTCGGCGCGCGGGTCGTCACGACGGCCCGGCGGGCCAAGCACGCCACGCTCGCCGAGCTGGGTGCCGACCGGATCATCGACTACACCGAGGAGGACTTCGTCGAGGCGCTGGGTGGCAAGGCGGACGTCATCCTCGACATCCAGGGCGCCGCCTACCTCGCGCGCAATCTCGACGCGTTGGCCACCAACGGCCGGCTGGTGGTGATCGGCATGCAGGGCGGCCGCAAGGCCGAGCTGGACATGGGCCTGATGATGACCAAGCGGGCGACGGTGGCGGCCACCGCGCTGCGGGCGCGGCCGCCGTCCGAGAAGGCCGAGATCGTTGCGGCGGTACGGCGGGAGGTGTGGCCGCTCGTCGCGGGCGGGCGGATCCGGCCGGTGGTGGACCGGACGGTACCCATGCCGGATGCCGCCCGCGCGCACGAGATCGTCGGGTCGAACGAGCACACCGGCAAGGTGTTGCTGACGGTTCCCTAACGCTCGGGTACCCGCGCGACGGCGAACACGGACTGGCCGAACGGCGTGCGGACGACCCGTTCGGCGCCCTTGGTGACGGGCAGCACGAACCGGTCGTAGAACTTCACCATCGGCCCCTCCTTCGGCGTCATCTTGCACACCGAGGTGGCCAGGTAGTAGCCGACCAGACCGAGTGCGTTGACGTACGTGAGCCGCTCCACGCGCAGTCCGGCGCCGTGCAGCGCCTCGGCCATCGACCGCTTGGTGTACCGGCGGAAGTGCCCGGTCGCGACGTCCACCGGGCTCATCGCGAACGGGAAGGCCGGCACGATCAGTACCACCGCACCGCCCGGGCGTACCAGCCGGCCCATGCTGTGCAGGGCGGCCACGTCGTCCTCGATGTGCTCCAGGACGTTGTAGGAGACCGCGCCGGTGTACTCGTTCTCCTCGTCAGTGGGCAGGAACATCTGCCGTACCTCGACGTTGGGCTGGGCCGCCAGCCGCTCCTTCAGCTGCAGCAGGCGGTCCGGGTCGGCCTCGGTGGCGGTGAAGCGCGGGAAGTGGGGCGCCCACTCCAGTGCGTAGTCACCCAGCCCGCTGCCGATCTCGATCGGGTGCTCGCCGAGGTGATCCAGCGCGAGTTCGACGAACCACCGCCGGTGGTTCACGGCCGTCGCCAGACCCTCGAGCACCTCCGACTGGACGCGCTGGTCACCGGTGATATCTGCCATGTCGCTGACTCTCCTGGCCGAAGGACCCGCCAACTTCCCCTGACTCTACGGGAGGATTACCGCATTCCGAGCCTCGCTGAAAATTGTCCTGATGGACGATGAATGTGAGCGCCCCGATCGGAGATACGCCGCAAATCATGACGATTACTGATCCCGCGCGCAGCGCGCCCGAGCCCGAGCCCGAGGCGCCCCCGGGGCCCGTGCGGGTACGGATCTGGCGCCGGATCAGCCTCTCTGATGTGTTCGCGCACCTCTGCCTGCTTCTCGGCGCGCTGTGGGTGACGGCGCACCTGTGGTTGGACGTGCGGCACCGGGTACTGGCGAGCAATCCGGGGGACCACACCCAGTTCGAGTGGATGCTCGCGCACGCCGCCCGGCTGTTCATCCACCCGGAGAATCCGTTCTTCTCGCGGGCGATGAACTTTCCGGACGGGGTGAACCTGATGGCTAACACCTCGGCACTCGGTCTCACCATTCCGCTCGCTCCGGTCACCCTGATCTGGGGAGCCCCGGTGGCGTTCGCGGTAATGCTCACCCTCGCGTTGTGGCTGACCGCCTCCGCCTGGTACCACGTGTTCAGCCGGCACCTGGTGCGCTCCCGGCCGGCGGCGTTCGTCGGCGCGGTGCTGTGCGGCTTCGCCCCGGCGCTGGTCGCGCACGCCAGCGGGCAGCCGAACCTGGTCGCGCAGTTCGCCATCCCGTTCATGGTGCTCACCGTCCTGCGCCTGGCCGGCCGCCCGGTGGTTCGCGGCGTCGCACTCGGCCTGCTCGTGGTGTACCAGGTCTTCGTCAACGAGGAGGTGCTGTTCTTCTTCGCCCAGGGGATCGGCGTCCTCGTGCTGCTCTACGCCGCGTTCGACTTCGGACGTACCCGCCGGGAGTGGCGCCGGTTCCTGGCTGGCCTCGGCATCGCCGCACTGGTCGCGCTGCCGCTGCTGGCGTACCCGCTGTACTGGCAGTTCACCGGGGCGCAGGGGTACCACGGGCTGCCGTTCCCGCCGAGCTCCTACACGCAGGCCGTGCTGGCCTATGTAACTTACGCGCGCGAGTCGATCGGCGGCCGGGTCCCGGTACCGACCCTGGGCCCCAGCCCGAACGAGGACAACTCGTCCTTCGGCTGGCCGCTGCTGGCGCTGTGCGTGGGCGTCACGGTGGTGCTGTGGCGGCGCAGCAGGCTGGTACGCGCGGCGTCGATCACCGCCGTCATCTTCGCGGCACTGTCGCTGGGCCCGAACCTGGCCATCGGCGCCCGGCGTACGCACTATCCCGGACCGTTCCGCCTGCTGCAGCACGTCCCGCTCGTGGACCTGTCGGTACCCGGCCGGTTCACGCTGGTCGTGATCCCGGTGATCGGCATGCTGCTGGCGCTCGGGGTCCAGGAGGCGATCGACGTGACGCCCCGCCTACGGGCGGCCGGGTTCCGGCTGTGGACGCCGATCTGGGTGGTCGTCCTGCTCGGCGCGCTAGTACCGGTGCTGCCGACCCCGATACCGGCGATCAACCGGCCCCCGGTGCCCACGTTCATCACGACCGGGCAGTGGCGCCAGTACGTGCCGGCCGGGCGCACCATCGTGCCGGTACCCCTGGGTGCCTGGAAGGCGCCGGAGTCGCTGCTGTGGCAGGCGGTCGCCAAGCTCGACTTCGCAATGCCGCGCGGGTACTTCCTCGGTCCGAGCGGGCCGCATGACGGGCAGGCGATGTTCGGCGCACCGCCGAGGCCGACGTCGACGAAGCTGTACGCGGTCTCCGTGCTGCCGGGTGAGCCGAAGCCTTACGTGGGCGGAGACAGCCCGCTGGGCAGCGTCGTGTACACCGAGCGCCCGACCGACGTGGCCTCCCGGGTCACCGCGGCCGACCGCAACCAGGCGCTGGCGGACCTGCGGTACTGGCGGGCGGCGGTGGTCGTGCTGGCGCCAACGGCCAACGAGGAGCAGCTCTGGCGCACGACCTCGGACCTGGTGGGCTTCCGGCCGAAGTTCGTCGGCGGCGTCTGGCTCTGGGACGTTCGTGGCCTTGTCGGCTGAGCGCAGCCGGAGCCGGGTTGTGGCGGAGGCGAGCACTGCCCCGGGATCACCCGCTGAGCGGTCCGGTTAAGCTCACCGCCCATGCGGGAGGATGTCCGGCCGGGCCGGTGGCTGGACGCCACCGCCGTTCTGCTCTACCTGGCCGCCGCCCTGCTGGTCATCGGCCCGCTATGGCAGCACCCCGCCGGGCTCAACCCGGCCGGCAACAGTTCCGACCCGCCGTTCTTCGAGTGGGCGCTGATCCACGCCACGCGGATCTTCACGCACGGCGAGAACCCGTTCGCCACGCCGCGGCTCAACGCCCCGCTCGGGGTGAACCTCATGGCCAACACCGGCGTGCTGGGGCTGACGATCCCGCTGGTACCCGTGACGTTGCTGGTCGGGCCGTCGGTCGCCTTCGCGCTGCTGACCACCCTGGCCCTGGCCGGTACCGCGACCGCGTGGTACATCGTGCTGTCCCGGTACCTGTCCGTCAACCGCGTGGCCGCCGCGGTCGGCGGCGCGTTCGCCGGCTTCGCCCCGGGACTGGTCAACCACACCAACGGCCACCCCAACCTGGTGGCCCAGTTCCTCATCCCGTTCATCGTGTGGCGGGCGCTGGCCCTGTCGGATGCTGAGCACTGGGTACGCAAGGGCGTCGTGCTGGGGCTGCTGGTGACCTGGCAGGCCTTCATCAACGAGGAGTTGCTGTTCCTGGCCGCGCTGGCAACGGCCGTGTTCGTCGCGGTCTTCGCGGCCTTCCGGCCGGCCGAAGTCCGTGCGGCGGTCGGCCCGTTCCTGCGCGGGGCGGCGGTCGCGGCCGGCGTCACGGGGGTGCTGCTGGCGTACCCGCTGTGGTACCAGTTCGCCGGGCCGCAGCATTACCACGGGCTGCCCGACTTCGTCCTCGGGTACGGCGCGGACCTGGCGAGCTACCCGGCCTTCGCCAAGCTGTCCCTGGTGGGCCAGTCGGCGGCCGACGCCAACCTGGCCCCGAACCCCGAGGAGAACACGTTCTTCGGCTGGCCGCTGCTGCTCCTGCTGCTGGTCGCCGTGGTCTGGCTGTGGCGACGGGTCGCGGTGCGGGCCCTCGCGGTCGTGGCCGTGGTCTTCTTCGTGCTCTCCCTGGGCGCGACCGTCAACTACCGCGGCCACGAGGTGCTGAAGCCGGGACCGTGGGGCTGGCTGGACAAGCTGCCGCTGTTCGACAGCGTGGTACCGGTGCGGCTCGGGCTGGTGCTGATCCCGGTGTTCGCGATCCTGCTGGCGCTCGCGGTCGACGAGGTGCTGTCCCAGCCGGGTAGCTTGTCGCAGCGGCGCCCAGCCAGCGCTCGTCGGCGGGCAGTCGCCATCCGGCTGACCGGCGTCGTGGTGATCGCGGCCGCGCTGGTGCCGGTGGTACCGAGGCGGCTGCCGGTCGCGCCGAGGCCGCCGGTACCGGCGTTCATCAGCAGCGGCCACTGGCGGGCGTACCTGACGGGTGACCGTGCCCTGCTGTCGGCGGACACCACCTGGTTCGGGTACATCAACGCGATGGTCTGGGACAACGCGGCCCGCCACGGGTACCCGATGGTGGGCGGGTACTTCCTCGGGCCGGACGGGCAGGGCAAGGGGGGCTACGGGCCGCAGCAGCGGCTGACGGCCTCGCTGCTGGCCGACATCGGGTACAACGGCGGGACACCGGCGATCGGCGACCAGCAGCGCGCGCAGGCCCAGGCGGACGTGCGGTTCTGGGGCGCCGGGCTGGTGGTACTGGCCGGCGACGCGCCCCACCCGGACGACCTGCGCGCCGCGCTGGACCAGCTTTTCGGCCCAGGCCAGCGGGTCGATGACGTCTGGCTGTGGCGCGTCGGCTGACCCTAGTGGCCGGCGCGGTCAGCTCAGGCAGCAGCCGCGGCAGATCTTCGGCTCGGGCAGGGTGAACGCGAGGCAGCAGGTACGCCGGCGGACGCCCGGCTCCGGGGTGATCTCCACCAGGTCGGCGAGGTCCAGCGCGTCCAGCAGGGACCGGCCGCGCGCCACGGATCCGGGGCGGGCGCTCTCGGCGCGCACCAGGCCGTGGGCGATCCCCGAGGCGACCGAGCCCAGGAGGGTACGGCGGCCGAGGTGGACCTGCTCCTGCAGCCCGTCGAGTACCGGACCGAGGTGCCGGTCGAGCAGCGTCTCCCGCAGGTACCCGGAAAGGTCGTCGACCACCCTGACCCCCGGCTGGCCAGCCAGCGGGTCGGCCGGGGTGACCGCGACGGCCGGGCGGCACAGCCCGACCTCGAGGAACGGCGGCCCGGGGTGCAGCCGCAGCAGCATGTTGCCGGCGGAGACGTCCGGTACCCGGGCGGCGGTCGCGAAGCCGAGGACGGCGGGCAGCGAGACCCAGTAGGCGTACGACTTCCAGGCCAGCGCGGCGGCCGCGTGCGGGCTGGCGCCCCAGCGGCGCTGCGCGGCGGAGACCAGTCCGGGCAGCTCGCTTCGGTCGGCGTACCGGCCGCCGGGCGTCCACCCCGCCGGGTCGCCCACCACCAGGCCGGGTACGAGTCCGCGGACGGGCCCCTCGCCGAGCCGGTCGCGCATGGCGTCCACTGTGGACAGAAGCGGGCCGAGCGGGGAGGACGCCCGTACCGCAGCGGTCACGGCGTCCTCCTGTCCGGTCCGACGGGCCGAAGGAGCTGGCCCGTCGCTAAGGTTAGCCTAACCAGTCATTCAGGTCACCTCGTGCCGCCGGAATGAACCCGACCGGGCATATGTTTGACGAGTCAAATAACTTGCTCCGCCTGAGGAGAGAGCGATGCCCGCGGTTTCGGCTGATCCGATCACCCTTCCCCGCCTGGCCCGGCCGGCCCAGGACGGCACCACCTGGCGCGGCGTGCAGAAGGTCGTCACCGCGCACAAGCAGCTGGAGGGCGAGGGCTTCCAGGTCCGCCGCCCGTTCCCCGGCCTCGACCTGCCGCTGGCCGACCCGTTCCTGCTGCTGGACCACATGGGCGCGGTGGAGTACGCGCCGGGCGAGGCCAAGGGCGCGCCATGGCACCCGCACCGCGGCTTCGAGACCGTGACCTACATGATCGACGGCGCCTTCGAGCACGAGGACTCGACGGGCGGCGGCGGCCTGATCACCGACGGCGCGACGCAGTGGATGACGGCGGGCTCGGGCATCCTGCACTCCGAGCTGCCGCCGCAGGAGATGGTCGCCAAGGGCGGTCTGTTCCACGGCATCCAGCTCTGGGTCAACCTGCCCGCCGCCCAGAAATGGGCGCCCCCCGCGTACCAGGACATCACCGGCGCCGACGTGACGTTGCTGTCCTCCGACGACGGCGGCGCGCTGGTCCGGCTCATCGCCGGTACCCTCGGCGGTCACTCGGGGCCGGGCGTCACCCAGACCCCGATCGTCTACGCCCACGTCACGTTCGCGCCGGGGGCCGCACTGGCCACCGCGTGGCCGGCCGACTTCAACGCACTGGTCTACGTGCTCGGCGGGCGCGGATACGCGGGTGCCGAGCGGCGGCCCGTGGAGGAGGGGCAGCTCGCCGTCTTCGGGCCCGGCGACGCGCTGACGGTCCAGGCGGCCACGACCATGGACGTGCTGCTGCTCGGCGGCCTGCCGATCCGCGAGCCGGTCGCGCGGTACGGGCCGTTCGTCATGAACACCCGGCAGGAGATCATCCAGGCGGTCGAGGACTACCAGCACGGCCGGCTCGGCACGATCCCGCCGACCTCGCGTCACCTGCACCGTATGGCGCACCGCAGCGAGGCTGACGAGACTCTCTAACCGAAACCACGCGGTCGGGCGGGTACCGCCGCCCGACCGCGCGAGCGGAGCGAGCGCCAGCGATTCAGCCAGCTATACCGGGTCGTACTTGATGCGGTCCGTGGGTACCTGCATCTCGGCCAGCCGGTGCACCGTCGCCTTCACCATCGCCGGCGGGCCGGCGACGAAGAAGTCCCTGCCGCGCCACGGGCCGTACCGGATGAGCACGTCCGAGACGTTCCCGCGCTCGCCCGCGAACCGGCGCGAGTTGCTGCAAGCCGGTACCAGCGACAGCCACGGGTACCGGGCGGCAAGCCGGACCAGGTCGGCCAGGTCGTAGAGGCCCTCCTCGGTCCGGGCGCCGACGAACAGGTGTACCCAGCGGGTCCGGTTGAACCGGGTCAGCTCCTGGACGATCGCCTTGATCGGCGCCAGCCCGGTACCCCCGGCCACGCACACGATGTCCCTCGTGGACTTCCGGTTCACGGTCATGGCGCCGACCGGTGAGGCCAGCCGCAGCATGTCGCCGGGCCGGAGCCGGCGCACCAGGGCACCCGACACCCACCCGGCGCCGGTCGCCCGGACGTGGAACTCCATCAGCCCGTCCCGGCGGGGCGCGTTGGCCACCGAGTACGGGCGCCACTGCCGCGGGTGGTACCCGCACTCGATGCTCACGTGCTGCCCCGCCTTGTACGGCAACGGCTCCAGCGGCCGGCAGGTGAACACCGCGATGTCCCGGCCGCGCCGCTCGTGGCTGACCACCTCGGCGTGCCACACCGGCGGCTCGGTCTGCGCCTCGGCGCCCGCCTGCATCTTGCCCGCGATGATCGCGTACGCCTCGCGCCACGCGTCGTCGTACTCGTCGCACCACTGGTCCTCGGCCACGTCGCGCAGGGATTCGAGGATCGCGTGGCCGAACAGGTCGTAGTGCGCCGCCGTCGCGTGGTACTTGCGGTGGTCGCGGCCGAGGCCGTGCAGGTAGTCGTCCAGCCGCTCAGGGTCGTCGATGTTCTGGATGGCCGTGATGATCGAGGCGAGCAGCCGGGACCGGGATTCGTCCATCTGTACCGGAAAGAGGTCCCGAAGCTGGGGGTTGGCCAGGAACATCCGCGCGTAGAACTGGCTGGCCAATCTGTCCTGGCGGGCTTCCACCAGCGTCCAGCTCTCCTTCAAGGTTCGCGACAAATCACTCACATTGGCGCCCTTCACGCTCGAGGGAATTAGCGCTGGGTCAGGCCTTCGTCATTCTCCGTACGGCTCGACTAGCGTCGCCACTCACCGTCGACGGGCGTCGCACAGAGAGTGCGACCCAGCCCGGCTAATCTGTCGGTCGTGGAGCGTGTGGACACAGTCCCGGTCGGGCGGGCGCCGATGGTGCCCCGGCGCGTCCTCGGCAACGAGGTGCTACTGGTGCTCGGCGTCGGGCTGGGCGCGAGCGGGATCTACGCGCTGCTGGACATCCTGCGGCGGCTGTCGGTCGCGCAGCCGCTGTCCCAGCAGAGCTCGAACATCGTGGTGTCCCAGGCCGCCAACCACTGGCTGGACCTGGCGTACCAACTGGTGGACATCGGGCTCGGGCTGGTGCCGGCGCTGCTCGCCGTGCACCTGCTCAACCGGACCGAGGACGCTCCCGCGGTACTCGGGCTCGCCCCGCGACGTCCGGGCTTCGACCTGGGCGTCGGCGCGGGACTGTTCACGCTCATCGGGGTACCGGGGCTCGGGCTTTATCTGGCCGCGCGGGGGCTGGGGCTCAATACCACCGTGGTACCCACGAGCCTGCCGCAGGTCTGGTGGGCGGTACCGGTACTGCTGCTGTCCGCCCTGCAGAACGCGGCGCTCGAGGAGCTGGTCGTCGTCGGGTACCTGGTGACCCGCCTGCGCCAGCTCGGCTGGAGCCTGCCGGCGGTGCTCGCGACCAGCGCCCTGCTGCGCGGCTCCTACCACCTGTACCAGGGCTTCGGCGGGTTCCTCGGCAACGCGGTGATGGGCGTGATCTTCGCGCTTTTCTTCGTCCGGTACCGCCGCGTCGGCCCGTTGATAATCGCGCATTTCCTCCTTGATGCTGTGGCATTCGTCGGCTACGCCACGGTTGGCCGGCATCTTTCCTTCCTGCATTGACCCTCGACCTGACCCTTGCCGCGCCGGTCATGGCGATTCGTGGACTTCGGGTTCTTTTCGCGGCTCCGGCGAGTCTTTAGGCTGCTGCGCTAGATCGTGGGCATTCCCCTGCTCTGCCCATACAGCCCAACGCCTGGAGGTTGGCAACCAGTGTCGCTATCAGGAAGGGTCGGGATACGACGCCCGGCCACCATAGTCCTCGCCGGCGCGGCGACCCTGGCGTTGAGCGCGGCCGCGATCGGCAGTGCGCAGGCGTCACCCGTCAGCGCGCAGACGGGACCGACCGCGCTCTACATCGTGCAGATGGCGGGTGATCCCATCGCCACGTACGCCGGAGGTGTCGCGGGGTACTCCGCCACCAAGCCGGCCGCCGGGCAGAAGCTCGACGCACACAGCTCGAAGGCCAAGGCCTACGGTGACCACCTGAAGTCCACCCAGACCACCGTGTTGCACAACAACGGCGTCGACGCGGCGAAGACGGTGTACCAGTACGCCGCCACCTTCAACGGGGTCGCCGTGAACCTGACCGCCGCGCAGGCGCAGAAGCTGCAGCACGCACCCGGCGTGATGGCCGTCTTCAAGAACCGGACGGTCACCATCGACACGCCGCCCACCCCGGACTTCGTGGGCCTGACCGGCGCCGCCGGCGTGTGGAAGAAGCAGTTCGGCGGTGACGCGAACGCCGGCAACGGCGTCATCATCGGCGACATCGACACCGGCTTCTGGCCGGAGAGCCCGAGCTTCGCGCCGCTGCCCTCGCCCCGCTCGGACGACGCGACCATCGCCGCGAAGTTCCACGGAATCTGCCAGGCCAACCCGGCGCTCCCTGCGTCGTCGAACGTCACCTGCAACAACAAGGTGATCGGCGCGCGGTACTTCGACGCGGCCGGCAACTCGAACGCCAACCCTGGCGAGTTCAAGTCCCCGCGGGACTTCGACGGGCACGGCTCGCACACCGCGAGCACGGCGGCCGGCGAGCACGTGAGCAACGTGACCGTGGACGGCAGCAACATCGGTGAGGTCGAGGGCATGGCGCCGGGCGCCCGGCTGTCGATCTACAAGGTGCTGTACGAAAACGCCTCCGCCAGCACCGCCCAGGGCAGCGACGTCGACATCGTCGCGGCCATCGACGCGGCGGTCTCGGACGGCGTCGACGTCATCAACTTCTCGGTCGGCGACAACGTCGACACCTTCGGTCCCGACGAACTGGCGTTCCTGAACGCCGCCGCCGCGGGTGTGTTCGTCTCCGCCGCCGCCGGCAACGCCGGCCCGGGCGCGAGCACCGTCGACAACGCGATGCCGTGGGAGACCACGGTCGCGGCGGGCTCCTACAGCCCGGCGTACCTGCGGACGATCACCCTCGGCAACGGCGCGAAGTACACGGGCGTGGGCGTCGGCAACGGCGTGGGTACCAGCCCGCTGATCGATGCCGCCGACCCGGCCGCCGTGAACACCGGCGCGACCGCGGCCAACGCCCAGCTGTGCAAGATCGGCGCGCTCAACCCGGCCACCGTCGCCGGCAAGATCGTCATCTGCCGGCGCGGCGTGAATGCCCGCGTGGAGAAGAGCAAGGCCGTCCTCCAGGCCGGCGGCGTCGGCATGATCATGTACAACCCGTCGCCGAACTCGCTCGACGCCGACTTCCACTCGGTGCCGACTGCGGCCGTGGACACCCCCACGGGTACCGCGGTCAAGGCGTACGCCGCCTCCGCCGGTGCCGGCGCGACCGCCTCGCTGAGCGCGGGCACGCTGAGCACGGTCGAGGCGCCCGCGGTCGCCGGCTTCTCCAGCCGCGGCCCGGCCCTGTCCAGCGGTGGCGACCTGCTGAAGCCGGACATCATGGCGCCCGGCATCAACGTCATCGCGGCCGTCTCGCCGAAGAACCACAACAACCGGCTGTACGACAACGAGTCGGGTACCTCGATGGCGACCCCGCACATCGCCGGTATCGCCGCACTCATCATGAGCAAGCACCCCGACTGGTCGCCGATGTGGGTCAAGTCGGCCATCATGACCAACGCCACCACTCTGGACAACCAGAACAAGCCGATCGCGGGTACCCCGCTGGACTACGGTTCAGGCGAGGTCGTTCCGGGTAGCGCGTTCGACCCGGGCCTGGTCTATGACTCGGGCATCGTCGACTGGCTGCAGTACTCCTGCGGCATCGGCGTGCACCTGTTCACCAGCTCCGGCGACGTCTGCAACCAGGTCGGCGCGATCGCGCCGAACCAGCTCAACTACCCGTCGATCTCGTTCGGCGCACTGCCCGGTACCGACACGGTGACCCGCACGGTCACCAACACCGCCAAGTCGGCGGGGGTCTACTTCCCCGACGTCAAGGCGCCGGCCGGGTACACGGTCACGGTCAGCCCGAAGGTCCTCATCGTGCCGCCGGGCAAGAAGGCCACCTTCAAGGTGACCGTCACCCGGACCACGGCGGGCTTCGGCACCTACAGCTTCGGCTCGCTGACCTGGCGTGACCCGCTGGGCCACAAGGTGTACAGCCCGATCGCGGTACAGGCGGCTCCGCTGTCGGCACCGGGCGAGGTCTCCGGCAGCGGCACCAGCGGCTCGTCGGCGATCGCGCTCAAGGCGGGGTACGCCGGGACCCTGACCGCCTCGGCGTCGGGTCTGGTCGTCGACACGGTGAACCACTTCTCGCTGAGCGGTGACCCGACCAAGCCGTTCGACGCGAACAACCCGCAGACGAGCGACCGGACCGCCCGGATCGACGTGACGGTACCGGCCGGGGCGAAGCTGGCCCGGTTCAACACCTTCGCGTCCGATTACGCGACGGGTACGGACGTGGACCTCTACGCCTACGCGACGCAGAACGGTGAACCGGTCGCTTTCGCCGGCCAGAGCGCCGGCGGTACCGCCGATGAGTCGATCACGCTCACCGACCCCGGTACTTACGCCATCTACATCGACCTGTTCAACAACCCCTCGGCCAACCCGCTGGACGTCCAGCTGCACAGCTGGACGGTCACGGCGGGCTCGGCGGGCAACTTCTCCGTGAGCCCGGCTTCCCAGTCGGTGACCCTCGGTGGAGCGGCCACGGTGACCGCCAGCTGGACTGGCCTCACCGCCGGCCGGCACTACCTCGGCATCGTCGAGTACGGCGACGGCACGAACGTGCTGGACCAGACGGTGGTATCCGTCAGCTCCTGACCCAGCCGTAACTCACCCGGTACCCCGGTTGCCGCTCACGGCAGCCGGGGTACCGGCCTGTAGAGGCTGATCGCGCGGCGCGCCAGGGACCCCGTGTCGGCGTCGTTGAGCAGAGCGCCGAGGAGCAGCCCGGCACCGGGTACCAGTCGGGTCGCCAGACCGCGCCCCGCGGCCCGCACCCCGGCGCCGACCGGAACCCGGGCAGACCCCATGAGGGTGAGTAGGTCGGCGGCGCGTTCGGGCGCTGCCGGATCGAGCCGGTAGGCGGCGGCGATGTGCAGCACCATCCGGGCCTGCACCCAGCCGAGCGCGGCGGCCTCGCCTGCGCCGCGCCCGACGACGGCGGCGAGCGCGGCGCGGCGGGCCTGGGCGGTGAACCGCCGGGCGGCCGCCTGGGCGATGCGGTCGTCGCTGGCCGCCGGGTAGGTGGCGCGGATCCAGCGGGTGTACCGGTCGGCCTCGGGCCCGTACCGCTCGACCGCGGCCGTGGCGAGCAGCTCGGGCGCCTGCCGCGGCTCGGCGCGTACCCGGTCCCAGAGGCTCGGTACCGGCCTCGGGTCGGTGGGGGTGTGCCGGGCGGCTAGCTCGGGGATCCGGGTCTCGGGCGGGGTGTCGGCCGGGGGTTCGTCCTGTGGCGGGGCGGTCGCCGCGGCGAGGGTGGTCTTGGGGGTGGCCGGGGCCGTCTTGGCGGCCCTGGTGACCTTGCTCGCGGTGGTCTTCGCGGGCGCGGCCGTGGCGGATGTGGCCGCCTTGATGGCCTTTGACGGGGTCGTGGCCTTTGATGGGGTGGCCGCCTTGGCCGGCGCGGCGGCTTTGGCCATCCTGGCCTTCGCCGGCGCGGTGGCCTTTTCCGGTTCGGCGGTCTTAACTGGCACGGCCTTGGCGGGTGCGGCCTTGGCGGGCGCCGGCTTCGCTGGGTCGGCTGGCGCCGCCTTTGCGGGATCGGCTGGGGCGGGCTTCGCGGGGTCGGCAGACGCCCTTGTCGGGGACGATGCCTTCGTGGGCGCTGTCCTGGCCGGCGCGGCCTTCGCGGGAGGTGTCGAGGTGGGGGCGGGCGCGGTCGCCGGCTCGCGGCCGGTGGTCGGCTCGCCCGGCGTCGCGGGCTCCCGCTGTCCGGCGGTGTCCGGTTCCGCCTCCCGCGGTGCCGGGATCGCCGGCTCCATGAAGATCGCTGCCGGCGGCCGGCGGGTCGCCCTCGTCGGCTGCGCGGCCGGCTCTCCCGCCCGGCCCCGCGCAGAGGTTCCGCGCCGGGTGCTGCCGCTGTCGTCCTCCATGCGGCCAGAGCCTAATCCGCCTTCCGTCGTGGCGCCGCCAAGGTGGCCGTCGATCCGTAGGCGGGCCTCCTTTGCCGGTACCCGCGCCCGACCTGTATCCTCGACCGGCGGCGGTCCGACAGGGCCGCCCAGGAGGCTTCGCCTAGTCCGGTCTATGGCGCCGCACTGCTAATGCGGTTGGGGTCTTAAAGCCCCTCCCGGGTTCGAATCCCGGAGCCTCCGCTCCTGCGGCCATCTGTACAATGGTCGAGGTTCTGCGCCCGTAGCTCAACGGATAGAGCATCTGACTACGGATCAGAAGGTTAGGGGTTCGAGTCCCTTCGGGCGCGCAACACGGTCAAGGCCGTGACCAGCGGAAACGTTGGTTACGGCCTTGATTGTTACCACCATATGGTGTTGTCTCCCAGCATTCGGGATTGCGGTGCTCCGATGGTGCTCCGCTGTTGATGCGGCGTTTCGGTCGGGGTCCGTGCCGAACAGGAGTGACGAGGGGTCTGGATGGCGACCCGGTCTGCATCGTGATCCTTCTCGGCGGGCCGCCGCCCGGGCAACGTCCATTGTCGAGAGAACTGTGGATCTCACGATTCGTGCGGGATCTGGCGAGGCGGCCTGGCGACCGCGCCCTCCGACCACGGGACCAGCCCAGCCAGCACGGTTTGGCGCCTGATGCGGTCGGCCGGGGTGGGGAAGGGCAGCAGGTTCGGCTCGTCGTCGGGGGCGCGTAGTCGCATGCCGTGGCCTTGGTGCGAGCGGCCGGTGTTGTAGTGCTCGATCTGGCGACCGCCGACAACCGGGGACTGGCGTTGCCTGACCGGCGTGCTGCCGGCCCGGAACACACTGTCGTATCGGCAGTGCGCAGCAAACTCCCCTTCCATCAGCTACGAGTGGACCGTGCGGCTGTGGGACCCGGCCACGGGCCACCGCGAACGCACCCTCACCGGCCACACGGGCCACCCCTTCCCCGTCTGGCTTTCGACCGCACCGCGCACCGGCCGCCGGCAAACACCCCGCACCTGCGGCGCGGTGGCGGCCAACGCCCCGCGCACCTCGTGTGGGCGGCGACCCGTCTCACGGCACGGAACGCTACTGCCACCGGAGACCGGTCAAGTCGAGTCCACGACCCCGCACCCGGCGACAACCGGATCCACAATGGACCGCGGGTGAGTCGGCTGAGCCACCGGAGTTCGTGGTCACGCCCGGTCATGCGCGGGCTGGCACCGCCGCGTGTGGTACGCGCCCGGCCGCCAACCGACCGCGCCGAAAGGGCGCAACGGCTGCCGGCGCACCCCATGATGGGGATGACGGATCACCACGCGCCCGGCCTTGACCTCTGTCTGGTAGATGACGTTCCCTCGATCCGAACGGCTGGTGACACTTACAGGGCGCGGAGCCACGCTAGGCGGGGTGACCTACGACCCAGGCCAATTTGGCCCGCCCGGGCGGGATCCGCACGACGTCCCGGCGTCCGACCCGTACGGCGTCGCAGGTACGCGGCCAGGGAACGACCCCCACAACAACTTCGCCCCTCTCATCCCGATCATCGGCCCCGGATACCCGCCGCCGCAGGCGGCATCGGTATCTCCTTCCGTGTCTGGCTACCCTGCCGCAGCTGGACCGGTACACGCCCAGCCGTATCAGCGGCAGGTACCTAGTCCCACCGACAGACCTGCACCGGTTCGGAGACGGCCCACCCGCGGTCCGGGGGCACGCCTACGCCGGCTACGCCCACCAGTCCACATACGAGGGTTGGCTTCATGTAGAAGTCGAGCACCTGGCGCGCAATTTGACGCAGACCGCAGGCCGCGCCGCGGCCCCCAGCGGTGGACGCGCCCAACCCGCCACGCCCGGGTGATGAGCGCGGGTGCGGGCTCGTTCGCCTAGTCGGCGACCGAGGCCGAATGAACGAAGTCGCTCAGCTATCCATATGCCCCTCTACCCCCGATTGATGGGAGTGCTCCCGATGGTCACCTCACCAGCCGTGCGAATCCTGGGACGCGAGCCGGCACTGTGGGCCGGTCTGCTCAACGCGATCATCTACATGCTCGGCGCCTTGGTCTTCCACCTCTCACCAAAGATGGAATCGGTACTGATTGCCGTCGTGGCGGCCGTTCTGGGGCTCATCGTTGCCTGGCAGACGCGCGATGGTCTGTCGGCGGCGATTCTTGGCCTGGCAAAGGCCGTGCTGGCCCTCGTCCTCGGTCTGGGGTTGAAGGTCAGCGCCGACCAGCAGGCCGCGATCCTGACCCTGGTGGCGGCCCTGACCGCCATGTTCGTACGCACTCAGGCCACCGCACCCGTGCCGGCCTCTCGCTGAGGGGTTGCGACGGC
>CAZYCD010000080.1:0-18782 GCA_964645345.1 uncultured Micromonosporaceae bacterium
CCGCGCGGGACGTCAGCGTGCCGGTCAGGGTCGCGAACCGGTCGAACAACGAAATATCGGGGCTGATATCGCTGGGCATCACCGCCGGTGAGTCCGCCTTTACGGACGGCACAGTATTCGTGTCGATGGCTGCCACGAGGTACTCCGATTCTCGGACGCGGACGATCGACAAGGCGTCGATCCACCGACAGGTACCCGCAGCGGCGAAATCGCACACCTACAGCCGGTGGGGTACGGCAGGGCGCCGCCAGTAGGACCTGCTCCCCAGCGCGGTCCGCGTTCAGGTGACGTACCGGCCGCGCGCCGGAACGTCACCCTGCATCTCGACGGCAGCGACGACCTGTCGATCTCTGCGTTCCGGCACGGAACGACGCAGGCCGAGCGCGGCCAGCGACCGCTAATCCCGCTCGGCACGACCGGACGCCAGAATCCTTCGGGCCAACCCGCGACACTGCCTACCGGGGTCTGCGGCAGAAGAGAATGGTCGATGTTGACGCCCGGTGCTCGGGCGGCTGGGCCCATGTCAAGGATCCAGACCCTGGTGATGAGCGGCGTCTGGTCGTGGATCTTGACGTTTCGATGGTGGAGGTAGCGACACGCGCACCAGGAGCCTCGACAGATCGCAGCGCTTTGGCTCGTTGTAAGAGCCGGTCAAGCGTTGGAGGCATCCGGGACGAAGACGCCGCGGCCGGGCACGCCAATGACAGTGCCTCGCGCCCGCAAGATCAGCATGACTCGCGCGACCGTTGATACATGAACGCCGTAGAGCTCGGCCAGCACCCGGTACGGCGGAAGCTGCTCGCCCGCTTTGTACTCGCCGCGCTTGATCCTGTCGGCGATGTCGTCGGCGATCTGCTCCGCGGTCATCGGTACCGGCACCGGGTTAGCTTCCCCGCTGCGCTGATGCAATAACGGGAATGACTCCACCTCTTCCACCTCTTCCACTAGGAGGAATAGGCTGTCGATGCGCGCGAGCGCTCAGCGCAGGGCAGTGCGTCGGGCGGCGAGCGACACCCGGGCGGTCCGCCTTAACGGTCGGACCGTGCGGCTTTCCAAGCGGAGGAGGAACCATGACTGCCAAGGTGGCCGAGAAGTGCCCGTCGTGGTGCGAGAACAAAGCCGATAATCCGCACGAACACGTCAGCGCCGGCGTCGTCCGTTCGAGCGTGCACCTCGAGCTGCTGCGCTATCACGGCGATGACACGACCTACGTCGGGCTGGGGGACCACATGGACGGCGGAGCGTACGTCTCAGTCCCCCTCGATGTGCTGCTTGACCTGATAGGCGAAGTCCAGCAGATGGTTGCCCGGTAGCAGCGATGAGCCTTCCGACGCAGCCCATGGACCCGGGCGGCTCGGCAAACCTGATCACCACGCCGGCCAACGAGATTCCGGACCTGCCGGTCGTGCGGGTCAGCTACTTCGAGCAGGTCCCGTACGTCGAGGTCATCGAGGGTGGGCAGGTGGTACTCGACCTGTCCTGCACGGCCGCGTTGAACCTGGCGCTACTGCTGGTCAGCGAAGCCGGTCAAGGGTTGAGTCGGCAACTGGCCCGTGCCTTGCCGCAGTCGTGGCCATCGACGTAGCCAGGTGGCGCAACAAAGCCGCCCCGACGAGGCTCCCGGTCGGGGCGGCTTCGGCGTCGCCACCTGTTGACGTGCCGCGCACGCTGTGATGCGTGGACCGTCTGGACTGGGTGTGGCAGCGTGGGGAAGTGTGTCGGGTACCGGCCGGGTGGCGCCCAAGGCTCAGCGGTTCGGGTGTCCTGTAACGAGCCGGTGGCCGGAAGACTGACGACCATCGACACTCGGCGGGAGGTACGGCATGATCTTCGATCCAGCAGAGACCATGTCGGTCGACGAGCGCGCCGAGGTGCAGCTCGCCCGTTTGCGGACCCTGATCGACCGGCTGCTGGCGGTGGACGGGGAGCAGGCGACGCGGCTCAAGGAGGCCGGCGTCGACGCCGGGACGGGACTCACCCTTGATGACCTGCCCCGCCTGCCCACGCTGAGCAAGCCCGACCTCTGGGCGGCGTACCCGTTCGGGATGCTCGCGGTACCGCTGGAGGACTGCGCGTGCGTCCATGGTTCGTCCGGAACCAGCGGACGGCCGACCTTGATGCCGTACACCTCGAATGATCTTGATCTGTGGGCTCACGTGATGGCCCGCAGCCTGGCCGGGGCCGGTGCGACGCGGCGGTCGGTCATCCACAACGCCTACGGCTACGGACTGTTCACCGGTGGCCTGGGCGTGCATCACGGCGCCCGGGCACTGGGCGCCATGGTGGTGCCGATGTCCGGCGGCAACACCGCCCGGCAGTTGCGGCTGATCCAGGACCTGCGGCCCGACGTGCTCACCTGCACGCCGTCGTACGCGATCTACCTCGGTGAGGCGGCCCGCGCGGAGGGGATCGACCCGACGTCGCTGGGCCTGCGGGTCGGCGTGCATGGCGCGGAGCCGTGGACCGAGCCGATGCGCCAGCAGATCGAACTGCTGTTGGGCATCCGCGCGCTGGACATCTACGGGCTGTCCGAGGTGATCGGGCCCGGCGTGGCCGCCGAGACGCTGGACTCCGCCGGCTGGCTGCACGTGCAGGAGGACCACTTCCTGGTCGAGGCGCTGGACCCTGGGACGGGCACGCCGGTACCGGACGGTGAGCTCGGCGAGCTGACCTTCACCACGCTGACCCGGGAGGCGGCGCCGCTGCTGCGCTACCGCACGGGCGACCTGGCCCGGCTGTCCCGTGACCCGTCGCCGGACGGGCGTACCACGGTCAGGATGAGCAAGGTGGTCGGCCGGGTCGACGACATGCTCGTGGTGCGCGGCGTCAACGTGTACCCCAGCGAGGTCGAGGCGGTGGTGCTCGCCGATCCGCAGGTAGGGCCGCAGTACGCGATCGTGGTGGACGCCCGCGCGGCACTGCCGCGGCTGGTCGTCTGCTGCGAGCCGTCGTCGTCCACGGTGGACGATCTGGAGATCGCGCCGCGGCTGCGCGACGAGCTGTCCCGCCGGCTGGGCATCGCCTGCGAGGTGCGGGTGGTGGCCCCGGGCGGCCTGCCGCGCACGGAGGTCGGCAAGGCCCGTCGGGTGGTCCGCTGGGAGGCTGGGCCGGCGCCGATGCCGGGGCTCGACCAGTCCCCGGCGGCGCCGTGAGCCGCGACCGGCGACGGTTGTCGCGAAGGCGTCGGTGACCCCCGGCACTCCCGTCGAACGGGTGGCGAATGATCCGATTAGCATCGGGATGATGAGGGCGCGGGCACGTCGGGTCGGCATCATGGGTGGCACCTTCGATCCGATCCACCACGGACACCTGGTCGCGGCGAGCGAGGTCGCCAGCAGCTTCGATCTGGACGAGGTGGTCTTCGTGCCGACCGGCCAGCCGTGGCAGAAGGCCGACGAGAAGGTCAGTTCGGCCGAGGACCGGTACCTGATGACTGTGATCGCCACTGCGGCCAACCCGCGCTTCGCGGTGAGCCGGGTGGACATCGACCGGGGCGGCCCGACCTACACGGTGGACACCCTGAGGGATCTGCGCCGGGTGTACGGGAGCGAGGCGCAACTGTTCTTCATCACCGGTGCGGACGCGCTGGACAAGATCCTGTCGTGGAAGGAGGTCGACGAGGCGTTCGAGCAGGCGCACTTCATCGGGGTCACCCGGCCCGGATTCGAGCTGTCCGACGCCCACCTGCCCGACCACGCGGTGAGCCTGGTGCAGGTACCGGCGATGGCGATCTCCTCCACGGACGTGCGCAGCCGGGTGGCCGCCGGGCAACCGGTGTGGTACCTGGTACCGGACGGGGTTGTCCAGTACATCGCAAAGCGCCACCTGTACCTTTAGTCGGGCATTTGGGGCCTCGGTGCGCGCGCCTTGTCACCCCGTTATGAGAGGCTGGTGGCGGCACATAGGCAAACCGAGGGGAGTCAGGTGCCCGCATCCGAGCGCGCCATCGAGCTCGCGCTGGCCGCCGCCCAGGCGGCCGCCGACAAGAAGGCCGAGGACATCGTCATCATCGACGTAGCCGATCAACTGGTGATCACGGACGCCTTCCTGGTCGCCTCCGCACCCAATGAACGTCAGGTCCAGGCGATCGTGGACGCGATCGAGGAGGCGCTGCTGGCCCTGCCGGAGAAGGCCAAGCCGGTGCGCCGCGAGGGTGAGCGGGCCGGCCGGTGGGTGCTGCTGGACTACGTGGACCTCGTGGTGCACGTCCAGCACAGCGAGGAGCGGGAGTTCTACTCGCTGGACCGGCTATGGAAGGACTGCCCGACCATCCCGTTCGTGGACCGGGACCTCGTGCGCGCCGACCTCGACAGGGCATGAGCGGGACGCTGATCGTCTGGCGGCACGGCCAGACGGCGTGGAACGTCGAGGGTCGCATCCAGGGCCAGCTGGACACGGAGCTGACCGAGGTGGGCATCGAGCAGGCCGCGGCCGCCGCACAGCGGCTCGCACTCCTGCGACCGGACGCCATCGTGAGCAGCGACCTGCGCCGCACCGCCGATACCGCCGCCGCGCTCGCCGCGCTGACCGGGCTCACCATCCGGTACGACCCGCGGCTGCGTGAGCGGCACTTCGGCGTCTGGCAGGGGTTGACGGGCGCCGAGGCGGCCGCCCGCCATCCGGAGGAGTACGCCCGGTGGCAGGCCGGTGAGGCGGTGGACGGCTGCGGGGTCGAGGGTCGCGGGGAGCTGGGCAAGCGGGCGGCCGCCGCCATGCAGGAGGCCGCCGACCTCGTCCCCGGGGGCACGGTCGTGGTGGTCGGCCACGGCGGTTCGGCAAAGTACGGCGTCGTCGAGCTGCTCGGTTGGCCGGACGAGGTGCTGCGCGGCCTCGGGGCGCTCGGCAACTGCCGCTGGATGGACCTGCGGCACGACGCGGTGCGGGGCTGGCAGCTGCGCGGGTACAACTTGTCCTGATACCGGAACCGAGCGGGGCGCGGTACCGTCGCATTGATATGGGTACCCGTCGTCTCGCCGTCTTCGGCACCGCTCTCGTGGCAGCCGTCGCGCTCGTCGGCTGCGCCAATGCCAGCCCGTCCACGGTCGGATCACCGGGAGGCAGCATGTCCGCGTCGCCGTCCGCCGGCGAGCCGTCCGCCCAGCCCTCGGGCAGCCTGGAGCCGCCGTTCACCTTCTCGCCGCCGGTACCCGGAAAGTCCGGCCAGGCGCAGCCGGAGCAGACCATCAGCGGCCAGGTCGAGGCCGGGGTCGAGCGGGGCTGCCTGGTCCTGCGCGACTCCACCGGGATCTACCAGCTGCTCGGCGGCGACCCGACGATCGTCTACGCGGGCGCCAACGTCTCGCTGACCGGGCATGTGGTGACCGGCGTGATGAGCTACTGCATGCAGGGCAAACCGTTCCAGATCACGCAGGCGCGCCGGCTGTAGATCCGTCCCCGTGCCCACCTGGGCCGGGATCGGATACCGTGCCCGCATGCCGATCGCCGTCGTCACCGACTCCACCGCCTGCCTTCCCGCGGAGTTGCTCGGCGACGCCTCGATCACCGTGGTGCCGCTGACCGTGGTGATCGACGGGGTACCGGGCCGGGAGGGCCTGGACGTGACCACGGACGACGTGGCCCGCGCGCTGGTCGCCCGGCGGGTGGCGGTGACCACGTCCCGCCCGTCGCCCGCGGAGTTCTCGGCGGTCTACGCCAGGTTGCTGGCGGGCGGTGCGGACGGCGTGGTGTCGGTGCACCTGTCGGCGAAGCTGTCCGGCACCTACGACGCGGCTCTGCTCGCCGCCGCCGACCACCCCGGTCGGGTGTCCGTGGTGGACTCGCTCAGCACCGGCATGGGGCTGGGCTTCGCCGCGCTGCACGCGCGCGGGCCGGATGTCGAGGCCGCCCGGGAGGCGGCGCTGGGCGCGGTCGCCCGCACCACCACGCTGTTCTACGTGGACACGCTGGAGTACCTGCGCCGGGGTGGCCGGATCGGGGCCGCGTCGGCACTGCTGGGCACCGCGCTGTCGGTCAAGCCGATCCTGCGGATGGTCGACGGCGAGATCGTCGTGCAGGACCGGGTGCGTACCGCGACCCGCGCGTTGGACCGGCTGGTCGACCTCGCGGCCGAGGCGGCCGGGGAGTCCGACGTGGACATCGCCGTGCACCACCTGGCCGCGCCGGCCCGCGCCGCTGAGCTGGCGCAGGCGTTGAAGGCCGTCCTGGGTGGCCGCATGCGCTCCTGCTACGAGACGGAGATCGGCGCGGCCGTGGGGGCGCACGTCGGACCCGGCCTGGCGTCCGTGGTGGTATACGCCAGAACACAGGGGTGACCGGCCGGCCGTCCGCGGTCCAACACCGCAACACCGTGGAACCCCGGTGATCGCCTGACCGCGGCTCCCCGAGAGTCTCATCGGTTGCGCTGCCGGCTGTGCGGATGCAGGACGCGGTCGAGCTGTTCGGCGGTGAGTCGGCCAGGTAGGTCGGCCAGGCGTCGGCGGGGTCCGGAATCGCCGTGCAAGGTCCAGATGGCCTGGGCCGGGTGGGTCGGTCCGACGTGGTCGCGAGCGGCGGTAGCGACGGGCACGGCGAATCTCTCGCCGCACAGGCGTTGGTGCAGGCGGTGTTCCCGGGCGGCGGAGTGAAGCCAGAACAGTACGGGGAACGCGGGTCCTCCGGTGTAAACGAACTCCCAGTAGCGGGCGAGCTTGTCGACCAGGCGTGCCAGGTGTTCGGTGCCAGTGTCGTATTCGAGAAACCACCCGATGGTGCGGTCCCCGTCGGTCCAGATCCCGTGCCCATCGGGGATCACCGTGCCGATGACGCCCATTCCGAAGGCGCACATGGCGCCGGCTTGCTGCGCGGACCACCAGCGGACGAGTGTGGTCCCGGGGTGGGCACGGGTGTGGCTGAGCAGGTCGACGCCGAACTGGTTGGCTCCGAGGGTGTGCTCCAGGGTGGGCGAGGCGGCCAGCCGGCGTCGTTGCGCAGCCAGCGCGTCGGCGCGTGGTGGATCGAGGCCGCGCAGCGCCGCGACGTACGCGGCGCCGAGTGGGCCGATGGTGTACCGCCAGGAGTAGGAGCCGCCGCCCTCGCGCAGCCAGCGGAAGCGTTCGATGACGCCGAGGCGGTAGAGCTTGATCAGCCGGTGCTGGGCGCTGTCGATGTTGGGGAACAGTGCGGTGGCGATCTGTTCGGTGGTCAGCACTTTGTGGTCGTGCAGTAGTTCGAGCAGGTGTCGGTCCCGGTCGGTCAGTTGCGCCAGGATGGGCAGGAGTGGATCACGGCCCCTCATGGGTTCTCCTTAAGGCGTGCTCCTTGCAATGAATAGCAACCCTTGTTGCGTCGGGACGGGCGTGGTGGGCGGCGGCAGGGGGGTTGGGCTGGGGTTGTGATGGAGTGCGGGTGCCCGGGTCGGTGCCCGTCTCAGGCCGGGCAGCCAGGCGGGTACCGGGTCGGGTAGTGGGGCGGGCACGGCCTGGCGTTGTGGTGCGGCTGATGGCCCGCCCTGCCGGCTGCCGGCCGCCGGGCCGGGCAGGTGCTGGCCGGTGCGTGGGGGGCTGTCGCCGGCGCGGGCGTGTGCTGGCTAGTGGGGTGTGTGAGTCGGTGTGATAGCGCGGCGGTGTCAGTCAGCGGAAGCGCCGGCGTTGTGTGCTGGCCGGTTAGCCGACCGGGTGGGCGGGTCGCTGGGTGATGCGGCGCCGCCGCCGAGGCTTTGCAGCAGGGGGCCGAGGCGGTCGTTGCGGATGCGGTGGCCGCGGGACCGTAGCCCCTCGGCGAGACTGCGCCGGGTCACGCTGCGCCCCGCCTTGTGCAGGTCCCGTTGAACGGACCGCGCCGCGGCGAGCAGCTGCTGGTCCCCGGGAGCATCCGGTCGGGGACCAGCTGGGACGGCACCGGTCCCGGCCCCCGCGCGTGGCACGGGCGCAGGGCTCTGTGCCGGGACCGCCGGCCGCCGCCCTTGGTCCCGACCCGCGGCGCGCACTCCCGGAACGGGCGCGTCTGACGTTCCGCCGTCGAGCAGACCGGAGATCAGCTTGATCGCGACAAGCAGCGCGACGGCGGGCCACCCCGCGACCGCCCGGCCCACAAGATCGACCGCGCCGACGGCCACGTTCGCCGCCAGCGAGGCTGTGGTGCCGGCGATCAGCGCCACCCAGGGCAGCCACCCTGCCCGGGTACCCGCTCGCTGATGCGCCAGCAAGACCAGTGAACTAACGATCTCGATCCCGTCCACGGACAGGGGGAACGCGTGCCCGCGCCATCCGGCCTCCCCGTGGTGTGAGGCCAACTCGTGCATATGCGAGTACGAGATCGAAGCAGCGATCACCGCGAGGGCGACAACCGTTGTGCCGGCTGTCACCCTGATCGCCGTGTCGACGGCAGCCATGGATACCATCCCGACGCGACCAGGACCAACTGGTCCGGACCAGTCGGCCGCACCAATCAACCCAGAACTGAAGACACGTTGCGGCTTTGCGAGCCGGCTAGCTCCGACGGCGGGGAACAGTGCAACAACTGCGGCTGAGGTCGCTAACCGCTTCTGATTCCGGCTGCGCGGCGGCCAAGTCGCTCGGTAACCCTTCGCAGGTCACGGTAGGCGACCGGCCCGCGTTTTGCACCGAGACGATGTATCACACGCTCTCACACGGAATCACACGACAAGGACTCACAAGATCCAACCGGTCTTGCGGCAGCGCGTGATGCGGCTCACCCGGCCCGGCGGCGCCGGAAACCGGGAACATCTGCAACGCCGTCGGCGTTCACGCGGCATCGCAACAAATGGGGGAGGACGACGACCTATGCCCACCACCGACTACGACACACCACGCCCCTCCGTTGTGGAGGTGGACGACGACAGCATCGAGGAACTGAAGGCACGCCGGCAGGCCAGCCAGTCGGCATCCGTCGACCTCGACGAGCCAGAAACCATTGAGGACTACGAGCTGCCCGGGGCGGACGTGGCCGACGAGGAACTGACCGTGTCGGTGGTACCCATGCGGGCCGACGAGTTCCGCTGCGACTCATGCTTCCTGGTCCACCACCGAAGCCAGCTCGTCGTCACCGGATCCGGCCAGCGGCTGTGCCGGGACTGCGCCTGACCAGCTGACGCGGCCGGCTCGTGCCTTCCCAGCACGGTTGGCCGAGCATCGCGGGGGCCCGGCGCGCGCGACTCCCGGAGCGTCGGGTAACCCTGCGCTGAGCGCGTGAACCACCACCTCGACCGCGGGGTCGACGTGCCGGCGGGCCCTCGCTGTCGGGATGGCGCAGCTCGGCAAGGCCATCGCCCCGCAGTCGTCGCCCTTGCGCTGCGGCCCGTCGGCGCGCCATGCCGGGCAGGCGGCGCGAGGCTTGCGTACAGGCGAAAGACGCGGGTAGTCGCGGGGCGGATCGCTGCGGCGTTGTCGAGGCGGGCGTAGCCGCTGGCGCGACGTTGGATGCTCTCACCAGCGTGCGGGACGTCTGTGCGGCGCGCACTCATACCGATACCCCGTCGGGTGGGGTAACGGAGTGGCGTGACGGGACTCTGGGACACGCACGCGCTACCGGGGTGTGGAAGCCGATCAAGATCCTCTGCCCGAGGAGACGCACGTGCTTATCACACCCGCATTCAACCGCCTGCGGGCAATCCGGAACAGTGGGTCGGCACCTACCGGGACAGGAAGCAGGTCGCTCGATGTCGCTGATCGCGGCACGATGCTTGCTCCGGCGCCATTGGCTGCTCGCTCGTGAATGGCCCGAGCGATCTCGTCGGGGCCGCCCTGCGGGCCCTGCGGGCCCTGAGGCGGATCGGGGGCCGGACGTCGGGGGAAGGTCAGGGGTGAGCCCGGAGCCGACTGTCCGGCCCATCGTTGATGCTGGATCCGGCCACCGTCTACTTGAGACCCGCGGACCTCCCCACTGTTAGGGAAGCCAACCATGAAGTCCCCTGGGACCCTTGCCCGCGTTGCGGGAATTCTGTACATCCTGCTCATCGGGGCCGCGTTCAACGAGGGCTACGTGTTGCCCCGCCTCGTCAGGTCAGGCGACGCCACGGCGACCGCAGACCACATCCGAGCCTCGTCCGCGTTGTTCCGCGCCGGCCTCGTCAGCGACCTCGTGGCGGCCACTGTGTGGCTGCTGCTGGCCATGACCTTGTACCTGTTGCTGCACCAGGTCGACCGGCTGGCCGCCGCCGCGATGGTCATCTTCGCCGCAGTCGGCTCAGCTGTCATGAGTCTCAATCAACTCAACCAGCTCACCGCGTTGACCGTCGCCACCGGCTCAGACTACGAGCGCGGTTTCGGCAAGCCGGGCGCGGACGCGCTGACCCTACTGTTCTCCAACATGCAGCACAACGGGTACGTGATCGACGACATGTTCTTCGGTCTATGGCTATTGCCGTTGGGTTGGCTCGTCGTCAGGTCCGGGTTCTTCCCCCGTGTGTTGGGTGTTCTGCTGGGCGTCGCCTGTCTCGGCTACCTTGTGGGCCTGTTCGCCACGGTCCTCGCCCCGGGCACGGCCTCGATCGTCACCACGTTCGTGACCGTACCCGCCGCGGCCGCTGGCGAGTTCACCTTCCTGCTGTGGCTGACATTCAAGGGGGTTAGACAGCCCGGAGCGATTCGTCCTGTTTGAGAGTCCTGATGGCACCGGCGTGGGTGACTGCTGGCCTCGGCATCGGGTCGCCTGGGTCAGGTGTCGGTGCTGGCGCGGGTGAGTCGGGTGGCGAGGGCCTGGATGTGGTCCACGGCCTGGCACCGGGGACGGCGCCGGGCCGCTGTGCTGAGTAAGAATCCGGTGCTGTGCCAGTGGCCACGTTGCCGTGGGCTACGTAGGCTCTCGTACAGCGTCGAGGTGCGGTTGTGGCGTGACGCGGGGCCGACCCGGCCAGTGGGTGAAGGCTGAGGGGGTGTAGCGGTGTGCTGGTGAAGGCCTTCCTCGCTGCCGTGACTCGCATTTCGCGACGCGCCAGGAGAATTCGTGCCAGCGAAGTCGAGCAGTTGCTGGGTGGTGGGTCGGTGTCGGCGGACCGGCGTGCCCTGGCGAATCTGCTGGCCCGCGCGGCGGCACCGGCCGGTGCCGAGGAGATCGCCCGTCTGGATGCGGCCGTTGACGCGTTCATGCCGGGTCGGCGGGAACCGCTGCCGGTCGGATCGCCGGTGGTGCCCGCCCGGGGTGCCGGGCGCCGGTCTGGTGCGGCGAAGCGCGGGTCCTTTGGCCGAGGCGCCGGGCCAGGTCCGTTGAGGTTGACCGTCAGCGTCGCGGCGTTGGCGATCGTGGCTGCCGGGGTGATCGTGGCGACCGGGAACCTGCCGGCACCCGCCCAGCACTCGGTGCACGGCTTTCTGGCGGCGGTCGGGCTGGTCGTACCCGACAGGCCCCGCGCCTCCGGTCAGTCCTCGGCAAGTCCCTCGGCGTCCGGCCCTGAGAACGCGGTCGCGACGCGGTCGAGCGCCCCCGTGCTGGGCGGATCCTCGCCCGGCACGACGTCGCCTATCCTCGTGCCGCTGTGCCAGGCGTACCTGTCCGGCACGACACCCGGCATAGGGATGGCCAGCGCCGATCTGGACCGACTAGCCGCGGCGGCCGACGGCAGGGACAACATCGAAGCCTTCTGCACTCGGTTGCTCAGCAGGCAGAGCGCGACGCCCACGCCGACCCCGACTACCAGCCCTAGCAAGAAGGCCAACCCCGCCGGCACGGACGGCAAGCAACAATGCCACGGCAACGGCAAGAAGGCCTGCCCGACACCCAGCGGCTAACTTCGAATGCCGCCGGGCTTTGCTGATAGATCGACAGGCGCAACGAGGACCGGGCCGACGGGGGAAAGAAGGCGTCAGCCGAGGTCCATGCCCGGTCTCGCTGAGTCGCGGGAAGCGTGGTCGGGAGCACGGCAATGCGTCCCCAGGTCGATGGTCATGCCTCGCGTTGGCGGCATGCGGGGTCTCGGCGAACAACGGCACCGGGTCCGGAGCGTGCCACACCTTCCTGCTGCTCAGCCTTTGGTCGCACTGCCGGCGCGACCCGTTCGCCGGGCAACGGTGTAAGGCCGCAGCCTCCGACAGCAACGGCTGGCGGAGGCTGCGGATGGTCCGTCGGGTTAGTCGTGGCTGGGAGGGGTCAGTCCGGTGTAGTCGCCGATGACCTTGGCGTCGTAGGGGGCGTTGAGCTGGTTGAAGCCATTGCCGTCCACCTGGATTCTGCCTTGGGCGAAGAGAATCAGTCCGGCTGAGTTGATTTCGATGACCTGGTCGTTGAACTGGTCGCTGATCAGCGTGTGGCCGTTGCGTAGCCGCACCGCTCGGGTGGGCAGCGGTGCGTCGATACTGCCCGGTCGGGTGTTGGTCGTGTAGGTCCAGACCACGGCACCGGCGTGGTTGACCTCCACGATCCGGCTGTTGTTGGAGTCGGTGATGAGGGTGTCGCCGTTGGGTAGCCGGCTGGCGAAGGCGGCACCGTTGAGGATGCTGGTATCGGCGGGGTTGCCGTACTGCCATACGATTCTGTGGTCGCGGGTCACCTCGATGACCCGGTTGTTGTTCTCGTCCGCGATCAGAACGTGTCCGTTGTTCAGCAGTTCCGCGCTGTTCGGGTTGTTGAGCTGGTCCGGTCCGGCCCCAGTGACGCCGGTCTGGCCGTACTGCCACACGATCTTGTGATCGGGAGTGACCTCGATGACCCGCGCATTGCCCTGGTCGGTGATCAGCACATCACCTCGGGGTAGCGCGGTGGCCTGCACCGGAGTGTTGAGCTGGTCGGGGCCTGCCCCGGTGACCCCGGCCTGGCCGTACTGCCAGACGATCGCCCCTCGTCGGTTGACGAGAATGACCCGGTTGTCCGCGCATCCGTTCGGGTCGATGCAGGACGGGTCCGCCCCGGCCGGGGTGCCGGTTCCGGAGATCAAGGTCAGGTCCCCGACGCGTTGCGCGTCGTTGGGCCCCACGATGGAGTGTGGGCCCGCGACCGATGAGCCGTCCCCGAAATGCCAGAGGACATGGTGGTCCCGGTCGATCTCGACGATGCGGTTGTTGAACTGGTCGGCGACCAGAATGTTGCCCGGGGTGTTGAACTGGTCGTCGTCGAAGGCCTGGGCTGGGGTTGGGGCAATCAGGACACCTGCGAGTAGCGTGCAGACGCCGCCTATTGCTGCGGCCCTCCCTGCCATCGGCAGCCGGTCACCGGGTGGCACTTTGGCGTGTTTCATCTCGCCTCCTCTCAGGGGGAGACTCTGATGATCGACGGTGATCGCTCCCCGCCTGCGCACACGCATGCATCGCCCGTGCGGTTCATCGTTTGCGCAAATGCAAAAACGAATCCAGTGGGCCGCCGCACGGACGAGCAAAAGTCAGCTCCCGGCAACGCTAAGCACCACCGGCATCCCATCAGGGTGAACAGGTCGGCTTCGGCAAACCTCACCCGCCCGGTCTGCCACGCGGCGCACGTCACGGCCCCGACGGGGGGCCGACGCGAACCGGGCACGACCACGCGAGATCGCCGTGACGCCAACACCAGCGGCGTCCCACTCCCGGCGGTCGTCCTGGGCCCGGCTAGTTGCCGTTGACCGTCCCGGGTCGTAGGGCGATGGCTTGTAGGAAGATCTGACCGATCGAGGCCGGGTCCGTGGCGATGAACACTCCGCCGCCGGTGATCTGGGTGATGGCCTGCATTTCTGCTTGGGGGACCTCGGTGCCGATGCCGAGGATGATGATCTGCACCGGCTTGTGCGGGTCGGCGATCTTCTTGAGGCTGCTGGTGAGTTGGTCGAGGGTCATGCCGCCGGGGTTGTCGTTCATGCCGTCGGTCATCAGCACCACGGAGTTGACCTTGCTGCTGTCCCAGCCGGCCTGCACGGTCTGGTACGCGGCGAGGAGCGTCTGGTAGAGCGCGGTGTCGCCGCGCGGGTTCGCGGCCACCGTGGCGAGGGCGGCGGTCAGCTGCGGGCGTTGGCTGGACAAGGGTCCGATCGGGATGAGTTGCTTATAGGGTATGGCCCCGTCCATGTTCGTCGAGAACGTCCACAGGCCCACGGCCCAGGTGTCGTCGAACAGGCTCAGGCCGCCGGCCGCGGCCCGGACGGTTACCTGTTCCCGGGTGGCCCCGCCAGCGGTGGGTACCGGGGTAAGCATCGAGCCGGAGACGTCGATGACGGCGAGGATGCGACCCGATTGGGTAATGGTCGCCCAGGTGGACAGGGCCTGCTGCACCGCGACAGGATCCGCGGGGACGGGCTTCGGCGCGGCCGTAGGGGTGGAGGCGGCCGCGCTCACGTTGAACCCGGCGCCGGTGCTGCCGTCCGCCGCGCGCAGGCCGAGGTGGGCCAACTGGTCGCGGAAGGCCGTGCCGGTCAGCGCTGCCTGCAGCGCGGTCGTGGCGGCGGCGACAGCGGACTGCGCGCCGGGCAGGGTGACGAATGGGTAGTCCAGCGGGGCTGGGGCGGGGTTGAGGGCCACAGCGGCCAGGGGTACGGGTGGACGGCTGGCGTTGTAGGTGATGACGGCGTGTTCGGGCAGGGGTGCGGCGGACAGTGCTGCGGTGAGGGTGGCCGGGTCGCCGGCACGGGGGAAGCGGGCAAGCAGGTCGGCGCGCAGTGCGGAGCGGTTGACCGCCAGGCCACGGAGCGCGGCGACGGTGGCCGGTTGGGCGCTTTGGCCCGTGGACGCCGCGGCCGCGTTGAGGGCGAGCAGCGTGCTGAGGCTCGCGGCGTCGCGGCCGGGCTCCACGATGCCGGCCTTGAGGGTGGCGCCGCCGGTCAGCTTCTGCAGCAGAGCGGTCCAGGTCAGTCCGGCGGCGGGCGAGCCGAGGGTCTGGGCGATGGGTTGGGGTACGGCCAGGACGATGGGGCTGGTCGCGATCGAGGTCATCGGGCCCGGGGGAACCAGATCGGCGCTTAGCGTGTGCAGTCGGGTCAGCCAGCTGGACGAGTCGGGGATCCACACGTTGGGTACCCGGGTGTTGCCGTTGGGCTTCCCTAGACCGGTGAGCGTGCTGCCGCGTTGCTCGGCTATGGCGGCCGCCACATCGCCGGGGTCGGCGGCGGTGACCGTCACCGACGCGCATGCGGCGGGGTGGTCGGTGGCCATGTGGGTCGCCACGTCCTGGACCGCGGGGGCGATCTCCGGGGCCGCGGCGACAGTGACGGCGACCTGGCTTGAGCAGGAGGTCTGTTGCCTGGTCCGGTAGCCGGCCCAGGCCAGGACGAGGATGAGGACCACCACGAGACCCGCCGCGGTGGCAAGGACCCCGCCGGTCCAGCGGGATCTGCGGTGACGGCCTCTACCCACGGGTAATCATATTGGGCTGCAGGTGGCCGTTACGCCATGGACGTTCGGCCGAAAGTCGCCTGTCGGCAATAGGCGGACACCTTGGGTGACCCAGTCGTACCGCAGTGTCGTCGCCCGGGTGGTGTGACACTCCGCGATATCGGTGTAGCGGCCCGGGGTACCGCTGACGGCGACCGGGCCGGCCGGCGGCGCAGATCTGCTGTTGGTCATCGCGGAACCTGCCGACGTTCGGTTGGGGCGCCCGGCGGCGTTGCCCGCCTCGGTAGCGGCGCAGACTCGCAGTTCGGGAGGGTCTTCACACCGAGGTCCCCCGGTTCACGGAGGATTCCGAGAACCCGGGGACCTCACCGGATTTTCATGCACGCTTCGGCGGTCACGACAGGGTCATCAACGACTGTTAGGGTCGGCCGTTTCGTCGCCGCCCAGCCCGATGGCCCGGACGATCAGGTACCCGCCCAGGGCGGCGGCTGCCCAAGCGCCGCTGGCCGCGGCGAAGGTGGCCCAGATCGGCCAGCGCGTCGCGGTGGCCCAGGTGACGACGGCGAAGACAAGCATGCCGAGGGTACCGAGCGTGGCCCCGCGGGCGTCGTTGCGTGCCTGTCGTGGACCGTCCTCCTTGGCGACGAGGGTGAGGCTCGCCAGCAGGATGGCGGGGAACGCCAGCAGGACACCGCCGACGCGGGGTCCGGCGATTGCCGAGACGGTACCGGCGACGGCGGATACGCCGGCCCCGAAGCCGAACCGGATGAGCCAGTCGCGCGCCGCGCTGTGTCGCAGTTCGCCCGGCCGCATCTGGATGGCGTCGTCGCCGGGGTGTCCCGTGCTCCGCTGATCAGTGGAGGCGCTCATGTGAGGATCACCAGGTATCCGACGGTGGCGGTCAATGCCCAGGCGATGAGGGCCGCGCAGGAGCCGCGCCATGTCCCGAACCGCCGTGTCAGCGGGACGGCGGACAGGCAGTAGACGGTGAAGGCGAGCGCGCCGACGGCCATGCCGCGGCCGGACACTGCGACGTCGGTGACGCCGCTGAAGGCCAGGGTGACCAGCAGGCTGCCCAGGGCGACGGACGGCGCGGCGGAGAACACTCCGGCGAAGCGTTTCGGGCTGAGCGTCTGGGCCAGAGCCGCGAACGCCAGGACGAATACGCCGCCAGCGAGCGCCTTGAGGGCCACCTCGGTGACCTTGGTGCCCAACGCCGCCCTCCTCCCGCCGGTGAATCAGGTTGGGTACCCGGCGCGGATGGCCGGCAATCCTTGTGTCTTAGCCGGCCGGGAACTGGGTAGGGGTCTGTGGTGTCGACGAAGGGATGAGGGTCATGTCTGAGCCACGCTCTACTCAGCGCGGTCTGGTGGTACGGATGGGCCGACTGGAGATCGACGTGCCGCGTTCGCTCGGCTACTTCGGTGGGATCGGCGTCGCGGTCGCGTTCGGGGTCATCGAGCCACCGTTGGGGCTGTTCATCGCCGCGGTTCCGATGTTGAAGATGCTCAGCAAGGGGAACCTTCCGCAGCCGGTACGGTTCGCCTCGGAGGTCGTCGATGGCGCGGCCCAGCCCGTCGGGGGGGAGGCCGAGGGCACCGTGCGGCTGCGTGACCCGGACGCCCAGGCCGCGAACGACGTAGAGACGGCCGAGTCCGCGCAACGGGGCGAAAAGATCAGGCGCAGGCGCTCGGCAGAGGCACGCGTACCCGCCTGACGGCCGGTCTTCACGCGCGACCGGGTTGCTCATGCGTGACGGCAAGCGCTGATGGAGCCGGCGTTGTCCTGGCGGGGCCGCCACCAACAGGACAAGGACAACCTGCTGGCGTAAGGAAGCCCTTGCGCTGGCGACCGGGCGGCGAGAGGGACTGCCGTCGCCGTGGGCACCGGGCCGACCTTGACCTCAACGCCCCGACCGGCCCGAGACCGCCTGGGCAAACAACTGCAGGGGATCATGCTGGAGCCCGCCCCCGACCTGCTCGAACTCGGCAGCGTCAACTGATCCCCATCCCCGCCACCTTCGACGGCCGTCCGGGCGGCTGGTTCCACGTCGCCGGGTCCGCGCCGAACGCCACCGGTACCGGCTGGGTTCCGGTGAAGTTCGCCTGCCGGGAGCGGAAGCGGTCCGATCCGGAACGCGGCTCCGGGCGGCCGGCTGACATGGCACCATGGCGAGGTGACAACGGCGCCCCCGAAGCTCTGTCTCGTCAGCGGTGACGAAGACCTGCTGATCGAGCGGGCCATCGCGAACGTCATCGCGGTCGCTCGTGCCGGCGATCCGGAGACCGACGTCCGGCAGTTGGCGGCCGGCGCCCTGGCCCCCGGGGAGCTGGATGAGCTGCTCAGCCCGTCGCTGTTCGGCGGGCGCCGGGTGCTCGTGCTGCGCGACGGGCAGGACGCGAAGAAGGAGCTGGTCGCCGCGCTGCTGCGGTACGCGGGGGACCCGGATCCCGAGGTCAGCCTCGTCGTGACGCATCCGGGCGGGGCCAAGGGCAAGGCGTTCGCGGACGGGCTGCGCGACGCGGGCGCGACGGTGGTCGCCGCGGCCAAGCTGACCCGCCACCGGGAGCGGGTGGACTTCGTCCGCGACGAGTTGCAGCGGCTGGGCGGCCGGTGCACCGAGCAGGCCGCCGAGGCGCTGCTCGTGGCGGTCGGCAACGACCTGCGGGAGCTGGCCGCCGCCTGCTCGCAGCTCATCGCGGACACCGACGGGCGGATCACGCCGGAGACGGTCGCCCGCTACTACCGGGGCCGGGCCGAGGTCAGCGGGTTCACGGTTGCGGATGCCGCGATGGTCGGCGATGTCCCGGCTGCGCTGGAGGCGCTGCGCTGGGCGTTGCAGGTGGGTGTCGATCCGGTACCGATCGCCGACGCCCTGGCTGACGGCGTGCGTACCGTCGCCCGGGTCGCCGCGGCCGGGCGGGGCAACCCGTACCAGCTGGCCAGCACCCTTGGCATGCCGGCCTGGAAGATCGAGCGGGCGCAGCGGCAGGCCCGGGGCTGGACGCCGGAGGGGCTGGTCGACGCGATGCACGCCGCCGCGGAGTGCAACGCGGCCGTGAAGGGCGGGTCCGACGACCGGGGCTACGCCCTGGAGGCGGCGGTCTTCGCGCTCAGTGCCGCCCGAGCCCAGGCGGGCGGGGGTCGCGGCCCGGAGGGTGGCCGGTGACCTCGACCGCTCCGGTGGGCGGTAGCAGGCGCCGGAGGCCGCTGTACGCGCGGTTGCTGCGCCTGCGGTACCTGCATCCCGGCGGGGTGGCCTGCTTCCTGCTGTTCGAGGGCATGATCGTGCTCGGCGTGCTGCTGGCCCTCGCCGAACTGGTGGACTGGCCGGTGGTGATCCTGCTGCCCGTGGGCGTGGCCGTGATGGTCAAGCTCAACGACCTGCTCGCGGGCACCGCTCTGCACCGGCTGGTGCGCGGCCGGCCGGAGCCGGTGGCCAGGGGTACCGCGGTGGTGGTGGATCCTCCGCCGGTACCGGTGCGGAGGCGGGCGGTGGGGACGGCGCCCGCACCCGGGAAACCGGCCCAGCCCGGCGGCGCCGCCCAGGCCGAGCCCGGCGGCGCCGTCCAGCCCGAGCCCGGCGGCGCCGTCCCGGCC
>CAZYCD010000081.1:0-18624 GCA_964645345.1 uncultured Micromonosporaceae bacterium
GCCAGTCGTTGATGGTGTCGTCGTACTGGATGCCGGGGTCGGCGCACTCCCACGCGGCCTGCGCGATCCTGCCGAACAGCTCCTTGGCGTCGACCGTCTTGACCGACCGGCCGTCCAGCCGCCCGCGCAGCTCGAAGCTGCCGCCGTCGCGTACCGCCGCCATGAACTCGCCGGACACCCGGACGGAGTTGTTGGCGTTCTGGTACTGCACGCTGACGATGTCCGCGCCGCCGAGGTCCATGTCGAAGCCGGCGTCGCGCAGCGCGCGGATCTTGTCCTCCTCGCGCGCCTTGGTCGCGATGAACTCCTCGACGTCGGGGTGGTCGACGTCCAGGATCACCATCTTGGCCGCCCGCCGGGTGGCGCCGCCGGACTTGATGGTGCCGGCCGATGCGTCCGCACCGCGCATGAAGCTGACCGGGCCGGACGCGGTGCCGCCGCTGGAGAGCAGCTCGCGGGAGGAGCGGATGCGCGACAGGTTGACGCCCGACCCCGAGCCGCCCTTGAAGATCAGACCCTCTTCCTTGTACCAGTCGAGGATCGAGTCCATCGAGTCGTCAACGGCGAGGATGAAGCACGCGGAGACCTGCTGCGGCGAGGCGGTACCCACGTTGAACCACACCGGTGAGTTGAAGCTGAACACCTGGTGCAGCAGCATCCAGGTCAGCTCGTGCTCGAACACCTCGGCGTCGCCGGCGCTGCCGAAGTACCCGTGCTCCTCGCCGGCCTTGCGGTAGGTGTGTACCACCCGGTCGATGAGCTGGCGCAGGCTCCACTCGCGGTCCGGGGTACCCAGCGCGCCACGGAAGTACTTGGTGGTGACGATGTTCGCCGCGTTGACGCTCCACGCGGTCGGGAACTCGACACCGCGCTGCTCGAAGTTGACCGAGCCGTCCCGCCAGTTCGTCATCACGACGTCCCGGCGCTCCCACTCCACCTCGTCGTACGGGTGGACCCCCTCGGTCGTCCATACCCGGTCGACGCGCAAGCCCCCCGACTGCGCGGCGCCCCGGCCCCGACCACGACCGTTCGCGCCAGACGTACCCACGGCGCCCGTCATGCCATCCCCCTCGCCTGTGCGGCGCACATCGCCGCGACACCCTCAACCGTTGACTGTGCCTGTCCCATGGCCGAACCCCGTCAGCCCACGGGGGCCGGCTCTGCGGCCCCCGTCGCGGCCGGCGCATCCGCCGTCGCCGCATCCCGTTCCCGTCCCGCGCGCAGCGAGGCGATCTCGCGCTCGAAGTCACCCAACGATTCGAAGGACCGGTAGACGCTGGCGAACCGCAGGTACGCCACTTCGTCCAGGTCCCGCAGCGGACCGAGGATCGCGAGGCCCACCTCGTTGCTCGGCACCTCGGCGGCGCCCCGGGCCCGGATGACCTCCTCGACCCGCTGGGCCAGCAGCGCGATCGCGTCCTCGTCGACCGGCCGCCCCTGGCACGCCTTGCGTACCCCGGCCATGATCTTCAGGCGACTGAACGGCTCGGTGACCCCGCTGCGCTTGACCACGGCGAGGACGGCCTCCTCGACGGTCGTGAACCGCTTGCCGCAGCCCTGGCAGTGCCGGCGGCGGCGGATGAGCTGTCCGTCGTCCGCCTCCCGGGAGTCGACCACTCTGGAGTCGGCATTACGGCAGTACGGACACCGCATTGCCCACCTCCGATCGCGACGTGCGGGTGCCGCCCACCCGAGGGCATGCCAACGGGGGTCGACGGACCGACAGACGGTCGACCCTCGACGCCGGGCTGGTACCGGGGCGGTAGCGAATCGTCCACAACCTGTGGATGACTTACACCCTTGTAACTACTAGATGTTGTGGTCAAACGTTAGCCCCGATCCCAGGGATGCGCAACCTGGACACGCCGGTACAGCCCGGTGTGTCGGGCCTTATCCGTGGCGGACCGGCAGCATGAGCGTCTCGCCCGGCTGCACCGTGTATCCGTACAGCCCGTTGAGCTGGCGGATCTGCTCGATCGTGCGGAACGGGTCGGGTCCGGGCGCGTAACGCGCCGCGATGGACCACAAGGTGTCCCCCGGCTGCACGACGACCGTGGGCGCGGGCCCGGCCGGTGCGGCGGCCTCGCCCGTCGATGCCGCGACCAGCACGCCCACCACGCCGGTCAGCACGAGCAGTAGCGCCAGCAGCACGAGCCGCCCCCGCCGGGTGAGCCGGACCCCGCGGCGCGGCGGCCGGCCGTCGCGCACCAGGTCCTGTGGCACCCGACGCTGCCGCATCCGGTCCTGGCGCCGGCCCCGCCGCGACCAGCCCCGCCCCGACCGACCCCCCAGCGCGATCCCCACCGTCGCCATCGCGACCCCCTCATCGAACGGAAGTTCGATCGAACTCACGTACGATGGTGTACCAGACGGGTACGACAGAAGTCGAGAGACCCGGCGCGACACGTCGTACAGATGTTTGAAGTTGTCAGATAGCCGGGATACGGTCATGGCCACGGATACCGACCAGACCGGGCGACAGGAGACCGTGGTGTCGAGCGAGGACCGCAGCACAGCACGCCGAGCCGGCGGAGACCGCCGCAGCGCCGGCGGCGACCAGCCGGACCAGCCAGCGTCGCTGGCCGAGGCGAGGCGGCGCGGCGCGCGGCACGCGGCCGGCGCAGCGGGCCGGGCCGTGCCCGCCAACGCCCCGCTGCGCGCGGTCACCTCGGTGCCCTCGGGCCTGCCCGACCTCATCAGCGAGGAGCTGACCAGCCGGCAACGCCTGATCCTCGACTTCATCCGCGAATGGGTGGAGCGGCACGGCTACCCGCCGAGCGTGCGCGAGATCGGCGAGGCGGTCGGGCTGGTCTCCCCGTCGAGCGTGGCCTACCAGCTCAAGGAGCTGGAGAAGAAGGGCTACCTGCGCCGCGACCCCAACCGGCCGCGCGCGGTCGACGTCCGGCCGCCCAGCGAGCTGAGCGCCGAAGAAGAGGAGGCGGCACGGGCTGCCCGGCCCACCCCGGCCTACGTGCCGGTGCTCGGCCGGATCGCGGCCGGTGGACCGATCCTTGCCGAGCAGGCCGTCGAGGACGTCTTCCCGCTGCCCCGCGAGCTGGTCGGCGAGGGCAACCTGTTCCTGCTCCAGGTCAAGGGCGACTCGATGGTCGAGGCCGCGATCTGCGACGGCGACTGGGTGGTGGTCCGGCAGCAGCAGACAGCCGAGAACGGCGAGATCGTCGCGGCCATGCTCGAGGGCGAGGCGACCGTCAAGACCTACCGGCGCCGCGGCGGACACGTATGGCTGATGCCGCAGAACGAGGCGTTCGAGCCGATCGCGGGCGACACGGCGACCATCCTCGGCCGCGTGGTGGCGGTGCTGCGCCGCATCTGAGCGTGGATGCCGCCGGACGTTCCGGGCCGCGGCTTGCGGTCCGGAACGGATCGGGTCAGTCCTCCTCGCTCAGCCGCCGGAGGTCGTCGAAGCCCGCGTGCTCCTCGGCGTAGCCGCCCTTGACGGGCGCGGCACCACGCGCCTTCGGTGTCCGCGTGCGGTGCGAGCGGGCGATGCCGTTGTCGCGCCCGGTGTCACGGGAGGTCGGCTGGGCAGGCTCTTGGTACCCGCCGGGGTCGGCCGCGCCGTACCCGCCGCCCTGGTACCCGCCGCCCTGGTACGAACCGGCCTGGTACGAGTCCCCCGGGTACCCGCCGTCCTGGTAACCGGACTGGTAGGTGCCGCCGTGCCCGCCACGCGAGTACGGGCCGCCCCGGTCGCTGTCCTCGTAGTGCCCGGTCTCCTGCCCGCCCCGGCCGGCCCGGTACGTCCGGCCCCCGCGCTCGGGCGCCTGCGGCGGCGGCTGGGTCCACCCCTGGTCCGGGTACCGGGGCTCGTCGGGGTAGCCGGGCTGCTGGTACCCGCCCTGGGACGGCGGGTAGTCGGTGCCCGCATACCGCTGCGCCTCGTACCGGTCCGCGTCGTACCGGCCGTCCCGCTGCTGGTACGGGTCGTCCGGGACCGGGGCGAGGCCGCCCGGGCCGCCCTGCCCGTCGTCCTCGGACCACCGCTCGCCGGGACGCGTCCGGTTTGTCGGCCCCGGGCGGGGCCGGCGGCGGGCCGCCCTGATCCCGAGCACGCCGCCCACGACCATCAGCAGGCCGAGCAGGCCGACGCCGCCGACCAGATAGGTGAGCTGCTGCAGCGAAAGCTTGCTGAACCAGCCGCGGGTGTCGACCTTGACCGAGCCACCCCCGCCCGCGCCGCCCACCGTGGCCGGCTTCGTCGCCGCCGCCGCCACGGCCGGCTTGTAACTGAGGATCGACACCTTGACGCCGCTGCCCTGGTTCGACACGGTCAGGAAGCTCTTGCCGTCATGGCTGTAGGTGATCGCCTCGCCCTGCGGTTCATCGGGCAGCGGCGTGATCAGCGGGGTGCCGGTGGTCAGCGCCTTGACGACGTCGCCGTCCGGCACGCTCCACTCGTAGGCGTCCGACAGGGTGCGCAGCACGACGTGCTTGCCGTCCGGCGAGTTCGCCCCGCCGGTGACCTGCTGCCGACCGACGATGCCGAGCCTGTTGTCGGTACCGGTGTTCTGGGGCGTGAAATCGCCCACCTTCTTCAGCGGCACGTTCTTGCCGGACGGGTCCGGCGCGGCGGCGGGCACGTAGATGCCGGACGGGCCGCTGGCCACCCGGGTCACGAAGATCGGCGACCCGTCGCCGTTGAGCAGCATGGCGTCGGCCGAGTGGACGTCGCCCTGCGGGTACACGTAGCGGTAGATCGTGCCCTTCGACTTGTCCGCGGGCAGCTTCCAGACCGCGATCGTCGCCCGGCTCGGGGCGGTCACCGAGTCACCGGTGTCCGCCACCCAGAAAGCCGAGCCGTCCGCGCTCATCGCCAGGTCCCGCGGGTCACGGGCGCTGGGCGAGTTGCCGCTGTACGGGATGCTGCCGTTGCGCTGGCAGGAATTGTTGAGCAGGGTGACCTGCAGCTTGCCGCTGTTGGCCTGGTTCACCACGGCGTACCCGTCGGCGGTAGCGACCAGCCCGGTCAACCCGTACAGGGTGGAGTCCACGGAGCACAGGGTTTGACCGGGCACCGGGGTGGGTACAGGCAGTGTCGGCGCGGCGCTCGGATCGGCATGCGCGGCGGTCGCCGGCACGGCCAGTAGTCCGAGCACCGCGAAGACCGCTAACGCATAACGTCGCATCGGACCAGTCTCGCAGAGCGTCGCGGTTAGCGGGAGAACCGATCTTCGAGCCTCGGTTACCGCACGTTACCGCCGACGGAGCTAACAGTTACCACGTAACGCGCCAACTCGGCAGCAAGCACCGCGTCCACGCGCACCCGCAGAAGGGTACCCGCGTCCTGGTGCTCGGTGCTCAGTACCTCGCCACGATGGTGTACCCGGGCGACCAGGTCACCGCGGTCATAGGGAACGAGAACGGACAGCTCGACGTCCGGGCGGGGCAGCCGCGACTCGATCGTGGCGCGGACGTCGTCGATGCCCCGGCCGGTACGGGCCGAGCAGAACACGGCGTCGGGCCAGGTCCGCTTCAGCCGCAGCAGGGTCTCCTCGTCCGCCGCGTCGATCTTGTTGACCACGAGCTGCTCGGGCAGCGTGTCCGCGCCCACCTCGGCCAGTACCTCGCGGACCGCCCGCACCTGCTCCTCCGGGTCGGCGTGGGCGCCGTCCACCACATGCAGGACCAGGTCGGCCTGGGCGACCTCCTCCAGCGTGCTGCGGAACGCCTCGACGAGCTGGTGCGGCAGGTGCCGGACGAAGCCGACGGTGTCCGAGAGGGTGTAGACCCGACCCTCCCGGGTCTCGGCGCGCCGGGTGGTCGGGTCGAGCGTGGCGAACAGCGCGTCCTCCACGAGTACCCCCGCACCGGTCAACCGGTTCAGCAGGCTCGACTTGCCCGCGTTCGTGTACCCGACGATCGCCACGCCCGGTACCGCGTTGCGCCGGCGGCTGGCCCGCTTGGTGTCGCGGATGGTCCGCATCGCCTCGATCTCCCGCTTGAGCCGGGAGATGCGGGTGCGGATGCGCCGCCTGTCGAGTTCGAGCTTGGTCTCACCGGGGCCGCGCACGCCGACGCCGCCGCCGGCCCCGCCGCCCCGCCCGCTACCGCCGGCCTGCCGGGACAGCGCCTCGCCCCAACCGCGCAGCCGGGGCAGGAAGTACTGGAGCTGGGCCAGCTCGACCTGCGCCTTGCCCTCCTTGCTCTTGGCGTGCTGGGCGAAGATGTCCAGAATCAGCGCGGTCCGATCGATCACCTTGACCCGTACCTGGGACTCCAGGGTGCGCAGCTGGCTCGGGGACAGCTCGCCATCGCAGATCACCGTGTCGGCGCCGGTGGACTCGACCACGGCGCGCAGCTCGCCGACCTTGCCCCGGCCGATGAAGGTCGACGCGTCCGGCCGGCCGCGCCGCTGCACCAGCCCCTCCAGCACCAGGGAGCCCGCGGTCTCGGCGAGCGCGGCCAGCTCGGCGAGCGAGTTGTCCGCATCCTCGGCCGTGCCCTCGGTCCACACCCCGACCAGAACGACCCGTTCGAGCCGCAGCTGCCGGTACTCGACTTCGGTGATGTCGGACAGCTCAGTCGACAGACCGGCCACGCGGCGTAGCGCGTTGCGCTCCTCGAGATCAAGGTCACCGGTGTAGATGTCGGCGTCTTGCGCCGCAAAGTTCTCGTCAGTCATGTTGCCTCAAGCCTGACACGGCCGCGCCCGTAGTGCATCCAGGATTCGGCAGCCCGCCGGCCGGGCGCCCGACCGGGCCGAGCAAGAATGGGCCAGCCGGCGACGCCCGGGGGCCGGCTACAGTCGGCGTTTGTCTGCCGAGCCACCACGACGCGGGAAAGAGGACGAACGTGGCCAGCCGAGCACTGCCCAGCGCGGGGTTCTCCATCACCATCCGGGTGGCGGTCACCGCCGACGCGTCCGCGATCGGCCGGCTCACCATGTGCGTGGGCGAGGCGGGCGGGATCGTCACCGCCCTGGACGTGGTCGACTCCGACCCGGTATCCGTCATCGCCGACCTCACCTGCGACACCGCCGACGCCAACCACGCCGAGCAGGTCGTCGCCGCGCTCCGGGCGTTGCCAGGGGTAGAGGTACGCAAGGTCTCCGACCGGACCTTCCTGCTGCACCTGGGCGGCAAGATCGAAGTCACCCCGAAGGTCGCGCTGCGCAACCGCGACGAGCTGTCCCGCGCGTACACCCCGGGGGTGGCCCGGGTGTGCCTGGCCATCGCGGACAACCCCGAGGACGCCCGGCGGCTGACCATCAAGCGCAACACGGTCGCCGTGGTGACCGACGGGTCGGCGGTACTCGGGCTGGGCAATATCGGGCCGGCCGCGGCACTGCCCGTGATGGAGGGCAAGGCCGCGCTGTTCAAGCGGTTCGGCGGGGTGGACGCCTGGCCGGTACCGCTGGACACCCAGGACACCGAGGAGATCATCCGGATCGTCACGGCCATCGCACCCGCGTACGGCGGCATCAACCTGGAGGACATCGCGGCGCCGCGCTGCTTCGAGATCGAGGCCCGGCTGCGCGAGAAGCTGGACATCCCGGTGTTCCACGACGACCAGCACGGTACCGCGATCGTCGTGCTGGCCGCGCTGACCAACGCCCTGCGCGTGGTGGGCAAGCCGCTGTCCGCGGTGCGGGTCGTCGTGTCGGGCGCGGGTGCCGCCGGTACCGCGATCATCAAGCTGCTCCTGCGCCAGGGCGTCGGCGACGTCATCGCGTACGACCGGCGCGGAGCCCTCTACCGGGGCATGCCCGAGCTGACCCCGGCCTGGCAGTGGCTGGCCGACAACACCAACCGGGACAACTACTCCGGCGGGCTGCCGGGCGCGGTCAAGGGTGCCGACGTGTTCATCGGCGTCAGCGCGCCCAACCTGCTCACCGGCGCGGACATCGCCACGATGGCCAAGGACGCGATCGTCTTCGCGCTGGCCAACCCCGACCCCGAGGTGGACCCACGGGACGCGCGGCAGTACGCGGCGGTCGTGGCCACCGGCCGGTCCGACCAGCCCAATCAGATCAACAACGTGCTCGCCTTCCCGGGCGTGTTCCGGGGCATGCTCGACGCCCAGGCCCGGCAGTTCACCGAGCCGATGGCGATCGCCGCGGCCCAGGCCATCGCCGACTCCGTTGGTACCGAGAAGCTCAACGCGTCGGTGATCGTACCGAGCGTCTTCGATGCCCGGGTGGCTCCGGCGGTGGCCGCGGCCGTGCGCGCGGTGGCCAAGGGCGACGCGGCCGACCCGGACACGCCGGACCCGATCGGCACGGAGGGGTAGTCGCCTCCTGCGGCGCGCCAGAGTCGCCGCTCGCTACAGCAGGACGTCGCCGGTGGCCACGATGACCGCCGGCCCGGTCAGCACGCACCGCTCCCCGTCGAGGGTGATGGTGAGCCGGCCGCCCGGTACGTCGAGCGCCACGGTGCCAGAGTCCAGCCCGCCGTCGCGCAGCGCGACCGCGGCCACCGCGCAGGCGCCCGTACCGCACGACAGCGTCTCCGCCGAGCCGCGCTCGTAGACCCGCATCAGCACGTGCGTGTCCGTACCCTCGACCGGCTCCCCCGCGGCCATGAACTCCACGTTGGCCGACTCGGGGAACACCGCCGCGTCGAACTGGGGCGGTTCCCGGAAGTCCACTGTGGACACGTCGTCCACCGGGCACACGAGGTGCGGGTTGCCGACGTCCGCCGTGGTACCGGCGTAGTCCACGCCGCCGAGACGGACCACGGACCCGCCGCCCAGCCGGGGCCGGGGCATGTCCACGGACACCTCGGTCGCGGTGACCTGCACGTCGACCAGACCGGCCCGGGTGGCCACCGCGAACCTGGACGCGTCGACCAGCCCGTACCCCGCCAGGTACCTGGCGAAGACCCGCGCGCCGTTGCCGCACATCTCGGCGAGCGACCCGTCGGCGTTGCGGTAGTCCATGAACCACTCCGCGTCCGCCGCGTACCGGGCAGCCTCGGGGTGCTTGGCGGTGCGTACGATGCGCAGCACGCCGTCCGCGCCGATGCCGAAGTGCCGGGCGCACAGCCGGGCCACCAGCTCCGACGTGAGATCCAACTCGCCGTCCGGGTCGGGCAACAGGACGAAGTCGTTGCCGGTGCCGTGGCCCTTCGCGAAGTACATGAGCCCTATTCTCCGGCACCCGCCGCGCCGCCGCGCGCCACCACTCGCAGTGCGGATGCCGCGAGGTCGGGCGCCGCGCCGTCCAGCCAGCAGATGCGCGGGTCGCGGTGGAACCAGGAGCGCTGCCGCCGTACGAAGCGGCGGGTCGCCTGTACCGTCTGGGCCACCGCGGTCGGTTCGTCCCACATCCCCGCCAGGTACCGCAGCACCTGCTGGTACCCGAGCGCCCGGCTGGCGGTACGCCCGTCGGCCAGCCCCTGCGCGGACAGCCGCCGCACCTCCTCCACCAGCCCCAGCCGCCACATCCGCTCCACCCGTACCGCGATCCGCAGGTCCAGCGCGGCGGTGTCGAGGTCCACCCCGAGCTGGACGCTGTCGTAGTGCGGCGCCGGCTCGGGCAGGGCCGCCTCGAACGGGCCGCCGGTCAGCGCGATGACCTCCAGCGCCCGGACGATCCGCCGGCCGTTGCTGGGCAGGATCCGGGCGGCGGCCTCGGGATCGCGCCGGGCCAGCCTTGCGTACAGCGGGGCCGGCCCGACCGACGCCAGCTCGGCCTCCAGCGCGCCGCGCAGGTCCGGGTCGGTACCCGGGAACTCGAACCTGTCCAGGACCGCGCGCACGTACAGGCCGGAGCCGCCGACCAGCAGCGGTACCCCACCCCGGGCCAGGATGCCGTCGATGGCGGCGCGGGCCAGGCGCTGGTACTCCGCGACGCTTGCCGGCTCGGTCACGTCCCAGATGTCCAGGACGTGGTGCGCGACGCCCTCGCGCTCGGGCACGGCCAGCTTCGCGGTACCGATGTCCATCCCGCGGTACAGCTGCATGGAGTCCGCGTTGACCACCTCGCCGCCCAGCTGGTGGGCGAGCGCCAGGCTCAGCGCGGACTTCCCGGCCGCCGTCGGGCCGACGACCGCGACGACCCTCGGGCTCATTCCGCGGTCCAGCTCGCCACGTGGTACCGGACGCCGTAGGGCGCCGCGCTGTAAAGCAGTTCGGCGTCCCAGCCGGTACCGGCGGCGGCCCCGGCGAGCGCCTGCCACGCCGGCCGGCCGGCGCAGAACAGCTCGGTCGCCAGCTCCGGGTCCAGTGCCAGCAGGGCGTCCAGGTCGGCCGAGCGCAGTGCCGCCGCCGTACCGTCGTCGAACGCCGCCGCCCGCAGGTCGACCATCCCGGGCGCCTGCACCGACCCGACAGCCGAACCGTCGCCCATCGCGAGCAGCGCGACCCGGGCACCGCGACCGGCGCACTCACACCCGAACGCCGCGCAGCCGGCGGGCTTCTCGTCGGCCGCGAGGCTGGCCGCCTCGGCGACCCGGGCGATCGGGCCGGCCGCCCGGGACAACAGCCAGGCGCCGATGGTCAGGCTCAGCGGGAGCCCGGGCCGGCCGCGGCCGTCCAGCGCGACGTCCATCGGTACCCCCCAGGGGCGCAGGCTGCCGTACTCGGCGCGCGGCCGCCAGGCCGTCCGATCGCCGGTACCGACCACGACGACCACGTCCGGGCCGGCGGCCCGCAGGCGGGCGACGGCCTCGTCGCACGCGGCGCGGAGATCGTCGAGTTCGGGCGCCGCGCCGGCGGCGACCTCGGGGACGATCACGGGCGGACAGGGGCATACCGCGGCGGCGACGAGTGGCACGGATCAACCGTAACCGGACGCGGAAGCGGGGTTCGTGAACCCGCCAGGACACCGTATGGTCACGGTCGGCCCCAGTGCCTCGACGCGGACCCGGTTGTACCTGTGACAATGCCGGAGAGAAACCTACTGCGCCTGTGGCGGCGCCGCCGGGGACGCCCGGTGGCTCCGGGAGAACGAGGTTGGGCATGAACGACTGGACTGCGTTCGGTCGGGTCGACGAGGACGGCACGGTCTACGTGAAGACGGCCGCGGGCGAGCGGGTCGTGGGCTCGTGGCAGGCCGGTACCCCGGAGGAGGGGCTCGCGCACTTCGCCCGCCGGTTCGACGGCGTGGTCACCGAGGTCAACCTGATCGAGACCCGCCTCGGTACCGGCGCCGGCGACGCCCAACACGCGCTGGTGAGGATCAAGGAGCTGCGCTCGGAGCTGGACGAGCCGCACGTGGTCGGCGACATCGACGGCCTCATCGAGCGGCTGGACAAGCTCACCGCGCTCGCCGACGCCAAGGTCAGCGAGGTCCACGCGGCCCGCAGCGCGGCCCGCGCGGAGGCGGTGGCCCACAAGACCGCCCTGGTCGAGGAGGCCGAGCGGCTGGCCGCGGAGTCCACGAGCTGGAAGGTGGCCGGCGACCGGTTCAAGGAGATCCTCGAGGAGTGGAAAACCATCCGCGGCGTCGACCGCAAGACCGACGGCGAGTTGTGGAAGCGGTACGCGACGGCGCGCGACGGCTTCACCCGGCGGCGCGGTGCGCACTTCGCCACCCTCGACGCGGCCCGCAAGCAGGCGCAGTCGCGCAAGGAGGAACTGGTCGGCGAGGCCGAGGTGCTGTCCACGTCCACCGACTGGGCGCCCACCGCCGCCCGGCTCAAGGACCTGATGAACGAGTGGAAGGCGGCGCCCCGCGCGGCCAAGGAGGTCGAGCAGCGCCTCTGGGAACGGTTCCGGGCCGCCCAGGACGCCTTCTTCGCCAAGCGCAGCGAGGTCTTCTCGGCGCGGGACGCGGAGCAGAAGGCCAGCCTCGACCGGCGGCACGAGCTGCTCAGCCAGGCCGAGGCCCTGGACGTGGAGGCCGACCCGAAGGCCGCGCAGGCCAAGCTGCGGGAGATCCAGGCCCAGTGGCACGACGCTGGGCGGGTCTCCCGGGAGGCGGCGGCCGGCCTGGACCGCCGGCTGCGCGCGGTCGAGGAGAAGGTCCGCGGGGCCATGGACGTGGCCTGGCGGCGCACCACCCCGACGGACAACCCGCTGCTGAGCCAGATGCGCGACCAGGTGGCCGAGGCCGAGGCGCGGCTGGCCCGCGCGCAGGCCGCCGGGGACACCAAGCGAATCCGGGAGGCGGAGCAGGCGCTGGCCGCCAAGCGCCAGTTCCTCGACCTGGCGGAGCACACGAGCTAGTCGAACGCCAACTTCAGTCGGCTCCGCAGGCGCCGACTGGCCCGCACACCAACTGAAACACCACATAGAGGTCGGGGCGTTCACCGGACGGTGGACGCCTCGATCATTTGGCGCCGACGGTCGGCATCCCCAGCAGGGTGGCGGTGGGCTTCACGGTCAGGCCGGGGGTCGCGGCGGCCGCCGTACCGCCGCGGTGCTTGTCGCCTGCGCGGGTACGGCGGTGGGACACCAGCGGACCGTCGGCGTTGAGGTGGTGCGGGGCGGCGTAGGTGATCGTCGCCTCGACCAGGTCGCCGGGCACCACGTCCGGAGCCGGACCGAAGTGGACCAGCCGGCCGTCGCGGGCGCGTCCGGACTGCCGGCCGGTCGCGCCGTCCTTCCGCCCCTCGCCGACCGCCACCAGTACCTCGACGGTCTGCCCGACGAGCCGGCGGTTCTCCGCCCAGCTGATATCCTCCAGCGCGGCGATCAGCCGGTCGTAGCGCTCCTGAACGACCGCCTTCGGCACCTGACCGTCCATTGTGGACGCCGGGGTACCCGGCCGCTTCGAGTACTGGAAGGTGAACGCCGAGGAGAACCGGGCCTCGCGGACCACCTCGAGGGTGTGCTCGAAGTCCACGTCGGTCTCACCCGGGAACCCGACGATGATGTCCGTGGTGATCGCGGCGTCCGGCATGGCCGCCCGTACCTTCTCGATGATCCCCAGGTACCGGTCGCGCCGGTACGAGCGGCGCATCGCCCGCAGTACCGCGTCCGAGCCGGACTGCAGCGGCATGTGGAGCTGGTGACAGACGTTCGGCGTCTCGGCCATCGCGGCGATCACGTCGTCGGTGAAGTCCTTGGGGTGCGGGCTGGTGAACCGCACCCGCTCCAACCCGTCGATCCCGCCGCACGCCCGCAGCAGCTTCCCGAACGCGTACCGGTCGCCGAACTCCACGCCGTACGAGTTGACATTCTGCCCGAGCAGGGTCACCTCGAGCACGCCGTCCGCGGCCAGCGCCTCGACCTCGGCCAGGATGTCGCCGGGCCGGCGGTCCTTCTCCGTGCCGCGCAGCGACGGGACGATGCAGAAGGTGCAGGTGTTGTTGCAGCCGACCGAGATGGACACCCACCCGGCGTAGTTCGACTCGCGCCGGGTGGGCAGCGTGGACGGGAAGACCTCCAGCGACTCCAGGATCTCCACCTCGGCGCGCTGGTTGTGCCGGGCACGCTCCAGCAGCACCGGCAGCGAGCCGATGTTGTGGGTGCCGAAGACCACGTCGACCCAGGGCGCCTTGGCGACGATGTCGCCCCGGTCCTTCTGCGCCAGGCAGCCGCCGACCGCGATCTGCATGCCCGGGTTGGCCAGCTTCGTCGGCCGCAGGTGGCCCAGGTTGCCGTAGAGCCGGTTGTCGGCGTTCTCCCGAACGGCGCAGGTGTTGAACACCACGACGTCCGGCGTGTCCGCCTCGTCCGCCCGGACATATCCGGCACTCTCCAGCAGACCGGAGATCCGTTCCGAGTCGTGCGTGTTCATCTGGCAGCCGTAGGTAACGACCTTGAAGCTCTTCGGCACCGACGCCCTCTCTTCCCGTCGAGCTCTTAGGGTAGCCGTCGGTGTTCCGCAGGCGTCGTCGGTCAGCGGGCGATCTCGGTGACCCGGGACTCGCGGACCACGGTCACCCGGATCTGACCCGGGTAGGTCAGCTCCTCCTCGATCTGCTTGGCCACGTCCCGGGCCAGTACCGCCGCGCCGATGTCGTCAACGTCGTCCGGCTTGACCATCACCCGGATCTCCCGGCCGGCCTGCATGGCGAAGACCTTCTCCACGCCCTGCTTGCCGCCCGCGATCTCCTCGATGCGCTCCAGCCGCTTGACGTACGCCTCGAGGCTCTCCCGGCGGGCACCCGGCCGGCCCCCGGAGCACGCGTCCGACGCCTGGGTGAGCACCGCCTCGATGGTCTGCGGGGGTACCTCGTTGTGGTGCGCCTCGATCGCGTGCACCACCTCGTCGGACTCGCCGTACTTGCGGGCCAGGTCGGCACCGATCAGCGCGTGGCTGCCCTCCACCTCGTGGGTCAACGCCTTGCCGATGTCGTGCAGGAACGCGCCGCGCTTGATCAGCGGTACGTCCAGGCGCAGCTCGGCCGCCATGATCCCGGCGATGTGCGCGGTCTCCACCAGGTGCTTGAGGACGTTCTGGCCGTAGCTCGTCCGGTACCGCAGCCGGCCCAGCAACGTGATCAGCTCCGGGTGCATGTCGGTGATGCCCACCTCGACCAGGGCATCCTCGGCCGCCCGCAGGCACAGCCGCTCGACCTCGTGCCGCGCCTGCTCGAAGACCTCCTCGATGCGGTGCGGGTGGATGCGCCCGTCGAGTACCAGCTTCTCCAGCGTCAGCCGGCCGATCTCCCGGCGTACCGGATCGAAACACGACAGCAGCACCGCCTCCGGCGTGTCGTCGATGATCAGGTTGACCCCGGTCACCGACTCGAACGCCCGGATGTTGCGGCCCTCGCGGCCGATGATCCGGCCCTTCATCTCGTCCGTCGGCAGGTGCAGCACGCTGACCACGCTCTCCGCGGTCTGCTCGCTGGCCACCCGCTGGATGGCGTCCACCACGACGTGCCGGGCGCGCTGCTCGGCGGTACCGCGCGCCTCGTTCTCGATGTCCCGTACCAGCAGCGCGGCCTCGCGCTTGGCCTGCGTCTCGATCATTTCGATCAGCTCGGTCTTGGCCGCGTCGGCGGTGAGGCCGGCGACCCGCTCCAGCTCGCGGCGGCGCTCCTCCTCCATCTCGGTCAGGGTCGCCTCACGGATCCCCATCGCGACCTCGCGGTCCGCCAACTCCGCCTCACTGCCGCTGATCCGGCGGTCCCGCTCGGCCAGCCGCTCGGCCTCCTCGGCCAGCAGCCGCTCGCGCTCGTCCAGGCGCTGCTGGCGGCGCTCGGCGTCGGCGGACTGTTCGCGGGCCGTCGCGGTGAGCATCGCGATCTCGCGCTCGCCGGTCCGGCGGGCGGTGACCCGCGCCTGCTCGGCGTCCTGCTCGGCCTGCCGGTGTGCGCGCTCCAAAATGGTGTCCGCCTCGGTGTGCGCGGCGGTCAGCACCCGCTTGGCCTCGGCCCGGGCCGCGTTCGCCTCGGCCTTGGCGGCGGCCAGTTCGGTACGGGCCGTGGTCGCCTTCGCGCGGGCCTCCTCCACCGCGGAGCTCGCCTCGTCGGCGGCGTCCCGCAGTGCCGCGAGCGACTGCTCCTGGCGGTCCCGCTCGGCCACGTAAACGTTGTCCTCAGGCGCGGCCGCCGACCCGGGGGCCGGCCGCAGCGGGCGGACGGTCCGGACGATGAGCGCAAGGGCGACCGCAACCAGCGCGGCGAGCACCACCACCACGCCGATCAGGACCATGACCAGCGCCGTCACGGTCGCCTCCCTTCCCCGTTCGCGCCCGGCTACGAGAGCCCGGTGCGGTGCCCGGTGAGGAGAGGGTCCGAGTCAAAGGTGCGGTCGATCGTGCCGGGCGGTAGCCGGGAGCGCCCGGTCACCGTCCGGCGGGTACGCCGGGTCGCCGCGCACCAACGGTGCGTCGACGATTGACGTTCCAGCCGCCCGGAGGCGGTTCAAATGATGCCGTACTGTTACGCGATCTATGTTGTGCGGTAAGCCGCGATGCTCGGACGTTCTCCTCTGGTAACCCGAGGCTAGGTGGCCGATACCGGTTCGGTCAAGAAAGCCCCTTCCGCCGTTACCAGGTACACACGGCTACGCATCGCCTACCTGGGGAAACGTCGACATCGTGAATTCGGCGGAAGGGGTATCACCGGATCGGCCCATCGGCGTCGTCGAGAAGATCGGGCATCGCGTCCGGATCGACCAGTTCCGCGAAGACTCCCGCCTCGTCCTCGCGGGCGGCGAGGACATCCTTGACGGCGCCGATCGCGACACCCGGCGGGTACCCCTTGCGGGCCAGCATGCCGACCAGGCGCCGGAACACCGCGTCGGGCGGGCCGGACGACATCGCGCGCAGCCGGCGCTCGACGAGCGCCCTCGCGGTCGCCGCCTCGGTCGGCCCGTCGACCTCCTCCAGCGCCGCGCCGACAAGCTCACCGTCGACTCCCCGGCGGCGCAGCTCGCCGGCCAGGGCACGCCGGGCCAATCCCTTGCCGTGGTGCCGGCTGGTGACCCACGCCCTTGCGAACGCGGCGTCGTCGATCAGCCCCACCTCGTCGTACCGGTCGAGCACCTCGGCCGCGACACTGTCGGCGATACCCCGCCTGCGTAAGGTCGCGGCGAGCTCGGCACGGGTACGCGGGCGGACGGCGAGCTGCTGGAGGCAGATGTCCCGGGCGACCTGGGCAGGATCCTTGGCCGGGGTTGTCTTCTCCTCGCCGGGCGGGGTGTCGACCGGGCGCGCTGGGGCGCGCGTGTAGGCGTCCTCCTCGGGCGTCCAGAGTGGAGGGACGTCGTCCTCGCCGGTACCGGTCGGCCGCTCGCGGGGCTTACGGGGACGGGGCGGGGCGGCATCCCAGCCCCGCCCCGTCCGCGCGCCACGTCGGCGTCCGGGCACGGTCAGAAGTCCACGGTGACGACCTCGGGACCACCGGCGGCATCGGTCGCCGCACCGGCCCCCACGCCCAGCTTCTCGAGGATCTTCTTCTCGATCTCGACGGCGACGTCCGGGTTCTCCTTGAGAAACTTACGGGCGTTCTCCTTGCCCTGGCCGAGCTGGTCGCCGTCGTAGGTGTACCAGGCGCCGGACTTGCGGATGATGCTCTGCTCGACGCCCACGTCGATCAGGGAGCCCTCACGGGAGATGCCCTGGCCGTAGATGATGTCGAACTCGGCCTGCTTGAACGGGCTGGCGCAGTTGTGGACGACTACGTTGTCCGCCACGAACGTGTGCAGGTCCTCAACCTCAATGTCGAACGTGCGCCGCCGCTGGACTGGCAGGACACCACGGACTGTCGCATAACGGAGTTGATCCCCAAGCGCCTCACGCAGGAACGCGTCGTCCAGCGCCTCTGCGAGCAGCCGCACCCGGTCCCGGCGGATCTGGGCGAGGCCGAGCACCTGCTTCATCCCGCCACGAGGATCGCCGGCCGTCGGACCGATAAGCTGCGCGGCCTGAGTCGGGGTGACGTCCCGACTGCGCAGGTGCGCCAGGATCGGCTCGGTCAGCTGGCTCGACAGGTAGACCGCCTGCGAGCCGCGTCGGCGTCCGGTCGTCTGGTCCAGAGCGGCCCGCAGGGCCTGGCCGCGAGGTCCCCACAACGGAACCGCCTCGGCATACGCCTCGACGTTGTCGCTGCCGGCGATACGAACCTCATAGGTCACCCGCTTCGCCTGGACGCGGCGACCCTTGATGATGCTGGGGCGCTGGCCGGTCGCATCGTACCGCCGTACTGAGCTGGCGATGCCGTACCTCAGCAGCAGCCAGTGGACCTGATGTGCCAGCTGCTCCGACGTGGTCGTGTAGCCAACCCGAATCGCACCCGTCTGCTCGCGGCTGACCCACCCGTCGGTCTCGAGTAGTCCGAAGAGGAGGTTGCCGATCACCTCGGACGACACGTCCGGGGCGAACATCTGCGCCGGAATCGTCTTCTCCCAGGCAAGCTTCCCGTAGATGCCCGCCTCGCGGCAGAGCTCCAGGACCCCGTTGCGCTCCCCCGTACGGTGCGACAGGGAGATGGCGAGTTTGTCCGGGTGGGAGTGGGCGTCGCAGCCGAGGCCAGCAGCGATCTTCGCCACGTCGGCCTTCAGCGACTCCTCGATGTTGATGAACTGCACCGGAGTCTTGCCGCCGACGTAGCCGTCACCGATGAGGTACCCGAGCAGCCGAGCCTGCGCGGGTGTGAAGGGTTCGGCGTGGCCGAAGCCAAGGAACTGGCGTGGCTGCGCCACCCGGTCGCCCGGCCGAAGCTCGCCGGCCGCCTTCCAACCCAGCTCGGTGAGCACTTTGTGATCGGGCGTTGCCCAGAGCGTCCCCCCTCCACGCAACTGCAGCCCCAGCACGTCCTGCTCGCCCTGATCGAACCAGGCCGTCACCGGGCGGACGTGCAGGGTCCCATCCTTCGCCGCGGCCACGACAGAGACAGGCATTCGACCGTCAACGATGTCTTCGATCCGGTGCATCGCACCGGTCACCGGGTCGAAGACATTCGTGCCCTCGGCGAGGCACTTGTTCTTCACGACCTTGACCCGGGTGCGGTTTCCGACCGCGTCGCCACCGTCCTTGAGGCTCTCGATGCGCCGCACGTCCAGCCGGACCGACGCGTAGAACTTCAGCGCCTTGCCACCGGTGGTCGTTTCGGGCGAACCGAACATAACGCCGATCTTCTCGCGGAGCTGGTTGATGAAGATCGCGGTGGTGCCGGAGTTGCTGAGAGCGCCGGTGATCTTCCGCAGCGCCTGGCTCATCAGCCGGGCCTGGAGGCCGACGTGGCTGTCGCCCATCTCGCCCTCGATCTCGGCGCGGGGCACCAGGGCGGCCACCGAGTCGATGACGATGATGTCCAGCGCGCC